>CAZFDW010000160.1:0-12081 GCA_964517865.1 uncultured Chitinophaga sp.
CTGCCCTGGCCTGCAAGAGTTTCCACAAACGGTACGTAACAATGCAAATGCCGCCGCGCATGGTCGAGGTTATCACGCATCCCCTGCAGCACGAATGCATGCAACCGACGACTTGCCCACGGATAGTCCAGCCGCAGCGCTTCAACAATCAACAGCGGCTTCTGATGCGCGCGAGCCTGTTCCGCCGCGCGCTGCAGCGCAAAGTTGGATGACAGCCGCCGATAGGCCGTCATCCAGTAGACGACGAATCTGCCGTCAGGGCGGACCGGATGACGGTTGAGATCTCGGACACGAACGGCGGGAGTCTGCGTCATGAGTTTGCAGCTTCCCTGGCCGATGCTGTTGCGGGAAACAACTCCAGCATTCGCTGGCGACGATATTCAAAGGTATCAATCTTCAGCATCCCATCTGATTGTGATCATGAGATCGCCAAATTTCTATGCGACAGTTTTCGTAAACCATCGGAGTGTCTTAAGTGAGGGCCATGTTGCGTGGTGGGCACTATAACCATGCCCCTTGTTTCAACCACGCGGGCTTCATAAATCTCAGTCTGCGGAGCGCGCCGAGAAAACTGAATGATATTTCATTAAAGAGAACGTTTACTCTCCGGCCATTTTTTCTGAATATTTTGTGTAATTTCGGAAATTGAATGTCTTTTCTGCTTATCTGGGTTACTTCTAAAAAACCATTCCGGTTGACATAATGTGAATGTTTTTTAGGATTAAGAACGTTTAAGCATGACCGTTGTAAACGAACTGGAGCGTGTCAGATGCCGAATAAACTCAAGTCACAGTCTTCATCGAACCGTCGTCCGCAGGCGTTGCGTGAGTCTGCTCCAAAGAAACTGACGGTTGGTTCAAAGGCTCAACTCCGAGCGACTGCCTTGCTGGCGCTGGAACTGCGATTCATTCCGGCAAGTGAATTCGAAAGACTGGAAGGAGACTCCACACCCGTTCAGGCAGTAGTCGAATTGATGGAATCGCTCCGGACACAAGCGATCAAAGATCGCGAGTCCCTGCCAACCCTGACAGATCCGGATGCTGACGAAGTACTCGTGTTCCGCGATTGGAATTCGGACGCGCCGCTGCTCACTTTCGAACAGGAGCAACTGCTGTTTCGGGCCCTGAACCTGTTGCGTTTCCGCGTGCACAGGCTCCGCAGTCGGCTGTCTCCTTCGGCACCTTCGAAGCGCGCAATGGATGAGATCGATAGTATGCTGAATCTGGTTGAACAGATTCGCAGTCAACTTGTGAATTCGAACCTGCGACTGGTCTCCAGTATCGCCAGAAAGTTCTCGTCTCAGAATGGCGATGTTGACGACTTCAGCAGTGACGGTTGCATGATCCTGTTGGGGGCCATTGACCGTTTCGACTACTCACGCGGCTTTCGCTTCAGCACGTATGCCACACATTCGATTCAGCGGCACTTCTATCGCGTCTGGAAAATGCGTCAGCGTCGCAAGGAACGTTTTCCAAATGCTGCGTCTGAGATACTTTCGGCCGTGCCACACAGGGATCTGGAACTACCCATCTGCGATGATCCTCAGGCTGTTGTCGATAGTTTGCTGGCGCGTGCTGAATCCGTCCTCGATGCACGGGAACATCAGATTCTGTTAAGTCGCTTTGGGCTGAAGTCAGAAAGCAGTCAGGCGCGGACGCTGCGTGAGATTGCCGCCGATATGGGGCTGTCCAAGGAACGAGTGCGACAGTTGCAACTCAAAGCACTCGAAAAACTGCGGGAACTACTCGCCCCTGAACTGAGGTTGTCACTCAACTGAACTTCACTCAACCAAGGTACACACGGAGAGCCGGATGGTTTCGTAGCAGAATTCGTAAGAATTGTGGTACATCAGGCCGCTTGTCAATGCTCTGTGCGTTCCCATCAAACGGTTTCTGTGCGCCGGTTGCTCTCTCAGCCTCTCAAGTCGTCGAAATTAGTTGTCTCGCTCCGCCGAGACGAGTGTCGGTCGCCACTGATCATCACGATTCCGCCGGCATGAGAATCACACAGCAGCAGCAGACGATTGCGACAGATCGACACACAATTCGAATTATCCATGATGTTCTGCTCATTGCGGTTCCCTGGTTCAAAATGTCCCGGCAATCATTCTTTCTACGCAGCCAGCGCCGCCTCGATCGAACACACGACTTCGCCCGCGAGCACTTTTGAACCCTCTGCTGTGAAGTCAACGTCAAACAGGCATTCCGCGACTCGCCAGACTTGAGCAGGGCACCACGATACCCCATCGTAGAAACTCACCCCCCCCGCCCCCCGGCAGTCTGCATCCGACGCAACCAGGGCAAGCTTTGCGTGCAACCGCTGCAATCCGAACACAGGCGTGACAGGCGTGTATTGTAAGATAGCTAAGAATGCGGGAATTCTGAGGACTTTCACGGTTCTGCCGCAGAAGAAAGCTGTACCGGGATTCGGCATTTGACCAGCCAGCTTTCTCGCCATATAGTCGTTTTGTCGTAAAGTTGATTCAGGGTTATTGCTACGGTGGGCGGAAATGTTCACTCGCAGCAAGCGCAATCGATCGTGAATATGATGAGAGTCTGAATTCAGGGAGGAAATCAATCGCCAGGCATGACGCCGCTCGGTGACGAGCTATTGAGACAGTTGATCAGAAACTGCACGATCCTGCAGCGATGATCGAGAGGAAAGTCATGCCGATGAGTATGTGGACTTGCGGAATCCGGTCGATTGTGTTGTTTGCGCTGGCCGCATTGCTGGTTTCGCCGACAGCGACAGCGAAGGACGATTCGGGCGTGGATCTTTCCCGCTATACCGATGCCGAACAGGCCAAACAGGCCGGCGAACAACTTGAGAGCAGTCGGCAGTGGGTCGAAGCCATCACGCTGTATGAAGCGTCACTTGAGGAGTGGCAGAACGACGAAGGTCTCAAGTATGCCCTGCGTCGCACACGGATTCACTTCGGCGTTGATCGACGCTATTCGGATCGCAGCTTCGAAAATCAATTGCTCAACAAAGGCCGTGCAGAAGCATTGGATCTGTACGAAGACATTCTTTCCCGCGTTCAATATGAATACGTTGACAGCGTTTCACCCACACGCTTTGTCGCGCATGGAACCGAAAGTCTGTACATGGCGCTCAAGAACGAGAAGTTTCTTGGTCGGAATGTGAAACCGGGGAATGACGAAGCCATCGAACGAGTTCGAAGTGTTCTGATCAAGGACTACTGGAATCGGCGGCTCGAAACTCGCATGGACGCTCGATCGGCGATCACCACGGTGTGTGAACTCTGCGATCGCGAGCTTGGAATTTCCGGTACGGCGATTGTCATGGAATACATCTTTGGCGGCTGCAATGCACTCGACGAATACAGCAACTTTCTCACGCCCGATCGATACAACGATCTTTTCGGAAGTATTCAGGGAGAATTGGTCGGTATCGGCATTGAGATGAAGGGAGTCAAAGGACGCGGCATGCATCTGGTCAATGTGCTGCTGGACAGTCCGGCTGAACAAGGTGGACTACAGCCGGATGATTACATCGTCGCGATCGACGGTCAGGACTGTCGCGATCTTTCTACCGACGATGCGGCTCGACTGTTGCGAGGTTCCGGTGGCAGTCAGGTGATGCTGACTTTCGAATCCCCCGGAGGAACTCAGAAATCCGGTACTTTCACTCGACAGCGCGTTCAGATTCGCAGCATCACCCGCACCGTGATGCTGGATGAAACCCAGGGCATTGGATACATCCGCATGGAAGGCTTCCAGAACAATACGGCTGAGGAACTGGATGAAGCGCTGCGGACCCTGGAACGCAAGGGCATGAAGGCGCTCATCTGGGATCTGCGAGGCAATCCGGGTGGTCTGCTGGAAACGGCTGCAGCCGTGATTGAACGCTTTATCGATCGTGGCGTATTGGTTTCCACAGAAGGCCGTGCACCAGAGCAGTCGCAGATCTTTCAGGCACATGGCAACAATGTGCGTCATTATCCGTTGACGCTGTTGGTTGACGAAAACAGTGCCAGTGCCAGCGAGATTGTTGCCGGAGCGATCAAAGACCATCGTCGTGGTACAATTGTCGGACGAAAAACGTACGGCAAGTGGTCGGTGCAGAGCATCATTCATCTGCCAGGCGAAACGGGTCTGAAACTGACCACCGCAAAATTCTTTTCGCCTTCGCATGGGAACTACTCCGGCAAGGGCCTGGTTCCGGACGTAGTGGTGCCTGCACCGGAAGACATGCAGGTCACTTTTTTCCGCGGTCGGACTTCGGATGAGATCTCTGCTGATGCGGACGTCGCCGCAGCGATCCAAGAATTGCAGACTCGCCTCACCCGCAAATAATTCAGGCAGACCGCGTGGCTTCACCACTGCTTCACAACAGCCACGGTTCCAGGCCGGCGGAAATCTTTGAAGATTTCTTTCCTGACGGTGTGGTCGCGCTTGATTTTGCAGACGAGGCTCGCACATTGCTGGTCGGGACTGAATCCGGCCATCTGTGTTTGATGAATCAGAACGGCGATCGCCTTGTCGAAGATCGCAGTTTCGTCGGGCTTCGCAAACTGGTCTGGTCCGATAGCGGAGATATCGGTGTTGCGGTGCTTGGTGACAGCCGCATGTTGTGTTTCGATGCGAGGCTAAAACCGCTGTGGGATGCTTCGATCACTGGTCGAATTGTCAGCATTGCGATTTCTCCACACGGCAGCCATATCGCGTTCAGCAGCGATGCTGCCAGACTGCATATCGTCACGGCCGATCGTAAGGAAATCGCCAAAATCGATACGAAACGAGCCATGGAACATCTGACGTTTCTCGCCGAAGCACCGGAACTGATCGGTGCGGCTGAGTTTGGTCAGTTGTGCCGCTTCGACCTGAAGGGCAAGGAAATCTGGAATGAGCGTCTGATGAACAACGCCGGCGACATGGCGGTTTCAGAAGGCGGCAAGCGAATCTTTCTGGCGGCATTTAACCACGGCGTTCAGGTCTACGATCGCGCGGGAACTCAACTGGGATCGTTCGCGATTGATGGCATCCCGAGCCGCGTATCGGCCTCGGCCACGAAGAATCGCGTCGCCGTGCTGACGCTGGAGAATCGAATATTCTGGCTCAACTTCGAAGGCACAATTCAGTGGGCCGTGGATATCTCGCAGGATCCACCCGTCCACATCTGCACTGGCCCACTCGGCGACCGCCTGTTCATCGCCACTCAATCCGGCTGCGTGTTACAGGTTGCCTGGCCGTAGCGGAGATTGCGTACGGCAGGGTAGGCCGGACCGAGCAAACCCGGCAAAAAGCCGGAACGGCGACCGCCAGTCGACCGCAAGTCCTGCAGAGAACGTGTCACAATGCGAAAATCGGGTTTGCGCTGTTCCGGCACACGCGGCGGCCTTGGTCCGGCCTACTCTGTGCGCAATCCACGTTAGTCCACGTCGTTCCGCCGAGTCGCATTTGAAGTGGCTCCATCACGCATCGTCAGCGTCCCTGACCTCCGATACCAAGCACTCCAGAGCTTCGACAAACTCCTGCAGGAATCGCTGTGAATCTGCCACATTGATCATCGCGGCATCCGTGCGAAGGCTGATTGATAATTCGCCGGCGTACTCTCCGATCGACACGGCGGCGCGCGTATTTGGCCTCACGGGGGCGACGCCCGTCAGACGTTCGACGAGCACATTGCCCGCGATCCATTTGCCGTTGTCGAGTGGAAAGCGACCGCTGAAGCGGCGCCGGATATCGCCGATATTTGCCAGCACGGCGGTACTCAGGCATGACTTCAGACTCAGAAACATCTTCATCCCGCGCGGAAATTTTCGCAGCACTTTGAAGATCTTCAGGCACACGATTCCTTCCCGATTGAAGACGACATCGCCCGTCTGGCGGTGAATCGATTTCACCAGTGCGTCCATGTCATCGCATTCGCGCTGCCGCCGAGTCACGAACGCATAGCTCACGACGTTGGCCACGGGCATATGATCGTGAACCCGAGTCCGCATGCTCACGGGGATGCTCAGACGGATCCAGCATTTCCCCGTGTCGGGCCGGGTTCTGGAATTCCAGCGACGAATGTGCAGCAGAAACTGAGCAATGAAAAGATCGTTGATCGAAACGCCGTGCCTGGCTGCCACAGCGCGCAGTTTTCGATGCGAGGCTTTGGAAACTACGGCTTCCTGAATGGCCGGTGCAGATGCCAGCGCTGAGGCAGACGTTGGCGCAGCAGAAACGACAGACGGAGCCAACATGACGGGTTTTCGTAACAACAGGCGGGAGATTTTTCCAACCGTCTTCCTGAGCGATCTTTTTTGCCTTTCGGCTGTCGCATCACCGGCGTCGTAGTTTTCTCGTTCAAGCAACAATTCCTTCCGCACTTCGTCAAACACAGGTCGCTTTGCATCAGCCGCCACCGTCTTCTGACCATAGCGTGCCAACAATTCGCCAAGAATCTGAGCACCTCCGATACCGTCACCGCAGACATGATGAATGTAGAGGACCAGGCGCGCCTGAGTCCGTGACGCTCGCACGACAACCTGCAATCCAGCTTCGGACCTCAGATCAATCGAACGCACCTGCGGCACAAATTCTGTGACGGACGGTTCATCGCCGTCGATCCATTCCAGCCGGCCTGGAGAAGTCGCTGCCGCAGCGCAGGTCGTCAGCGGCGTCCAGCACCAGCCTCGGCCCGGAATGTCGGCGACGCGACAATTCAGAAATGGATGGCACTGAATAAGTTCGTCCAGCGCCTGCTGCAATGCTGACTGCTGAAACGCACCCGACAGTTGTGCGGCCATGACGAACACCATCGGATGCGACGGTCGATCATCGACCAGCATGTAATATTCGAAGTCGGACAGTGGCAGAGGAAACAGAATCATTCGGCCGGATCATTTCCTTTGGCGTGCGTTCTACGCAATAATAACAAACACCTGCCTCAGATGTTCGTGCTGAGTGATCAGCGCGGCCATTTTTTTCGTTCACGTCTGCAAGTCGCGGGCTTGATCGCTTTCCCTCCAAGATTCAGTACCGGAGCCATTGTATGACGACCAACCTCTCCGAAGCCTCACGACGAAGCTTTCTCAAATCAACAACAGCCGCAGCAGCAGCCACGACGCTGCTCAGCGGGGCAGCATCCGGAATGTATGCCGCTCAGGACAGCACGATTCAGATTGCCCTCGTCGGCTGCGGCGGTCGTGGTACGGGCGCTGCCGGCAACGCATTGTCCGTGGACAATGGGCCGATCAAGCTCATTGCCATGGCTGACGTGTTCGATAAGAATCTGAAGGCCAGTCATGAGAATCTGAACAAGTCACATGCTGCTGACGGCAAGCTGGACGTGCCCGAAGAACGTCGCTTCGTCGGTTTCGACGGCTATCAGAAGGCAATGGACTGTCTGAAGCCCGGCGACGTGGTGATTCTGACAACTCCTCCGGCTTTTCGCTGGGTCCATTACACGTATGCCATCGAAAAGGGCCTCAACGTGTTTATGGAGAAGCCGGTCACCGTTGATGGCCCCACAACGCGGCGGATGCTGGCCTTGAACGACAAGGCGATTGCGAAAGACCTGAAGGTCGCGGTCGGCCTGATGTGCCGTCACTGCGAAGCGCGCCGCGAATTGTTCGACCGCATTCAGAATGGGGAAATCGGCGACATCACCATGATGCGCGCTTATCGCATGGCTGGCCCAACCGGCACTGCAGCAACCGGACCCAAGCCGGAAGGTGCCAGCGAACTGCTGTACCAGATCAGTCGCTTCCACGGATTCCTCTGGCTGAGTGGCGGAGCGGTCAGTGACTTCCTCATTCATAACATTGATGAGTCATGCTGGATGAAGAATTCGTGGCCGGTCAGTTGCAAGGCCAGCGGTGGACGTCACTACCGCGGCGACAACGTCGATCAGAATTTCGACACGTATTCGATGGAGTACACGTTTGACGACGGCACGAAACTATTCGTCAATGGCCGTACCATTCCCGGTTGTTACCAGGAGTTTGCCAGCTACGCGCATGGCACGAAAGGCCTGGGCGTGATTTCATCTGCATCGCACTGGCCATCGCGCGCCCGCATCTACAAGGGGCACAAAGAAGATGATGCCAACATCGCATGGCAGTTTCCTCAGCCGGAAAAGAATAATCCGTATGAAGACGAATGGAAGCATCTCATCGCTGCCATCCGCAAGAACGAAAAATACAACGAAGTGGAACGCGGCTGCATGGCCAGCATTGTGACATCCATGGGCCGCATGGCCGCGCATACCGGACAGGAAATGACGCTCGAGCAGATGATGAACAGCGAGCACGAATTTGCGCCGGACATCGAAAAACTCACGATGGAATCGATGTCACCACTCCAGGCCGACGAAAAAGGCAAGTACCCGATACCGATGCCAGGTCTGGAAAAGAACCGCGAATACGCATAGGAATCGCAATAGCGATTTACCACCGATTCTGGTTAAATAATGAGGCCTCGGGGACATCTCCGGGGCCTCTTCTGTTTGGCGGTACACACCCATGAATCAATTCCTGCTTCCAGCTCGCATCGGCCCGTGTTCCGCTTCACGACGCGACTTTCTGTCAATCACGCTCGGCGGTCTGGCCGCTGCGGGACTCGCACCGACAAGGGCATTTTCCGCCGACGAAAACGATGAGCTGAATCAGAAGCTGGACGCATCGATTCGTCGCGCGCTGTCATGGCTGGCATCGGAACAGCAGGTTTCCGGCGCATGGACAACCAGTGACTTCGGCGAATCCACCGCCACCACCGCGCTGGCGATCATGTCGTTTCTGGCAGGCGGACATGTTCCGGAAGAAGGTCCGTACGGTCACCACCTGACGCGCGGAGTCGGCTGGTTGTTGTCGCAGCAGCATGCCAACGGACTGCTTGTCGGCAAGGAACGCAGCCACGGGCCGATGTACAGTCATGGCATCGCAACGCTGATGCTGGCCGAAATCACCGGCATGGTTGATCCGACTCAATCCCAAAAGTGCCGTGAGGCCCTGCAGAAAGCCATCCGGCTGATCGTCGATGCTCAGAATCACCCGAAGCCAGCAGAACACGACGGTGGTTGGCGGTATCAACCCACCAGCGGTGACTCAGACCTGAGCGTGACCGCATGGCAATTGCTGGCTCTGCGAGCCGCCAAAGATATCGGCTGCGACGTCCCGGCGGAAAACATTGACCGAGCGATCGCTTACATTCGACGTCTGCATGTCAAACACGACGGAGGCTTTGGATACATGGTCGGTCACGGTAGTTCTGTGACTCGATCGGGAACCGGCATCGTGGCACTGGAAGTCTGCGGAGAACATCGGACCGCAGAAACTCTGGCAGCGGCCAACCTGATTCTGTCGCGGCCACTTACAAAAGGCGAGCAGTATTTCTATTACGGTGCCTATTATTGCACCGTCGGTTTGTTCAAAGTCGGTGGCGACGAATGGCGTCAGTCGCGTGAAGCACTCTATCGCACAATCCTGGACCTGCAGAATCCCACCGGTTTCTGGAACCCGGAAGACGGCACCGAACGCCAGGCTGGAAAAGTGTATTCGACCTCTTTGTCCGTGCTGGCACTGGCGATTGAATACGGCTATCTGCCCATCTACCAGCGTTAAGAACTCAAATGCCCATCGAACCGTTTCGCGTAACCTCGCATGAGCTGCTGGACCGGCTGACACCTGTGTCCGGCTCGCCATTTGTCTGTCCGGGAAATTCCGCTGCTGTTTCGCGTGCGATTCATCTGGCGCGACTGAATGCCGCATGGCCGGGCTGTGATCAATGCGAATGGCGATTTGACTCGGAGGGGCTGGCTGAACGCACAGTGCTCGAAACCGAACGCATTCGCAGTCAGCGGATTGACGGAATACGGCGAACAGAGTTTGGCATTCGAGGCCAATACATTAATGATCTGGATCGCCAGACCGCCGCTGATCTGACTCGAATCTTCTGTGCCTGTCTGCATGAGCAATCAGCGCCGGACGATGTTGACGCTGAGGCCGGGCGATTCCCGCATTTGACTCGACCGGGGCGCTCAGGCGTGACGCCGCCAGAGATATCTGCTGCTGAATTTCAGCCCGTTGCGCCCGTGATTGTAGGTTACGATGGACGCAGTGCGTCGGTTGATCTGGCGATCGGTGTTGTCGCAGCCAGCCGGGAATTCGGGCTGCCGGTGATGGATGTCGGTCGATGCACGGCCGCTTCGATTCAGGAAGCGGCCCGTTGTTTTCACGAGAGCTGCGGAGCGATTCTGGTGACCGGTGCGGGATCGCCGAATGCGTGGGCCGGAGTGGACGTTTTCGATCGCTGCGGCGATGCGGTCCCGGTCGTCTGGAAAGATTTCGGGGTGCAGTTGGAACACGTCAGTTTCGAGGCGGCAGCTTTTCTGAAACTTCGTTTGCCGGATACCGCAGTCCGCAGACGCTGGGCTCGCCGATTGACTCGGCAATCAGGCTCTCACGACGTCGTGAATTTCGAAGATCGCTATCGAGACTGGCTGCTGCAGTGGTATCCAAAGCAGTCCGGGCTGCGGATCCTTGTGCGAACTGATGACGTCCTGTTGCAGCAACGTCTGGCGTGGATCTCACGGGCAACAGGTCTGGAAATCATCTGTCGCAGCACGCAGGATCTGGCCGTGACGCCACACGTCGCGCTGACCATGACAATCCCTGAGGATGATCGGCAGTCGCATGTCCTCAACGCCTGCGACCAACCCGTGAATTCTGAACGCCTCGCGTTGGCACTCAATCACGCGATGCACGCTCAGTCATCCCATATCACAGCTCATGCCGATGTTGCCTCCGACCGATTCTGGCTCACCGACGCCGCCAGAAGCGGATCCCGCCGATCGACCGAATCCATTCACGATGCCCTCGCGACGCTGGGACTGATCGCACGATTGACGGAAAGTAAACGGCTGACCGGCGACTTGTAGGCCCCAACACAGCGATGGCCTCGTCCATGTACAATCCCAAACACCACCGCACCGCCCACCCTGGACCAGCTCCACGCATTGCAGCCAAACGGCACGCCGTAGGAATTGGCTGTTTAACCGCGTGCCCAGCGGGCCGCGCTCGCGACGTCCCGCCAGGTGGATTCCTACGCGCGGGGCGTTGCCCACGCGGTTAAACGATTGTGCCATCCTCGTCTCCTGAGTCCATTCGTTGGTGCTTTCGGTGATCCTCAGGGCAAAGGAATTGGTGCAGGGCTTGAAGGGATGATTGTGGTCGCCTTGATCGTCGGCCAGCATCTATACAGGAAACGTTCAGTCTCGCGCCTTGTCACCGGGGTGCCAGGATTATTTCTTGCCGCATTTGCCTGTGGAGAATGTGCTGGCATCGATGAAGTCATATTGCAAATACGCACAATCACTCAGGAAGCGACGACACACTGCAACTGGCCGCACTTCCGCGCACGAAAAAAGACCGGGACAAACGTCACCGGTCTTCGCTTTTCCAATGGACCTGATGGTGTGGAATCACATTCCGCAGCAACGTGCCGGGGCTGGAGCACAGCAAGTTGGTGCTGCCGGGGCACAGCATGATACCGGGGCACAGCAAGGCTCCGGAGCCGGGCAGCATGGGTCGCAGCTGTGGCGGCGGAAGCACTTTTTGAACATCCCGGAAAACAGTCCACCACGTGGTTTGCTGCATGGATCACAGCACGGTTCCGGTTCGCAGCACACGGGTGCAGGTGCGCAGCATGTTGGAGTCGGGGCACAACATGGCTCTGGCTGCGGGCAGCATGGGTCGCAACAAGACGACTTGGGCTTGAAACAACCAAAGAGGCCCGCTTCTGCAGACTGAGGTGCAACGAAACAGCTCAGTACAGTCACAGCCAACAGGGAAAGAATACTTCTCATTGAACAGATCTCCGGTCATGCGATTTCGAAAATGTGGAAACATCCGTGCCTTGACAGTAGGGGAAACTATTCAATATGCACTGGGGTGATGCTTGATGCAATTTCGAAATCAAGGGTCCTTTCCGGGGATTATCGCCGCAGGATGCAGGTCCGGATGACTCGGCGAATCCTTCGCGTTGAATGTGAGGTTCCGATTACTCCGAATACACGAAACCATTCTGGAATCTGACAGCCCGACAGGAGGTGTTGTTTTCCAGCCACGAAAAG
>CAZFDW010000161.1:0-9584 GCA_964517865.1 uncultured Chitinophaga sp.
GGATCAACCCGCGATGTGACGCGGGAAGCTGTATTTGAAACCAGCAACTTCGAAGTGGCTACAGTTTCAAAGCAGGGACTGATCAAGGCCGTGCAGCGTGGTGAGGCAGCCGCTCTGGTTCGCTTTGAAGGCAACTATGCGGCCTCGCCCGTTTCAATTCTGGGCAACCGTGACGGATACGAATGGACGCCATCGCCGGAGCAGAATTTTATCGATGGCCTGGTGAACTCAAAATTACAGCGGATGAAACTACTTCCCTCCGGCCCTGCTGACGATGCCGAGTTTTTCCGCCGTGTTTCCCTGGATATCGCCGGTGTGCCGCCAACGATTGCAGAAGTCAATGCCTTCCTTGCGGACACGGCAGAACCAGTCGCCAAACGAGCGGCAAAGGTGGACCACTTGCTGTCACGTCCGGAATATGTCGAACACTGGACTCTCAAATGGAGCGACCTGCTGCTCAATCGCCGGAAGACCGTCACTGAACGCGGTGTCTGGGCGTTTCGAAACTGGATTCGTCAGGCGGTTGCCACCAACAAGCCCTACGATCAATTCGCTTCTGAACTGATGACTGCCGGTGGCAGCACGCTGGAAAATCCGGCAGCCAATTATTTCCGCATTGCCCGCGAACCGAAGTTGGTCATGGAAAACATGACGCAGGTTTTCCTGGGCACTCGATTCAGTTGCAATCAATGCCATGACCATCCTTTCGAACGCTGGACTCAAAACCAGTACTACGAACTTGCCGCGTACTTTGCCGACGTCGGTCGACGAGCTCTTCCCGACGGTGACGAATTTGTATTTACCAACGCATCGCCGGAAGCGGTGGTTAACCCATCGACCAATCAGCCGGCATCGCCAAAGTTTCCGTTTTCACATGCCGGTGCAGTCAATGCCAGTGCACATCGACGGGAGCAATTGTCACAATGGCTGACAGCCAAAGAGAATCCCTACTTCGCACGCAGCATCGTCAATCGCTACTGGAGTTACTTCCTGGGCCGCGGCATCATTGATCCTGTTGATGATATCCGCGCCAGCAATCCAGCTTCCAATTCAGAATTGCTCGATGCGCTGACGAAGGACTTTACGGAAAACGGCTACGACCTGAAGCGGCTGATTCGCCTCATCTGTACGTCAGCCACATATCAACGCAGCCTGGAGAGTAACCCGTGGAATGACGACGACACGATGAATTATTCACACGCTGTACCGCGACGATTGTCAGCGGAACAGTTATACGACGCCATTATTCAGGCGACTGGAGCACCACGAGCGTTGCCCGGCGTTCCTGCCGGGTTTCGAGCGTCTGAATTGCCGGATTCTCAGGTTGAAGTTGCGTTTCTCGACATGTTTGGACGCGCTCCGCGCGAATCACCATGTGAATGCGAACGCACAAGCGACGTCAGTCTGGGGCAGACGCTGAACATGGTCAACGGCCCTACGATCGGCGATGCAATCGCCCATCCGGAAGGCATTATCGCGAAAACAATTGCAGCCGGAGCGACTAACGAACAATTGATCGAAACGGTCTACCTTTCAACACTCTGCAGAAAACCATCGGCCGAAGAAATGACACGCACGGTTGAATATTTCAGCACGGTCGCCACACCAAAAGAGGCCACCGAAGATCTCACCTGGGCACTCATCAACAGCCCCGGGTTCCTGTTCAATCGCTGACAGTGACATTCGAGTCTGACACGATTTCGAGTTCGTTTAACCGCGTGGGCATCGCCCCGCGCTGAAGGCTGACAATGCCATTCGAGTCTGACACCTTTTCGGGTCCCTGGGAAATATCGTCTTCTTGACGTGCGGGCCAATTCAGTTATACTCTTGGTATGAAGACTGCCATTTCCATCCCAGATAAGGTCTTTGAGGAAGCAGAGCGATTGGCGGAGCGATTACAGACTTCGCGCAGTCAGCTCTACACCAGGGCTCTGACCGAATTCGTTGCGCGGCACGACGACGACCAGGTCGCGGCGGCGATGAACAGAGTGGTTGATGAGGTGGGGCCTGCGCTGAATGATTTCACCCGTGAGGCCGCGCGACAAACGCTGCGGCGAGCGGAATGGTAATCGCACAGGGCGAAGTCTGGTGGGCCGACATCGGCGAGCCGACTGGTTCGGCACCCGGTTTCAGACGCCCGGTCGTCGTCGTCCAATGTGATGCGATGAATCGAAGTCGGATCGGAACAGTCGTTTGCGTTCCGTTGACAAGCAATCTCAAATGGGCGACTGCTCCAGGAAATGTACTTTTGAAGACGGGGGTCACTGGGCTGCCAAAAGATTCGGTCGCCAATGTCTCTCTGATTGTGGCATTGGATAAGCAGCAGCTCACTGAACGCAACGGCAAGCTTTCGAGCCGGCAACTGGAAGCCATTCTCAATGGAATCGATGTCGTTCTGGGACGCTGATTGAAAATGACCAGAGAGGGTTTTTAATGCGCCAACCCGGAACAGATGCTGACGATGCGGCTGGAGTTCGGAGTTAGATATCCGATGCATCAAGGATTCTCTGAGCCCAGTTCACGTTCGCTGCAAGGCTCCTGAGATGGTTCGTTCTCTCCGGCTGGGCCGTGCAGGCGAGCGGGCTGATGTCGCGTGAGGCGTTGCGGAAGGAGTGCGATGAATTGTTGAATCGGATTGCCGAATGTCGAGTTGGAGATCGACCGGGAAGACTTGAGCCTCGTGTAATCAAGCGCCGCCATCACGGTTACTCGCTCGTCCCTGCCGGGACGAGTCACAAATGGGGTGGTTGTTGCCGCAACAACGGATCGTATTCCCGCAGCGGTTTGCCGCAACGCGGCACAATGTGAAAGCCTGGGGCATCGCCCCAGGAAGTGGCAACACAAATGTGGCAGCCCTGAAAGAGCGTGATAGGGATGCACGATCATTTCGCCCCTTTGGGCAACGCGGTGAAGGATTTTTTAGAGCGAAATCGTGTGATTCAACCCGGAACGGGTTTAACAACAGAGCCTGGGGTCGGCGCGTTGCGGCGCACCTCAGGCTTTGTTGTGGAACCCCGCTGGGGTTGGGTGTACCCGTAAAACATGTGGCTCGGCAATACTCTCAAATCGGGCCGCAAGAATCGGGGTCTACAACAAATGATGTGCGCACCACAAAATGGAGGAAATGAATCTGTGAAGGCTTCCTATGCCCGGCTCGAGACGTGAGTAGAATTGAGGACGTCGAGGATACACATTTTTGAACCGCTGATTGACGCGAATAAACGCTGATGAAAGCAGAAAAGCAGGGAAATAACGGCATCCTCGTGTGGTGACTTCAGAGCAGTCACCCGTTGGAAGAGGTCTTCGGATCGAACCCAGGCTGGATCTCAGCTGCCATCAGCGTTCATAAGCGTCGATGAGCGGTCCAGACACCAATTCCATTCCGCGAATTCATTTGTCGTTGAACCAAAAATCCTTCACGGCGATGCCCTTTCAGGGCTTTCGCTTATTGTTTCGGAAGATCCCACGGCGTTGCCCTGGGCTTTCACATTTGGTGCCTTTGGCACAGAACGTTTCTGCGATCAATTTATCGGCTTCGCCAAAGCTGATCCATGGGGACATTCAGCGACTCCACCTTCATGGCGATGTCGTCGCGGAAACGTTTGGCATCGAGCGGATAGCCTTGCGTTGGTTTCAGTCCCGGGATGTGTTTCGCCCAAAAGTGATTGAACTGGTGCATCAGGACTTCTCGCGTGTACTTGGCAACCATCGACGCGAGGGCCACGGGGAGGAATTCTTCAGCCTTGGTGCGAAAACAGAAGTCCATTGAACCCATGCGGTATCTGGATTTTTCACGCGATTCTTCCAGACGAAACACAAACTGATCGTCAAAGTGCTGCGAAATCAATTCGTCGTACCGGTTTCTGCCTCCGTGCTTATCACATACGACAAGCGTCGGCTTGTCGCTCAAAGCCGCAACTGTGGCACACGAATCGAAAAGGTCACGCACCAACTGCAGCGTGGCATTCGACAGAACCACTCCTTTGGAATTCGTCTGCGCCACCAACTGGTTGAATTCTTCCGGGAACATGATCCTCGCTCGGATACCGAGTAAACGAATCCCGCGTTTTTCCAGTTCCGCATTCAATGTGACAACCCATTCGCGGATGTGATCATCGCTGGAATCAACCGGCAACTTCAGTCCAGGCGTCATATTCCATGGTTCGGATGCATACGCATCGGAGAATGGACTAACCTGTTCCGACATGCTGATGCCACGACACAACTGATCAATGGACGCAGTGTCAACATTGAGGAGGCTGAGAAACGACAGGACGGCGACTTCGAGTGATTCCAGGCCCTCGCCGGGCGAAAAAACTTTCTTCGAATCCGCCACAAACAATCGTTGATCACCACGCTCCGGCATACTTGTGAGTACCGACTTCAGTTCGTCCCACAAGTCCTGAGGTTCAACGTCACCGGGCAGGTGCCATGCAGTCCCGACGACCGTGAGTGGTCCAAGATTTGGCCCATATCCAGCCTCATCCGTTCCAATCAGAATTCTGCCCGACATCGGAAGTCTCGTTCTACCTGATCGCAAAGAGTCTAGAGTCTAGAAGCTAACCGGTTTGGTGGGCCGGCGCTGTCGCTTGTCCCACCCTACATACGGCGTAGGTTCACAAACTGGCCAGCTGTGACGAAAATGCCGTCTTCACTTGCATCCGCCTGGAAAATCGAGTTCCATGCGGATCTGAGTATTGATGGTTGTAACAGACGACCTCCGACTTTGACACGCTGAGTCCCCCCACTTCGTATTCCCACCCTGATAAGGTTCCGCCATGAGTCAGTTTAATCGTCGCCGATTCCTGAAGTCATCTGCCGTCGCTACATCCGCTTTTCTGGTTGCGCCGGCGATCGGTCGCGCAGGAATATCAGCGAATGAAAAAATGGGAGTGGCCGTTATCGGTGCGAACGGTCGCGGCGGCTCACATATTGATGAATACCTGCGGGACGAACGTACAGAAATTCGCATCATTGTCGATGCGGATGAAGCGGTCGCCAATCGTCGGTGTGATGACATCGAAAAGAAACAGGGCACTCGCCCGAAGCCCGTCATTGATATGCGTCAGGCATTCGACGACAAATCCATTGACTTCATCAGTACGGCCACACCCAATCACTGGCACGCACTCACCGGCGTCTGGGCGATGCAGGCAGGCAAAGATGCCTACATCGAAAAACCAGTCTGCCACAACGTGCATGAAGGGACGGCTTTGATCGCAGCCGCTCGCAAGTACGGTCGCATGTGCCAGGTCGGAACGCAATGTCGATCCAGTCAGGCAATTACTGAAGCCTTTGCATTCATCCGGGAAGGCGGTATTGGTGAAGTCAATTTCGCACGCGGCTTGTGCTACAAACGCCGCAAGAGCATTGGAGCTAAAGGCGATTATGCAATTCCTGCCAACGTTAACTTTGACCTGTGGAGCGGTCCGGCGTCTCTGACCGACCCAAAATGCACTCGGGAGAAATTTCACTACGACTGGCACTGGCAGCGGCATTACGGAAACGGTGACCTCGGCAACCAGGGGCCACATCAGACCGACGTCGCACGCTGGGGTCTTGGGATCGACACGCATCCATCCACGATCTTTACGTACGGCGGACGTCTGGGATATCAAGCTGAACGTGAAAATCCGGATTATGTGGATGCGGGCGATACGGGCAATACAGAAGTGTCAATCTACAACTACGGCACGAAGTGCATCGTATTTGAAACCCGCGGTCTGAGTGTTGATGACAGCGATGATGAAGAGTTAAACATATTGTTCCGCAGCACAAAGGATAACAAGATCGGCGTCGTGTTTTACGGTTCGAAAGGGTATCTGGTCCAGGATCAATATGATCATTGTTCTGTGTTCGACAAGGACAAGAATCTCGTTCGCGAATTCAAGGGTGGCGGTGAACACTTCAAGAATTTCGTCTCAGCCGTACAGTCACGCAAAGTGGAAGAACTGAACGCGGACGTGCGCGAAGGTCATTTGTCCGCCGCGATCAGCCATCTTGGCAATATCTCGTACTACATGGGCGAAGAAAACCGCCTGCCGGTCACTGAGATTTCTACCTATCTGAGCGGCATCAAGAGTCTGGACGACAATCAGGCGACGCTGGATCGAACGGTCAAACATCTGAAAAAGAATGGCGTCGATCTGGACAAGTACCGGATGTCACTCGGGGCGTTTTTGGAATTCGACACCGAAAAAGAATTATTCACCAACAACGACGCAGCCAATGCGATGCTGACTCGTGAATACCGCGAACCGTACGTCTGCCCGACGGCCGATAAGGTGTAAAGTGACGTAACCACGAATGGACACGGATGAACACAAATAGTCGCAATGATTCATTTAGAGTTCGATTCGAGGAGTGATGCCCGACGCCTGCTCACGATGCCTGCTCACGATGCGGGCGTGCCGCGGTTGCAGGCGAAGCCCCCGCCGGATCCTTCGTGGTCAAAAGCGGTGTTTCCTTTTGCAATCTTTGCGCTCTCTTGCGGCCATTCATGAGTTGAAAAGCATCACGAAGCGAGGGGTTTAGCCGCAAGGGAACGCAAAGATCGCAGAACTGTTGCTGGGAATCTACTGACTGATTTCAATCTCAGTATTCGACCACGGATATCGCACATTTCACGGATAGGGCACCGTGTGTTCATCTGCAAAATCCGCGGTTAAAAGTATTCCGCGTCTCAACCAAGTGCCATTGGGCTAGCGCCATTCGGCTCATTGACTCCACGGCAGTCGGCACTACATCGCGGGTGTCGAGGCGGCCTCGTTGAGTTCATCAGCAACGGAGTCTTCGGTAATCGTGCGATCTCGCAGCATCGCGATGCGACCGGTGCGGACCATTTCCAGAATTCCGAATTCCCGCATACGTTCGATGAAGGCTTCAATCTTATTCTCGCGACCGGAGATTTCGATCATCACGTGCGACGCACCGACATCGACAATGCGGCCACGGAAGATATCGACCAGTTCGCGGATTTCACCTCGACGACCGTTCTCCGTGCTGACTTTGATCAGCATCAGATCGCGTTCGACAAAATCGCGACCTGAAAAATCCTGAACCTTGACCACCGTAATAATCTTGCCCAGCTGCTTTCGGACCTGATCCAGTGTTTTTTCGTCACCGTTCACAACAAAAGTGATACGGGAAAAATCCGGGTTTTCAGTCGCACCAACGGCAAGGCTGTCAATGTTGTATGCGCGAGACGCCAACATGCCGGAAATGTGTGCCAGCACGCCAGGTTGATTCACAACCAGAGCAGACAGTACGTGTTTCATATCCAAAGTCTTTCGAGGAAGCCGCTGGCCGTAACGCCACCATGACACAATCACATTGATTGTTTGATGGTCCAGTGCAGATCGATCGCGGAGACATCTCCGGGGCACTCACAGGTTCATCCGACAAGCTGGCGACTGAGCAGTGTACGCCGCCCCCGAACAACGGGCAACTATCGATTGTGGCTGGCAGCGAAAACACCGGGAATCATAAATGACGGGAGGCTGCCGACGCAGAAGGCATCGCGACGGCCGGGCTGCGGACAGAAGCAAAGTAACGGTTATCCCGAATCCAGTCTTCGCGTGTGTAGGAAATGACCGAAGTGTCAGTTTCGCGCACTTCGACGTGAGACAGACGGAATCCCATCTCGGTGATTTCCGTAAACAGCATCCATGCGAGGTTCTCAACGCTCGTCGGGCCGTTGAACAGTTTCATCTTGAAATTCTCCCCCGTGCGCCGGCAATGATCCTTCAGCGAGTCGTACAGTGGGTCGTTAATATTGATGAGCATGCCGTGGTCGTAATACTCCTTCAGCCAAGGCTCGACTTTTTCATCGAACGCACCGAACAGCGTACTGATATCTCCATCGCGTTCAACTTCAAAAAAGCAACGCAGACCGTAACGGTGTCCGTGCAGATTGCTGCACTTATCCTTCAATGTCTCGTTGCGATGAGCAGCGTAGAATTTGTAATCTTTTTGAATGATCATCACTTCACCTGTAACGTACAATTCTGATTGGCAACCCCGGGCCTTGACAGGATACCAAAAACAGAACGAGACTTCCTGCAAAAAGCCGGAAGTCTCGTTTGAAGTGTTTTTTATCTACGAAAACGCTGCGAGCTACGTAAACAGTTCGGGAATCACATGGCCGTCGCGGACAATCATCACCGGACGACCGGTCGTCGTGTAATATTCCTGTTTGTGATCGATTCCCAAAGCGTGGTAAAAACTTGCTGCGACGTCGTCCGGGGAGAACCCGTCGCCCTTCGGCATGCTGGCCGTTTCATCACTCTCCCCAAGAACCTGTCCGCCTTTGACACCACCACCGCCCAGCAGCATAAACATGTTGCGAGGATAATGGTCGCGTCCCACGCGTTCGGTGTTGATCTTCGGCGTACGTCCAAATTCGCCAGTCACATACACAATCGTCGAATCCAGCAGACCTCGCGCAGCCAGTCCGGTGAACAGTCCGAACAATGCATCGTCGAGAGCAGGAAGCTGGCGGGACTTCAACACGTTCCAGTTATCACGATGCGTGTCCCAGCCACCGTTCGACACCGTAATGAAGCGGACGCCCGATTCCACAAGACGCAGGGCCAGCAAACAACTGGCACCCAGCGAGGATGAACCGAATTGCTTCGAAAAGTCGGGTGACTCCTTTCCAATATCAAACGCCTCGCGTGCCCTCTCAGACGTAATCACCGTATGTGCCTGCTTGCCGAATTCATCCATGCCTTCCAGAAGCTGACTGTTCTGCTCCACATCACTGAACGTACGATCGAGCTGCGTGAGCAGACTTCGCCGGCGTTCGACATCATTCACTGTCAATCCGCCCGACATTGAGATGCCTCGTACGCGAAACGGCGTCCCGATCACAGGCGTCGCAGTCGTGTTCATCGGAGCGTACCGCACACCGAGATATCCGGGTCGCTGTGCGCTGTTGGGAATCGCGACGAACGGAGGCAGTTCCGGCATCCCGGGGCGTTCCTTTGTGATGACCGCACCGAATCCGGGGAATTCCAGCGACGGCAGAGGACGGTTGCCCGTGTTGACGTACTTCGTTCCCAATTCATGCGCTGCCACCGAATGGCTCACGCCGCGAAGCAGAGTAAATTTGTCCATGCAGGTGGCGATGCGTGGAAGATGCTCCGAGATGACGACGCCCGGCAGACATGTCTGAATCGTATTGAATTCGCCGCGATATTCCGACGGTGCATCGGGTTTGGGGTCAAATGTGTCCATATGCGATGGGCCACCGTTCAGATTCACAAAGATGGCGGACTTCGCTCGGGCATCGGGATTCACGTTGCGCGCCGCAACAAGCTGAGCATAGCTGGCGAGCGATAGTCCTGTACCGCCCACAACGCCTGCCTTGAGGAAATCACGGCGTCCGACTCCGTCACATGTTCGAAAAAATGCCATCGGGGGGAAAACTCCTGAGTAGAAAAAATTGCAAGTAGGGTGTGTGCAGCGACAACGGAACACACCAATTTTTGACGCTTTCCAAAGATGGTGCGTTGCGCTCCGCTTCACACACCCTACGATCAGATG
Source organism: uncultured Chitinophaga sp. (assembly GCA_964517865.1). Lineage (GTDB taxonomy): Bacteria > Planctomycetota > Planctomycetia > Planctomycetales > Planctomycetaceae > SXXK01. Next base: position 9,547 of record CAZFDW010000161.1, read on the forward strand.
GTGCGTTGCGCTCTGCTTCACACACCCTACGATCAGAT
>CAZFDW010000161.1:9684-12032 GCA_964517865.1 uncultured Chitinophaga sp.
CACCCTACGATCAGATGGTGCGTTGCGCTCTGCTTCACACACCCTACGATCAGATCAACAACCCGCCAAGCAGTCGTTCAAAGAACGATCGACTCTTAGTGATTCACAATGAATTCACGAGTATTCATCAGAGCCCACAAGACATCGCGAACACCTCCAATCGGGTCGGAGGAATCTGCGATATAGGTCTGGGCAGTCTGCAATTCGTCGGCCGTCGGGAAGCGGGACACGGTGCGAAGGTACGCATCGTTGATCACTTCCGTTACGTTCCATGTCGGGACGGGCGGCGTTGAGATCGTTGTGGTGTCGGAATCTACAGCGGCCACAGACGACTCATCATCGTCTTCAGGTGCCAATGCGCCCTGGCTCTTCGCTTCCTGTCTCAGCTTCCTGAGTTGGTCGCCCAAAGCCGCCACCTGCTTTTCTTTGCCTGCCTTTTCGGCTTCGGCAATTTTCTGCTGTAGCTGCTGGAACCTGGCCCTGACTTGACGCGCTGCACCAGCCTGCTTGTTTCTGTCACCGTTATTATCCGGTTGAGACTTTCGACTGAACGGCAGGTTGTTGGCTGCAGCCACCTGAGTCAGCCAGCCATCAACATCGTCGATCATCGACAGCACCTGTCCGTCATTGCGGACGAAAATTGTCTGCAACAGGCTCGGCTCTTCAGTGCGATCACAATCACAGTTACTCTCACGAATCGATCGGCCAAAGACGGTCAATGCGTAGTCCGCCGGATTACGGTTTCTTTGCTTCAAGGCCGCACCGGGAATGGCAACTGCGCGCTTGTCCAGGTCAGTCACGAACGCTGCGTTCTTCGCATCGTTGCGGGTTACCTGAGTCATCATGTCGTAGGCAATTTCTGCTGGCAGGCGACGCGGTACAGCACGGCTGAAGTTCCGTTCATCCAGACGATTGGTCGAATTCGGAATCCAGCTGAGCTGATAAGTGCGGCTGTTGAGAATCTCGCGATGCAGCCACTTCATATCGAAATTGTGTTCGATGAACCCCTGCGCCAGATAATCCAGCAGCGGAGCATTCACAGGTGGATTTGCAAGATTCAGATCGTCGGACGGCTGAACAATTCCCACGTTGAAATAGTTCGCCCACACACGATTCACAAACGCCTTTGCGAATCGAGGATTGTCCGGCGAACGCAACCAGTCCATCAGAGGCTGCCGCACATCTTCAACGGCCGTCAAATCGACAACCGGCCCGGCAAGAATCTTCGCAGTCGCAGGAGCAACACCGCCGCGATCCGGTCTGCCATTCTTCGGTTTTCTGTTTTCTCGTTTTGCGGGACCTGCTTTTGCTTTGACCGAGAACACTTCCGCCAACGGAATCGTGGCACCAGTCGTGACCTGAGCTGCCAGGAGCTTTCGCAGATCATTCCCCTTCAGACCCTCAGTGCCGTCAAATCCGGCCACCATCGCATCGTATTCGCTTTTCGCGTCCGGCCGAGCATTCTGTCGAGCGGTTGTGCCCTTGAAGAAACCTTCAAACGATTTAAAGTCATTCTGAGTCCACTGATCAAACGGATGCTTGTGGCACTGAGCACACTGGATGCGCGTGCCGAGAAACGTATAAGCAAAACCAATCACACGATCTTCCGACGTCTGGAAGTTCTGACGCGCCCAGTAGTGTGGAAGTCCCGCACGGTCAGCGTACGCAGCCGCGCCCGGGCCGTCCTTGGCATACAACTTTGAGACATTTTCACAATATTGCTGATACGATTCACCCGGATCACGACTTACAGCCATCACAATACCTTCGACAATTTTGTCGTACGGCATGTTTTCGCGAATACGCTTTTCAATCCATGCATACCATTGCTTCGAAGCCTCCTGCTGTACGGGAGTCACATTGTTCAGTTTGTCGTCGCTGTTACCGGTGAAGTCGCAGAGTCGAGTCGTCCACCACGCCACGTAACCGGGGCGTTCCAGCAGTTCATCAATCTTGCGAACCCGCTTGTCAGCATTCGTATCCGCGAGAAATTCGCGGACTTCTTTTGCTGTCGGCAGCGTACCCGAAACGTCCAGACTCACCCGCCGCAAGAATTCAGCATCTGTACACAGATCTGATGGAACAATGCCAATCTTGCGCAGTTTCTGCACGACGAGTTCATCAACTTTGGTCGGCGTCGGTACGGCTGGATATCGGTCGCTGAATTGATCCGTCACCGGACGAATCACGGGCACCGGCACAACTGCGCTGTCGTAAAACGCGACGACGTGGGTATCTCCGGACATGCCAGCCAGCACAAGTCCGCCCTGTGAAATATCCGCGATCTGATCGTCGTTCGTTTGAAAGCGACAAAGCGCTGTGACGTCTTCCTGCATCCCATTCGACCA
>CAZFDW010000162.1:0-11946 GCA_964517865.1 uncultured Chitinophaga sp.
TTTCGTTTTTTCTCCTCCGATTGTGCTATCGGGGGTCACTTGATTGAGGACTAGTCACCAGTGTTGACCGAATGCACAACCCGCGGCTAGCGCCTTGCGGCTCACTCAACAACACGTTCCTCAGTCCTGGCCGCGCGGTGTATAATGTCACTTTCGACCGCGTGTCGTAATGGATGCCGCGTCGCCTTAGTACCGGCGCAGAAATAACTGTCGTCTTCCGGACGTGGGGCACGTTTGTAACGTGCCCGGCACGATGGAATCGTGCCCCACGTATTTCTGTCTCAGTCCTTACTTGATTACTTCAGGTCCAGCGTGAGTGTCTCGCTGCCTTCGGCCGGAATCTCTATGGTTAGCCCTGATGTATCAAACTCGGCAAATTTGAGTGGAATCAACGACACAGGTGCTGAAGCTTCATCCTCAACAGGAGCATCATGAGAGTTTGCATTATAGGTATTTTGCTTTGGTGCTTCTGTCTTCGTGACACTCACACGGTAAGTTCCGGGAACAGAGCCAGGATCAGGTGGGAAAGCATTCACGTAGAAGTGTCCCTCGCCATCGCTGCGACCCATCGCAGCAACGCCACCTGCACCCTGTGGCTCCAGTACAATTGTGGCGAATTTAAGCGGCTGACCGTTGTAGGTAATCGTACCCGTCGAACTGACCGTTTTGGGTCGTGCTTTTTTGAAAGCATCATCGCCCCCACCACATCCGGCAACGATTGCACACAGACAAGTGACTGTTAACGTCCTGAACAAGAATGACATCCGTCGTAACTCCTGAATTGAAATCTCATCAAGCTGGTCTGACAATCGACCGAGCGAAGACCACAAAACAACAGCCCGTTTGAATTTCTTCAATCGGGCTGCGTAAAGTGCGTTAAACAGCATAAGTGCTTAGAATTCACCAATCACTTCGCCACCATCTCGAGTTCCCAAAGCTCCCCAGACACCATATGGGCTTGGCCCGCCTGCGTTCCCGGCTGGCGCAGTTGCTGCCTGGTTACCAGCATCAATGTTCTCACTGATGAAGCGGCATGAACCGTCCATCAGCGCCACCTGCACACCTCCGGTATGATTGCTACTGGAATTCCACATTCCGGAATACCAGTGATTTCCTGTGCCGGTGTTGAAGCAACTGGCAGTGTTTGGCGGCGTAGCGGTCGTGAAGGCTGAGAAGTATGCGGCCCCGTCACCCCAACGATAACCACGAGTCGTGTCGGCTGCCCAGCCACCATTCACATACGTCTTCGTCCCGCTGTTATAAAGTGCCCGGCACGCCGCAGGGCTCGTAATACCGAGGTCAACTGCCACAGCACCAAGTCCATCTCGCTTCACCGGAGCAGCAGCTTCTGCAATCGCAATCGTGTTACTTGTTCCGTCCGTGTTGTCACGAAAACTGTAACAGCCAACCGCGCCGAACATCCCGCGAGTCTGTACGACGATCGGAGTTACAGAACCCGTATTGTTTCCGTTGCCCACAGCCCCGTCGCCGGCACAGAACACATAATTTCTTTTGCCACGCAGCGCACCGACTGGCGGGATGTTGCCAGGATCGCTTGGGCACTGGAGATTCGGCATCGGCGTTGTCCAATAGGGAACGTTGTTCCATGGAGGCTGAGATGTGGTGACGGCAGAGATTGTGTTCGAAAGGTTTGCCTGTTCAAAATACGGCAACAATGCCACGAACCCGCTCAGACGAGTTCGCATGTGGGAGCCACCCTGTGGTCTCCCACTGCCACCAGAAAATGGTGGAAACTTATCGTAAACGTCCGCGTAATTGTGCAGCGCCAGCCCGAGCTGCTTCAGATTGTTCTTGCACTGGGTGCGGCGAGCTGCCTCACGGGCTTGTTGCACGGCGGGGAGCAACAAGGCGATCAAAATCGCGATGATGGCAATCACCACTAGCAATTCGATTAAGGTGAATGCTGTTCGGCGACGAATCGACAATTTCATGGTGAATACCTCCAAAGACAGGAAAATAGAGGGCAACGAAGATCAAATACTTGAACTGCGGCCATAGGGTAATTGAGGACCCCCATAGTTCAAGGTCGAACTGTACAAATGCCTCTGTCATGAGAATGCAAAGTGCCTCAAAATCAATCAAATTCGGCCGCTTATCAGGAATACTCATTTATACGAAATTCACATTATTTTTCAAATTGACCGAACCCGAGTGGCTTTGAACCGCGCCGCTCGGCCGAATTTCAGTTCACAGCATGGGTCGTCATCGGGTTATCGTCGCGTGTACTTTGAGCCATGGATTGATGGATGTCGTCGAAGTCGTGAGACTTCTCGACAGAACTCTGTTGAGTCCGGCTATTCTCCAAATCAACTGTGACGATGCACTCCGGTAACGATGCTATTTCAGAACACCATCATTCCACATGCTGTGAAGCGTGCATACAACGTGACAATTCGTACAGCCACTGTCGTAAGTGGTGGATTCAGTGGCACGGCTGTGTTTAAAGCCACAACCATCGACGGACGTGAACTAGCCATTCGCCGGACTTCGAAGTCAGTCGCTTTGCCACCGGACCGCATGCGGCGACTCCATGGGCTGCTCTGCCAGATTTCGCAGTCTGGTTGCCAACTCATGCCTGTGCCATTGATGCCTGCCAAGGCGACGACGCAGGTCCGTAGTGTCGAGAATGGTGCAGTCGTGCCGTGGGTGCAGGTCGATGACTGCATCTGGCAGATCGAACCCTGGATGCCCGGTGCTTCGCTGACAGCACATGAGTTGACAACCCCGCATCTGAGATCCGCGTTGAGCGCTTTGAATCAGTTCCATCAACTGGCAGCTGAAGCCGTGCGGGTCGTCGGATCGGATGACTGGTTTCTGATCGCAACCGAACCGTCACCGGCTGTTTTGCGGCGGCTGAGTATTGTTGACGAGCTACAGGCCGGACTCTTGAAGAAGTTGCAGCATCGATTACGCGGAGATCCTGATGAGCGATTTCGATGTCTCGCCATTCGCGTGGGTGAGGCGCTGACGACCTGGTTACCGTGGTTACAGCGAGAATTGACAGCATTGGCAATGATCTCGTTTCCCGTTCAGCCCGTGCTGCGGGATATCTGGCGAGCGCATGTGCTGTTCACAGATTGCGAAGTCACGGGACTCATCGATCTGAGCGCCGCCGCGTCGGATCATGTGACGGTCGATCTAACGCGGCTCTTTCGGAGTTGGTTTGGTTCGGATATTTCACGCATCCAGGACGCCGTGAAAGAATATCGGTCGCTGCGAATCCTGAACGGCCCGGAGCAACGGCTGTTGCAGGCACTGGACGCATCGACGGTGTTGTTGAGTCCCGTCACATGGCTGCGACGGCGGATGGAATCTTGCGACAAAGGAAATTCCGCAAGTGACGTCATCGCACGACTCACCGAGTTGACAGACGTCGTCAGAAGTTTCAGGCCGCTGATCCTGGAGACTTGAGATCAACAAGTCACGGGAGGGCGAGCCGTCGCCAGTCGCGAGAACAGCACAACGTAAAGAGCCATCGTGATCACCAGCAAACCGAAGCAGCCGGGCCATAGCACTTGCGGTCCGAATCTCGCGAGAATCTCGCCTCCCAGCGGTGCCCCGATCATCAGAGACAGGGCGTGTGACAGATTGAAGACGCCCATGTAGCGGGCCCTCATTGCCGGTGGAGCAAGTTCAGAGACGATAGTCGGCTTGTACGGTGCCTGGAAAATCTCACCCATTGTCCACAGCACAATTGTTCCTACAAAGAACATGGCGGAATCCGCGTAGACGGTTAATCCGAAGCCGACCGCGAGGAAAAATTCACCGGCGAGCAGCACCAGTGCTCGATTGCAGCGATTCAGCAGGTGTGTCAACGGCAACTGCAGCAGGACGATCATGGCGCCGTTGACGCAGATCATCGTGCCGAATTCCAGCTTGGTGAATCCCCTTTCGGTCACATAGAGCGGCAGAGTTGCGAAGCCCTGCATGAAGACGATGCTCGTCAGCAGATTGCAGAAACAGAACAGCAGAAACGTCCCGTCGCCAGCGATATGGCTCAACGCAGCAGCCAGCGAAGTTGCAGGTTCGCCCCTCGAGGCAACACCTTTTGTCGTGACCGCCGAAACAGGTTCAGGCGCAGCGATATCGAGAGATTCCAGCGAAGCCAGTCCCTCAGCAGCAGCAAGTTGCGTGAATCCAGCCGACGACTGGACTGCGACTGCGAATTGATCGTTCGAAGCTGCGTTGTGTTGAGCTGCCACTGCATTCAGGGTGGCGTGCAGGATCGGGCGAGTTTCCTGCATCAGAAAGAAAACGACGCCCCCGAACATGGCCGTGGTGAACGCATCTGCCCAGAACAACCAGGTGAAGGAGTAGCTTGCGAGGAAACCGCCGATCGGGGGAGCCACTGCGAATCCCAGATTCACCGCGATGTACATCAGGCCAAAGGCGTGAGGACGCTGCTCACCGGAAGTCAGATCACCGATCATCGCGGCAGACGCCGGGCGGTACATCTCGATGATGACCGCAAACAGAAACAGCACGCCCATGAACAGCCATGGATTCGTGACCAGACTTAGAAAAAACAAGGCCGTCGCTCCGCCGAAGAGTGCGAACAGCATTGTCGCCCGCCGCCCGAATTGATCGGCCAATTGACCACCGATCAGTGACGAAACGACCGATCCGAGACCGAATGCCCCGATACAGTAACTCGCAAATGCTTTGCCCGCTCCAAGCTGTTCTGTGATATAGATCGTCAGAAACAGCATCACGAACGAACCCGCTCGATTGATCAACGAACCAACGCACAGCACATACACCATGCGTGGCAGGTCAATGTAATTCCGCAGAACGATTCGTGCGGTGGCCAGCAAGGGCAACATAAACAAACTTTCTCAGAACCATGGCTGATGTCTGTCACGCGGACACGCCGGACGGGAAACGGGATCGCGGAATTGTCCCGCCGAAGTAAGAAACGGCCAAACTTGTCAGTGCTGTTCAGCGAGCCACGTCTTTGTGCTGAGGACCTCGCCTGTCGTGTCTGACGTGACGGTTGTCTTCCACTGCAGCACACCGAATGGGATCTGATCGCAGTACATCACGTCACAACGATGCCAGCACTTGCCAAACTGCGGATCAACCACAAGCACACGCGCGGCACCGCGTTCGACTTTCCACGCTTTCGTGGGATCGGCGGCAGATGGAACCCAGGTTGTTCCTGCCGCGTTGTAGCCGCTCCAGGAGTTTTCCGGAGCCGGAAGCCAGTCCATGGAGATCCCGGCACGGCCTTTCCTGACCAAAACCTCCACACCAAAGATCTCTGATAATTTCGCGGAAATGAATGATTGCTGCAGCTGATGATTGCTTTGCCCGATCGCTGAGTCCCTAAGTGTTCCGGAAGAATTTTGGAGCACTGTTCTCTGACCGCCAACTTCCAGCTCGATGGACATCACAAGGTTCGACGGATTGCGTTTGACCCCACGCATGCCGGCGGCAGAGGGACCTTCAGCACTCGTAACAATCAATCTTTCATTGTCGCTGCTGTGCCATGCCATCGACACGCCGACCTTGTCCGGCCATGTATCAAAGACAGACGTTCTGGGCGGATCAAACGGCTTGGTGGGTGTACGATAGTTGATCCAGCCGGCAGCCTGCATCTGTTCGTACAGCCACGATGGACGCCATGGACGATGCTGAGACCAGGAGACGGACGTGATCGAAGCCAGCAACAGAATGCCTGCCGTAATCTGCGCCGGGCGGGTTCTTAATCGTTCGGCAACCGGTACGATCGCCAGCCACCAGAAAGGCGACAGCCACAACATCCAACGCAGGCCGACCGAGTTTCCGCCGTAGTTGTAGTTCTGCGTCCGCGTCAGATAAAAGCCGAGCGTGATGATGCTAAGGGCCGCACCAGCGAGGATGATCCACGCTCGGACAGCACTTGCACTCAGACGCAGCGTCATGAACCAGCCACAGACAGAAAGTAACAGAACTGGTGTCAGCGACAACAATCCGTGATGGCCCAGCACACAATGAAACAGATAGACGAGCGGTGATTCCTGATTGGCATCCAGATCTCGTGGATTTGTCCAGTAACTGGGGATGCCGTTGTGTTCATAAACGTATGTATTTGAGCCGTACGTCGCGTAAAATGGTTTCACGCCACCGGTCGCCATCCAGTTCGTGATAAAGAAGGCCGCGAGCGGAATGAGGGCGGCTGGAACGTAATGCGTCAGTGCCCGGCGGCGATCGACGATCATCGCGAGGCCAAACGACAGAACTCCCGGCAACGCGGCCGGCAGTTCAAAGCAACACGTCAGTGAAGCAAAAAATCCAAGGGCCACAAAAAGGCGGCCCTCGACTGCAGTGTTTGCAGTCATCGAGGCTGCACGCTGTCGGCTCGTCAGAATCCCCACTGCGGCTGTGATGGCAAACATCGCGGCGGCGGCAGCCGGTGTGTGATTGTTGAGTGTCGAAAGATACGGATTCAGCATCGAGCCGAATCCGGCAACCGCCACGACAAACATTCTCACGGGCAGCGACGCATCCAGCAGTATCAGGCAGCGACACAACGACCGCAACAAAAACCAGAATGGCAATCCATTCACGATGAGCAACAGCAACCGCGTCACCAGTGCCGTATCGTTAAACAATCCATAACCCAGCGTCCAGCGTTCCGCCGCATAAAACCCGGCCACGATGACCGACAACAGTGGAGGCTTGGACGAGTAAAAGTGCCACGGTTCAGTCTCACCGGATCGATGACGCACTTTATCAATCGTTGACCAGCGCGTGTAAGAATCGACTTCGTCGATCTGAAACGTGCCGCGTTCGACAAGTGACCACACCGTCGCCCAGCGCGACCGATCATTGGCGCTCTGCAGCGGTTCCGCCTGCAGAATCGCTGCGAAAATCAGGCCAGTGGCAGCCAGAATCAGAATGTGTTCTGCGATCGACAGCGTTCGTAATGCCATCGGGTCACTATCTGTCGTAGCCGGTTTTGTCATCAGGGTTCAGATTCTGCAGTCGGTTAGTCGTTGAAGCGGAGAATACTCAGGAAGTGTGCCGTGTTCCGATACAGTCCTCAAGTGTCGCCGGTGCAAGTCAGCGAATCTGCGCGGTCCTTGAACATCGATCGTCAGCCGATTCGCGCTCAAAAAATGCCGACGACTACTGATTCTGTCCTCGCGTCAGCGGCAAACCGGCGTAAATTCCTGTATTCTAAGGGCGTGCGGACCGCACGGCGACAAACGTTGATCAGGCAGGACCATGGAATTTCATTTGATGCCAATGCACCAACCACTCGTGATTATTGTGTTGCTTGCTGGACTGTTGCAGCCACGCTGTGCACTTGCCACTGTCACGTCACAGGAGGACGATGCGGGAGCACTCGGTGCGGAAGTGTCCGCATTGAGCGGACAGGCTTTGGACGAAGATGCAATCCTGCGATTGATCACCATTGACCAGGCACTTGCAAAAGTTCAGGTCGTCAACGTGGCGGTGGATCAGGAACGTGTTTTGATGGCTCTGGCAACGTCACAGGATGAAGGCGCGCTGGAACATGTTCGGTCTGTGTTTGAAAATGCCCCCGAACGACGTGGTTCGGCGGCCAGGGCGCTGGCCGCTGCCACGACGCTCCGGCCCACCAACCTGCAGGACTGGCGGTACATGGTGCGTTCCCTTTCCGTCGTGCGGGGCAACGAAGCGGTCGATGTTTTGAATGCGTTGCAGCGATTTCGCACTCGCGCAAATAAAGGCAATTGGGTGCGGCAGGTCATCCTGATCGGCCTGCAACTTCCGGCGGATCAACAAGCAACCGCAACCGGTCTGCTGCGGCACTGGACCGGCGTGCCACTCAGGAAACCTGAAGCCAGCGAATGGACACTCGAAAAGTATCAACAGTGGTTTTCCAAAGAATACCCTGACCAACCTGAAGCCGTCCTGCCCGTCGATCCGGCAGGACGAAAGTGGACGCTGGCAAATCTTGAACCCGCTCTTGAGGATTTCAGGATTTCGGAGACTCTCGTGCAACAGGGGGAGCGTGTTTATCAAAAGGCTGGCTGTCAGAAATGTCATCGCCGCAGCACCGTGGGTGAAGCTCTGGGACCTGATCTGACGACACTCGGGTGGCGCCGTCAGCGTCGTGAGATCCTGCATGCGACATTGTATCCGTCACATGAACTCAATGAGGAATATCCCACGGTGACCATCGTGCTGAAGAGCGGCAAATCGCTCACCGGCATGATGTCAGCCAGTTCCGCTGATGCCCTGGCAATCGTGTCAGGTACCGGCGTCCGTGAAGAATTCTCACATACAGACGTCGAAACGATTGTGAATCAGAAAACGTCAAATATGCCCGAAGGTTTACTCGAGCCACTGAACGAAGAAGAAATCATTTCTCTCATCGCGCTGTTGTCGTCGGTGGATGGCATCTCCCGACCGCATGCGGACGAAGGTCCGTAATTTGTGACGTGTCAGCCGTTCGGCGGATGGGGTTCTTAACATTTTGTTCGTGTCCGGGTAAGATTCGGGTGACGAAACGCATATGTTCGACATGCGTGACTCCTTAGGACCGGCGCAGAAATAACTGTCGTCTTCCGGACGTGGAGCACGTTTTTAACGTGCTCGGCACGATGGAATCGTGCCCCACTTATTTCTGACTCAGTCCTTAGTTCAATCCGAACACACTCAAGGCGCGACGAACTTGTTTTTTATCCAATTCATCCTTGTCGTCTGTCTTGCGAGGCAACAGTCTGCCAACCCGGTCGATGAAACAGGTGATTTTGAGACTCCGGTCCGCCCGTTGCTGGTGCAACATTGCACGAAGTGTCATGGTGCGCCGTTGCAGAAAAGCGGTCTGCGGCTGGATGCGAAGCACGCGGCTTTCAAAGGAAGTGACAACGGGCCGGTGATTGTTCCCGGCAACGCCGATGCGAGCGAACTGTTTCGACGAATTACCACCGACGTCGCGGACGAACGCATGCCTTCGGAAGTTCAGCCACTCAACGCCAACGAAATCAAGTTGCTCCAACGCTGGATCGATGGAGGGGCGAACTGGCCGGAGACAGACTATGACCGCGAAGCAGCTCGCGATCCGCGACTTGACCACTGGGCGTGGCAACCCGTGCAGAGTGTCTTACCTCCAACTTTGTCGGCAGAATCAGAAACGAAGGTTGCAAACGATAACGATCGGTTTATTCTTGCAGAACTGACGGGAAAGCAGCTCGTTCAATCGCACGAAGCGGATCGTCGCACTTTGATTCGTCGCTTGTCATTTGATTTGCATGGACTGCCGGCAGTACCTGAAGATGTCGATGCGTTTGTCAGTGATTCCGCCCCGATGGCAGTCGAACGACTGGTCGATCGTCTGTTGGCATCGCCGCATTATGGTGAACGGTGGGCGCGGCACTGGCTCGACATTACACACTATGCCGACTGGGTTGTCTCACCACAGAATCCGCTCACCGCACGAGTCATCGTAGATCGTCTATGGCATCATCATTTTGGCGTGGGAATCGTCGATACTCCCAGCGACTTTGGACTTGGAGGCAGCCGGCCATCGCATCCGGAACTGCTGGACTGGCTGGCGGGGCAACTCCAGACAAACGGCTGGTCACTGCAATCCGTCCATCGATTGATCTGCCTGAGCGCGACGTATCGCCAGACATCGAACAATCGTGCCGCATCGCAACGAAGGCTTGCACAGACAACCGATGCCGACAATCGGTATCTGTGGCGTCAGAATTCCCGTCGGCTGGATGCCGAGTCCCTCCGCGACGCCGTTCTGGCAGTGAGTGGCAAACTGGACCCGACACGCAACGTCACCACCACGGCGCTGCAGTCCCTTGCGCTGCTGAACAACGAATTCATGTTGAAACAAGCGGATTACTTCGCCGCCAGGCTGGCTGAGAATCCGGATTCCTGTCCGACGGAACAGGCCTCGCTGGCGTTTCGGTCAGCATTCGGGCGACAGCCGTCAACTGCGGAATCCACCGCATCAATTGCCTTGATCAAGTCCGCCGGACTGGCCGGGTTCTGCCGCGCTCTACTGAACGCCAATGAGTTCGTTTATGTGGATTGATACGAAAGTCTCTGATCGATGACGATTGAATTCAATGCAGAATGTCAGTCCGCCGCAAGACTGCTGGTGAAACTGTCGCTGGTGGAGGATCTGCGGGATATTGGCGATCTCACATGCCTTTCTACGATTCCGGCAGATCTCACTGCGACCGTGAACATCGTGTCGCGTCAGTCCGGAGTCGCGTGCGGACTCGCAGTGTTGCCGATTGTGTTTTCCGAGCTTATTGCACCCGTGAAGATCGAATATCAAATTCATGATGGCGATACAATGCCTGAGCGGACTTTGATTGCATCGCTTACAGGTCCAGTGCAGGCGCTGTTGACCGGCGAACGCACGGTGCTCAACTTCTTGACGCTGCTCAGCGGAATCGCATCACGCACAGCTCAGTTTGTGGCAGAAGTGCAGCACACGAAGGCCGTCATACTGGATACCCGCAAAACGTTTCCCGGTTATCGCCTGCTGCAAAAGTACGCAGTCCGGTGCGGAGGCGGGACAAATCACCGGATGGGTTTGTACGACGGAATTCTGATCAAGGACAACCACATTGCCGCTCGCGGCGATTCGACTTGTGCGGCGGCAGTCGCTGCCGCTCGCCGCTATGCAATTGCGCACCACGTGAATCCAGTCATTGAAATCGAAGTCGATTCTCTGAGACAGCTGCAGAATGCTTTGCAGGAGTCACCGGAAATGGTTTTGCTCGACAACATGTCTCCGGCGATGCTGAAACAGGCGGTCGAAATCCGGGACGCATCGGCGTCCCGTTCGACGCTGCTCGAAGCGTCCGGTGGTGTGACGCTCCAAACGGTCCGCGCGATCGCGGAAAGTGGGGTGAACCGCATCAGCATCGGAAGCCTGACACATTCGTCACCCGCACTGGACATCGGATTTGACTGGCCCTGGTGAAACAGAGCTGTCGGATACAAAAAGGTGTCAGGAACAAAAAGGTGCCATTCGTTCGTGACACCTGTTGTGCTCCCGGAAACTCATCCTGACTCACGAAGCGGTTAAGTTCAACGCCGACGATCACCCGGCGGCGGGAGACGACTCACCATTGTCAGGAAACGTGCTACCGCCGCTCGGGTGCATCGTTTTGTCCGCCGATTCAGGCTGCCACAAAGGTCTGCCGTCAAGTGCCTGACGGCGTCGCGCGTCTTCCGAAATCTTCTCGATGTCGTAGTTGAATCGCTTAGCGATCTCACGTCGTATTTCGTGAATCTCTTCAATTACTGGATCTATTGTCTGTTTCATTTTCGAACGTATCCATCATGTCCTTCGGAGTGCAGATTACCGGGAACGGCAGCCTAAAATCATCCAACGTCCGGAACACACGGGGCAGAATCATTGGATTGGCAATATGAGTGCAATTCCACGTCAGCAAATAGTCTACACGGTTCACGGCCGCGCACGCAATATGCAGAGCATCCAGCAACGCATCTGCTGGAAGGATGGCACGCGAGAGAATTTCGGTGGCAAGTCGATCAATATCGACACCGAGCGGCAACAATGGAATCTGAGCAAGGTGTCCCAGACGTTCTGCGGCATACTTCGCGTTGCCATTATTGGCCTCGTCAACAACATATTGAGCTGTAACGAGATCATAACGATGCCTATGGAAATCCCACCACACTCGTGTCATCTGTTGACGCAGAACGGAGTCCGGCTCTGCCTTCGGATTCTCGCGAAGAAAGCTCACGATCGATGTCTCGATGTAGACTGTCGGCATGATTGGCTTTCATCGGCGAACGACTGCGTTAACCTGGCGGCGGGGGTAGCGCATCCATTTCAAAACCCGAACCACCGCCGGTCTGGTTGAACGCCTTGTTCGCATTCGCGATTCTTTGCGATTTGTGATTTGTGATTCTGCGATTTTGCCGCTCGATCACTGCCGGATGAAACGCAGTGCA
>CAZFDW010000163.1:0-11938 GCA_964517865.1 uncultured Chitinophaga sp.
TGATGCCACGACGTCCTCGAAAATGCCCGGCTGGAATGTGCTTCCATGTGCTCAACCGAGCTGTGGCGCGATTGACACTGTTTGAAAAGCCGGAGGACTACGAAGCATTCGAACGAGTACTTGCCGAAGCCGTCGCTCGAATTCCGTTGCCGATTTTTTCTTATTGTCTGATGCCCAATCACTGGCACTTTGTGGTTCGACCAAAGACGGACCAACAACTGTCTGAATTCTTTCGGTGGCTGACACACACGCATACCATGCGTTGGCACGCCCACTATCACACGGAAGGCACCGGGCATTTGTATCAGGGAAGATTCAAGACTTTTCCGGTCGAAAGTGACAACCACCTGCTTGCCGTGCTGCGTTACGTAGAACGAAATCCACTGCGAGCGTTACTGTGCGAACACGCTGAAGACTGGAAGTACGGGAGTGCGTGGCGAATGGCAAATGGAGACGCTGAGTCCCGGTTGGTTCTCAGTGAGTGGCCCGTACCTCGGCCACGTCAGTGGAGATCTCATGTGAATAATCCGCAAACGGAAGCAGAACTGGAGGCGATTCGCCGCAGTGTCAAACGCGGCACACCCTACGGTAGCGCAAAATGGTTAACGCAATCCGCAGCCCGCCTGCAACTCAAACATACCCTGCGATCAAGAGGCCGGCCCCGGAAACACAACAATGACAGCAACGGAACCGAGAAATGAGCTGCGTCCCCTTTTGCGTCCCCCGACGGCAGATCGCACCCCAGTCAACGTTTTCTCTGCTGCCATTTGTGTGACAATGCTGGCAGGATTCTCACCCAGCCGCAATAGCTGGTGATGCCGGAGATGATGAGGCCCGTTCCCATGAAAGCCGTGCAATACAGACCGATCGTTCGCGACGCGGGTATTGCAGCCAATGCGACGCTGGCCATGACCAGCAGTCCATTCGCAAATGTTGCCTGACGATCAAAGGTCATGAGGTCCCCGGACTATGTTCCCACGCACGCTTCATCCTGTCGGCGGAAGCGAATAAGTATTCCAGCACAGGATCTCTGATGGGTGACAGTGGCTCTCCGGTGATACGCGATTTCACAGAATTGGATGCAACAGTAAACGTGACCGGCAGGCTCCATAGCGCCGCCGCGCCGAAACTGTCAAAGGCCTTTATCCAGACGCGGTAATTATGGGAATTCGTCAAATCCGTGGTCGGGGTGTACGAAGTCGACAGCACATTCGTATCACTGATCTCGCGAATTCCCGTCGTCAGGTTTGCCAGCCAGATCTCATATCGGGCTGCGCCCGAGACTGATGTCCATGTAATCGTCGGACGCACGGGTGGGTCATTGCCGGTCGGTGATGTGATCCGCGGGGCACGACCAACTTCGAAATCAAACGCACTGCTCCACTCATAGTATCTGCCTCCTGGCAGATCGCGGCCTCGGACGAAGGCACGATACGACGCTGGCGGAATACCACTCAGTTCAAGATTGGTGCCCTGTACGGAGGAATTGCGGACGACAGCAGAAGCTCCGGTTGTGAGGTTATCGATCCAGACATCGTATAGTGCTGCGCCATCGACGGGTGACCAGGTCAATGATGGCGTAGCCGTCAGGCCTGTGGCGAGAACTGATATTCCAGCGGGAGCGAAACTGACGTTGATTGTGCCCTGTGGACTCCAGCCTACAAGATCGCCCGCCGAGTTTTTCGCGCGCACCCGGATGCCGTAACTTCCGACATCAAAGCTGGAAACCAAAAGTGCGTTTCCGATGACGCTGGTATTCCGAAGGTACTCAATTGTGGACGAAGTCAATCGGTTGATCCAGACGTCGTACGTTGAAGCACCGGGGATCCGGTTTCCGTCGATGACTCCGTCATTGAAAGCCGAAGCTGTGAATGTCGCTGACAATTGTCCAGCAGGGATCACGACCGTCGCCGGAACTGTGACCTCTGTCGTATCATTGGACCCAAGATTAGCGTTGAGACTGCTCGCCGGACTGCCGTTGCGAGTCACTGTCATCGTAGCCGACGCTGTCGCTCCGTTTTCGTTTAGTGTGGTGACCGTCGATGCCAATGAGATCGCCAATGGAACCAGCACGCCGGAATTCGTCTCGAAATCAACCTTCACATTATCGGTCCCGACAACGATGTTTCCAGGCTTCTGAAAACTCTGGTTCGCGTTGTGCAGTGTGAAAGTCGAGGTGACGGTGTATGTTCCGGCAGGCACCACAAATCCATACGCCCCGGAGACACCGATCGTGTCTGAAAACACGGCCCCGGTTGACACATTCACAGCGGAAACAGTGCCGCTGCGAATGGATTCGCCAATCGTATAAAGGTTGTTGTTGTTGTTTGCGTCAGTATAGACAACACCTGTGATGTAGGGATCAAGATTGCGTCTGCCAAAATCCTGCGTCACCATTTCCGTAAATTGATACGTCACCTGATTCTGGGGTGCTATGAAAGAACCCAGTTTCGCGCCGATACCCAGTTCTTCATATCCCGGAGCCATGATATTCTCGCGGTGTCCGGAGCTCCTGATCAAACGGTCGTGGATTTCATTGATGTAAACAGTCTGCGAAGCCGCACTCTGCTTTGCAGCGTATCCAATGTTCTCTGCGACACCGGACCAGATGTATCCGGCATTCGTCACGCGCTGGGAGAAAGTGGTTCCGACAGTTTTGGTCGTATGGTCGAAATAATCCCGGTCCAGCATATCCTGCGAATGGAGGCCTGCCGCCGTAATCAACTGTTGTTGTGGTGCCAGAGGTTGTTTGGCAGCGGTCGTAATCGTTCTTGCGGCAGGCACACCGTCGTTCAGCCCGATTCCCAATCGTGCAGCTTCTGCGCTCGGATTAGCACGAGCCCGATTGACCAGTTCCAGCATGTACTGTTCACTGTCCGTCATCGTTGGTGCCGTGAGCAGCAGTCGAAATTCCAGGGAATCAATCGTGATAAGTGCAGCGACCTGCTTTCGGCGTGAGTCTCGATTCCTGGTCAGCCCGCGTTTCAATACATCAAGAATCTTCATGACGCACAATTCCATAGAGCCATGCCGCAAGACATTGCATGATCATCCAGGCACACGACACCGCACGCAGCATTGTAGCCTTCTGCACGATACGCGAAAGCTCAATTCGGGCCTGTCAGGATTCCGGCAAATCGCCAGATTATGCTGAGGCACTGAGGATTATGTCGGATTGACAACATCGGTTGTGGAATCATCAATGTGGATGCGGATTGTCTGCATCATTGAGTTTCACGAAAACCTCTGTGCAGACTTAGCGCGACGTTTCCGGCTGGCATGGCACGCAGGGCTGCTATCACAACTCTCTGTCGATCCACGGTGAAGCGTCGCACTGAATGCGGATAGCCGGCCGTTTCCGGTCTCGGCGACATTCGATTCAACGGATCTCACGTCATTTCAAAATGACTGCTGAAGCGAAACAGAAGCCTCGTGCGGCAGCCAGGGAGTCCGCACTGGGGCTGCATTCTGACTGCCATCCTGAAATTGCGGCATCTGCGACGGAGCGGAAACCGACAGAGACGGCACGAAACCCGTCGGATCACGATCATTGCGCATCGACGACAAACTTTGAACCATCGTTATCACTGCCAGTAACAACGAACACACACTCAATGCCACAACCTGTATATTGAACTTGCGGGCAACGCATGGTGATGTATTGCGTCGTGCAATTTCCCGCGACAGCGATGGCCACACCGATCTGGACTTCAGGCTGTCAGACGCCATCGCAGGATCATCCCGCAATGCCCACAGAGCACTCATTGCACCGGACATCCCCACATGATACGCACGGCAGTCGCCGCACTGTTCCATGTGAGTTGCCAACAGTTGCTCTTCTTCCGCACGCAGATCATCACCAACGTCCAGATGAATCAGATGTTTTACTTCAGTACACTTCATTGCCATCGTCATCTCCTTCATGTTTCACCCTGCACCAGACGTGTCTTGTCCGCGCGGCGTTCGCGGCGTTCCCACGCTTCACGGAACATTTTTCGAGCTTCAGCCAGTCGCCAGCGAATTGTGGCTTCGCTGCGATCTGTGACAGCCGCCACATCCGAAGTGCAAAAACCTTCCAGATCCCGCAATATCAGGACGGTGCGATACGCCTCCGGAATCTCCGCCAGCACGACTTGAACTTCCTGTGACAGATCAAGACCCTGACGAGGATCAGCCACAGGCGGATCCGGCGTTCGGTCTTCGCCGGCGTCTGTAAACAGCGCCCATCTGCCACGGCGACGGACTTTACGCAGATGATCGTAAGTCAGATTCACCGCCAGTCGAAACAGCCACGGCCCAAACCGACGAGACGGATCAAACTGATCCATTCGCTCAAACGCTCGCAGGAAAGATTCCTGAACAAGGTCCGTCGCCATTTCAAGATCGGGAATGAAACGCCGGATTACTTTCAGTACCCTGCGTTCATAACGCTGAACTAACTCTCCAAAGGCATCGTTATCACCGTTTCGAGCCGCATGCACAAGACGTACCTCACTCTCCGATGGAACTCCACCATTTTCTGGCAAGTCTTCGGAATCAAGTGTTTGGTCTTCAGCGTCCGATTCGGACATTGTCCACATTTCGGGCTTCTCCTGCGTGATCTACGCAGTCTTGCACCGCTCCGTTGGTGAGATTTGCTCGATTTTTTTATTGAATCCGGCCATGCCATTGTCAAATTGCAAAGAATATCACATTTTTTCAGGAGGCCGATCGAGTCGGCGGTGGGACGTCACCTGTGATACGTCCTGTCCTCTAAGTTGCACCTTGAGTTCACGAACAGTCGCCTCCGGATTTTCTGAACTGACGACACCCGACGCCAAAGCCACTCGAGTCCCCCCGGCCTGGCGCACTGCTTCGAGATTTTTGAGGCTGATCCCGCCGATCACAAACGCCGGAATTTGTACATTGTGGCAAACCTCCGAGACCAGCGCTAATCCCGGAAATTCAAAAAATGATTTCGTCCCTGTCGCGAACGTGGGACCAACACCGATGTAGTCCGCACCGTCGATCCCGGCCGCTTGAGCCTGCTGCAGAGTGTGCGTTGAAATGCCAAGGATCTGATCCGGTCGCAGGACCGCACGCGCATCCGAAACGGAAAACTCATCCTGCCCGACATGTGCACCATCGGCATTCGCCGCTACAGCCACGTCGGCTCGGTCATTCACAATGAACAAACAGCCTGCACAGAGACATGCATCCGCTGTCCAGCGAGCGCGACGCAACAGCTCGCGATCGTTCAGGTGTTTCTCGCGTAACTGCAGCACATCTGCACCACCGCGGAGAGTTGCTTCAACAACCTGCTGCCACGGAAGCCGACACACGGATTCGGTGATCAGTACATACACCACAGCGCTCTGTAGTTTCTGAACACGCGATTCAGGTTGCTTTGGAAACTCGTTCACATCAGAGAAACGGGTGTGTTCCCGCTGCAGCGTGTAGCTGCGATAGCGAATCTGTTTGACCCTTCCCGCAAACTCCGGTGCGATGAGTTTGCCAAATTCTTCAAGCGCACGCAACGCTTCCTGAACTCGCCGATTGTTGGCAATCACGATGTCCGACATGTTATTGCGGATTGATTCTGCGGCGGTAAAAATCTGAGTCCCGACATCATGTGCCGTATCGCGATGACGCAGAAGCTCCACATTGATCGGATCAACTGAATCTGACTCGCAATTGAATGATTTCAGCTGTGGCAGCAATGCTTCAGTCGCAACCAATTCATGCCGCAGGGTTTTGAGTTGTTCGCTCAGACTCGCATCATTCCGCACAAATCGTGCGTAGTCTTCAAGCACGCGGAGGCCTTCGCGACCGCGATTCAGATTGGCGTCCAAAATTCGCCATATGGCGCCTGATTCTCTCACCCGTGTGTCGCTGTACCGAGTGGCAGGTGCCGCCCCGGCCATCGACCAGTTGAGATCAAAATCAATCGGAAGCGTCGGGCCGGTGACGGTGTTTTCCAGGTTCAGCTCCGTCACGATCCTGTTACGATCCACTCCGTCATCCATCAACTGCCGGCGCAGCAATTCATTCGACTCAAGCAACGCGACCAGCAAATGTGCGCTGGTGATACTGCCGGCATTGGGCTCGCGTCGCGCCAACGCAGCTGCGCGGTCGAGAATCTGAATAAGCACCAGAGGATCATCTGGCTCGATCGACCGCGATCCATGTGTCGGGCATTCGTCAGCAACGACATCTGCATTCGACTGCAAATGTGTTGCCGCTTGCTCAAGTACCTGCGGAGTATGCCTGGGTGTCAGCAACGATTCTGGTAAAATTCCAAGTCGTTGCATTGCCGCAGCGGCAAGAGATTCATCCTGCAGCAATGCAAACATCAGAAAATCACACCACGTCTGCGGCGCGGCGTCTCCCGCTGCCATTCGTCGGCAGGACGCCACAGTTCGCCCAGCAGCGGGTGTCAAAGACTGTTCCATGGTGTCCTTTTAAGGGTATTTATCCTGCAAGTCGAGTGTGGTAGCACAGGCCACGCCATTAGCTTCCCGGGAATCGTATAAACCACCTACTGAAACGCGTGTGGAATCTGCAGAAGTTGAGAATCTGCCAGCCCCGGAATCCCGCCAAAAAAGGATGTTGACATCCTCTTTTATTCGATGTATCCTTAAACAGGATGCGTTCATCTTGTTTCAACGAGCTTTGCTATGGGAGTTCCGAAGTGCTGAATACAATCAAGAAGATAGCCCTTACGGGCGTGGTTCTGACTGCCGCCGTCGTTGTCGGCAGTTTTGCCGTTCCGAAAACCGGAACGGCAAATGAAGCGAATGCCGTCGAAGATGCCAAAGATCCGGCAGTGGAACGGGCGCGTCGCGAAGTGCGGATGCTGGATGATATCTACAAGACCGCGATCGTCTTGGTCACCGAACACTACGTGCATGACGACACTGACCTGGCCGCGGGCAGTGCGTTCAAGGCACTGTTTGAGGCCGTCAGCAAGAAGGGCTGGCACGATGTGCGTCTTGTCGATGCAACCGGGAAACCTTACAGCGATCAGAATCTTCCAAAAGCAGGATTTGAAAAAGATGCCGTCAAGCAGATCCTGGAAGGAAAAAGTGCAGTCGATAAAGTAGTGATTGAAGGTGACAAGAAGTTCCTGCTTGCAGCGACTGCGATTCCTGTGGTCATGGAAAAGTGCATCATGTGCCATGAAAACTATCGTGACGTCGCGAAAGGGAAAGCGATCGGCGCGTTAAGCTATAAGGTACCGGTTCTGGACTGACGGAATCTCACGTCTGATTGAATGCTCGAATCGATGTCCTATCTTCGATATCTGCCTGTCGTCGTCCTGCTCACTTCCCGGTGCGTTTCTGCGCAGCTGGATTTTGAGCAGGAGCCGATTCTGTACAGTTCATCCACCGCGACGGATCCGGTGTCGCGACTGATGGAGAGGATCAAGTCGGGCGATGCGAACGTCGCATGGGAACCGCAGCATGGCTATCTCAAGTCGCTCATGGCAGAATTGAAAGTACCGGAGTCCAGCCAGGTGCTCGTGTTCTCCAGGACCAGCCTGCAGATCAGTCGGATTACTCCGCGAACTCCGCGTGCCGTCTACTTCAATGATGACGTCTACCTTGGTTGGGTGCAACGTGGTGATGTGGTGGAGATTTCTGCCGCAGATCCGCAGCTGGGCGGAACGTTTTATACGTTGGACCAGCGATCGCCGGAAATCCCCGTGTTCACGCGAGAAACAGCAAAGTGCCTCCAATGCCATGGTTCCAGTCACACGAGAAGGACGCCGGGGCACATCGTCCGTTCGGTGTTTCCAGATTCTGGCGGGCAACCGGTTTACCGCCTGGGAACGCATCTGACAGACGATTCCAGCCCATTCAAAGAGCGCTGGGGTGGATGGTACGTGACGGGGACGCACGGTGAGCAACGGCACATGGGGAATTGTCTACTGAGCAACGAAGCAGTCTCAGAAAAACTGGACGTCGAGTCCGGTGCCAACGTCACGGATTTGTCGTCGCATTTTGAAGTCCGTCCATATCTGACGCCGCATAGTGATATCGTAGCTCTGATGGTGCTGGAACATCAGGTCATGATGCACAACATTCTGACCGCTGCAAATCACGCCGGTCGTATTACCGTGCGAGATTCAGACATCATGAACAAGGCGCTGGAACGGCCTGAGGGTTTCGAATCAGAATCCACCGCGCGGCGGTTTTCCTCAGCAGCGGAAAGTGTCGTGAAGGGGCTGCTCTTCTGCGACGAAGCCCGACTTACGGATACCGTTGCAGGCACCTCCGGATTTGCTTCCGAATTCTCCGCGCGAGGCCCGCTGGATTCCAAAGGCCGCAGTCTGCGACAATTCGATCTCCGGACGCGGATGTTTCGATATCCCTGCAGCTTCCTCATCTATTCCGATGCGTTCGCTGCTCTTCCGGTCGGCGTGAAATCCCGTGTCTGGAAGCGACTTGAGGAAATCGTGTCCGGCGAAGACACGTCGGCCAGGTTTGATCACATCACCGCCGAAGACCGTAAAGCCATCCGCGAAATCCTGCGGGACACGCATCGGGAAGCAGAAAACCTGGGGCCGGCAGCAGCGGGTGGTTAGTTCAATTTCCGTTCGATATGCGCTGATGTGGCTCATCCGTCGCTCGAAATGGATTACGCGACACAGACCCTGGGAAACTCCGCAAACAACGCAGATTGTCGGGATGAATTTGAGTGCAGCGCATCCAGATGTCTGCTACCATCCCGTCGGAGCCAGGCGATGGCCGTCACCAGTTTTATTAAGGGATCGACTGCGGTTCGGATTTTGGGTGTGAATCGTTTACGTGATCAAAGACCAGGCCGCCTTTCAGCGTATTACGCGACTTGTGCGCGCTGCCGGTGCTGACAAATCGGTGTGAATTGACTGGTTTGACAAAACGTTGTGGTTGCACGTGCATCCGATCGTGTCTGAGCTATCAATGCCAATCAAAGTTGCGCTGCATCACAAGAGTGTTTATCAATACGATCGACTTGTCACTCTGGGGGCTCAGGTTGTACGACTGCGACCTGCTCCGCATTCACGAACGCCCATTGATGCCTATTCGCTGACGATTGAACCAAAGAATCATTTCATCAATTGGCAGCAGGATCCGCACGGTAACTATCTCGGTCGCCTGATCTTCCATGAAAAGACCGATCGATTTTCCGTGACCGTCGATGTCGTCGCTGACATGACGGTGGTCAATCCGTTTGACTTCTTTCTGGAAGACGATGCGACACAGTTTCCGTTTCATTATGCGGAAGAACTTGCGACGGATTTAAAACCATTTCTGGACCCTCATTGTCAGACCTCCGACTTTCAGGCGTATCGCCGGACGGTAGATGAGTCGCCCCGGCGTACGATTACTTTTCTGATTGAACTGAATCAGAAGCTGCAGCAGGACATTAAGTACCTCATCCGCATGGAACCTGGCGTGCAGTCCCCGGAAGAGACACTGCAAAAACGTTCGGGATCATGTCGTGACTCCGCATGGTTGCTGGTCCATCTGCTGCGTAGTTTTGGCCTCGCCGCGAGGTTTGTGTCGGGGTATCTGATTCAACTCACAGCAGATTTGAAGCCGCTCGAAGGCCCCGAAGGTCCCACGGTCGACTTCACTGACCTTCATGCATGGACAGAAGTCTTTCTGCCAGGTGCGGGCTGGGTTGGACTTGATCCGACATCAGGCCTGCTCACCGGCGAAGGGCACATCCCACTGGCCGCCACACCAACGCCTCAAACCGCCGCGCCGATTTCCGGCGGAGTTTCAGAATCGGAAGTGGAATTCAGCGTCGAAATGACGGTGACGCGGATTCATGAAGATCCGCGTGTCACAAAACCATACACCGAAGAGACATGGGAGCAGATTGACGCCGTCGGAGCGGAAGTGGATCGCCGACTGCAGGCTGAAGACGTGCGACTGACGATGGGCGGCGAGCCAACGTTTGTGTCGATCGACGATATGGAAAGCGATGAATGGAATACGGCTGCCGTCGGTCCACACAAGCAACAGCTTTCTGATGAACTCATTCGCCGCCTGCGCAGCAAATTTGCGATAGGCGGGTTGCTGCATTATGGCCAGGGAAAGTGGTACCCCGGCGAATCATTGCCACGCTGGGCGTATAGTTGCCTCTGGCGTCGCGACGGTCAGCCGATCTGGAAAAACCCGGCCCTGCTCGCGGACCTGGGACTGGCACCGGGCAAAGCGGATGCCAGCAAGCCAGTTGCGGACGAGAAACTCGCTGCCGACTTCATGTGTGAACTGGTCGATCGACTGCATGTCGAAGATCGTTGGATTCGACCAGCCTATGAAGACGTGTTCCACATGCTGGAGATCGAGAACAAGCTGCCCATCGATGTGGATCCGCGTGAATTTGATCCGGATGCCGACGAAGATCGCCGCCGACTCAGCCGCGCGCTGACACGCGGTATCAGCCGTCCGGTCGGCTTTGTTTTACCGTTGACTCGTGCATGGTGGCAGGCGAATGCAAAATGGACGAGTGGATTCTGGCCGTTCCGATCGCATCGCCTGTTTCTGATTCCCGGCGATTCGCCCATGGGCCTGCGTCTGCCGCTCGAATCACTTCCAATCACGGGCAACAGTGAATTGCAGGTCCATCCCCGCGACCCGTTTGCCGAGCGCGCACCGCTGCCGGGATATGCGGAGATCCGTAAGACGGCTCAGGAACGCCTTGCTGCAGAACGTCGGGCGGTCGATGCGCCGCGACAACAACAGGTGCTGCAGCGACTGGGACTCAGTGACGATCCGGAAGAATTGAGCGACGACTATCACTCCGATCCGCTCGCGGCGGGACATGTCGTCCGTACGGCGTTGTGTATTGAACCTCGTGATGGGCAAATTCGCGTCTTCATGCCACCGGTCGGCACGTTGGAAGACTATCTGGAACTGGTAGCGATGATCGAAGAGACCGCTGAGTCTCTGCAGACGCCCGTGATCATTGAGGGCTACCTTCCGCCGTTCGACTATCGCATGGAAATGCTGAAGGTGACTCCCGATCCAGGCGTCATCGAAGTCAATGTGCATCCGGCACATGACTGGGAACAATTAAAAGACATCACCGGTTCAGTGTATGAAGAAGCCCGTTTATGCCGACTGGGCACCGAGAAATTTCAAATGGATGGTCGTCATACGGGCACCGGCGGCGGAAATCATCTGGTACTTGGCGGAGCTACGCCAGCCGACAGCCCGTTTCTGCGGCGTCCGGATCTGCTGTGCAGTCTGGTCGGATTCTGGAACAATCATCCGTCACTGTCGTATCTGTTCTCCAGCCTGTTCATCGGTCCGACCAGTCAGGCACCGCGGATTGATGAAGGCCGCGGTGATGCGATGTACGAACTGGAGATTGCCTTTCAGCAGGTTCCTGAACCAGGCTGCGGTTCGATTTCCAACTGGATGGTGGACCGACTGTTTCGAAACTTGCTGGTCGATCTCACCGGCAATACGCACCGTGCGGAAATCTGTATCGACAAACTGTATTCGCCGGATCATGCAGCTGGTCGCCTGGGACTGGTCGAACTGCGCGGGTTTGAGATGCCGCCGCATTTGCGAATGAGTCTCACGCAGCAGTTATTGGTGCGTTCGCTGGTGGCGATGTTCTGGCGGAAGCCGTACAACGTTCCGCTGATCCATTGGCGCACGATTATCCACGACCGATTCATGCTGCCACATTATCTGTGGCAGGATCTGGCTTCTGTTGTCAATTCCCTGCGGCTGGATGGGATCGACTTTGACCTGAACTGGTTCGGGGCTCATCTGGAGTTTCGGTGTCCGTTGATTGGTACGTTTGAATACAGCGGCGTCCATGTCGAACTGCGGCAATCGCTGGAACCATGGTACGTACTGGGCGAAGAACCTGGTGGCAGTGGCATGACGCGATTCGTCGATTCCTCGGTGGAAAGGCTTCAGGTCAAAGTCACGGGTATGTTTTCGGCTTC
>CAZFDW010000164.1:0-11933 GCA_964517865.1 uncultured Chitinophaga sp.
GCTCGGCAAGCAGGACCTACCGAATTCCGCAACTGCACCCGCCCCTCGACTCGATGCACGTGCGCTCGTCACGCTGGCAGATCATCGGTATACTCGTCGGCGGAGATTGGTCTGCCGGTGCCCGCCGAACGGACACTGTTCTGCCTCTTCGCGGGCGGAACATTCGTTTAACCGCGTGGGCAACGCCCCGCGCTTTGTATTTCAAATCTCAAATACGAAATTTCAAATAGTGCAAGCGCGGCCCGTTGGGCACGCGGTGAAACGAGGCAGTGCCAACCGCGTGCTGGATGAACCTTGACAACGCACCAGATGGCGGAAGAATGACGGACCGGGAGTTTGACGGCATGAATCGCATCGTTGTGGCATTGAACTGGCTCGCTGGCAGATTCGTTTTTTTCGTCGCGATTCTTGCAGCTTGCCACAGTGCCTTGGCGGCGGAGGAAACACCGGATTTCGAGACGCAAGTCGTTCCGATCCTGAAAACATACTGCTACGAATGTCACGGCGGTGGCGAGAAGGAAGGTGATCTGGCGCTGGATCAGTTTTCCACTGCAGACCAGGCTCTCGCACGAGCCGATCTGTGGTGGAATGTTCTGAAGAATGTGCGGTCGCAGTTGATGCCTCCGGCAGGACATGATCGCCCATCGCCAACCGAAGCGGCCACGCTCGCAAACTGGATCAAGTTTCGTGCATTTCAAATTGATCCTGAGAATGTCGATCCAAGCCGAATGGCCGTTCGGCGACTTAACCGCGCCGAATACGGAAATACAGTCTCGGATCTGATGGGCATTCGCTTCGACGCTACGATCCTGTTCCCGCCGGATGATTCAGGTTTCGGATTTGACAACGTCGGTGACGCACTCAGCTTTTCCCCGTTACTGATGGAGAAGTATTTACACGCGGCGCAGTCCATCGTGGATCGAGCGATCCCGAAAGCGACATGGGTCATGCCGGCTCAGGAATTTTCCGGACGCGATTTTCGTGACAACGATGCGAATGTCTCAGACGATCGATTGTCATCCACGAAACCGGCGAATTTGAAACGTACAGTGACGATCGACACTGCGGGGACGTACAAAGTCGATGTCGCCGTGAAGCTGCACGGTTCATTTGAGTTTGATCCTTCACGGTACACCGTTGTGTTTCGCATCGACGGACAGGATCGCAGCACAAACGAATACGGCTGGGATGAAAGCAAGCTGTTGCGGTATGAGTTCTCCGAAGACTGGACGGCCGGCGACCATGAGTTGTCATTCGAACTCACGCCGCTCACGCACGAAAAACCGGCAGAACCAAAGACGTCGGAAGATTCCACCTACGCGCGCTTCGAAGTCAATTCGGTCCGTATCGAAGGCCCGAAAGGGACGACGGAATTCGTGCATCCGCCAAATTACTCACGATTCTTCCCGCGCGACACACCGCCAGAAGAGGCTGCAGAACGGCATGCTTACGCGGAAGAGATTCTGCGAGATTTCGCAACGCGTGCGTTTCGGAGCCGCGTGAAACAAGTGACCGTCGACCGATTGGTGAAGATCTCTGAATTGACCTCGCAGCAACCGGGTGCGACTTTTGAATCGAGCATTGCGCAAGCAATGACTGGCATACTGGCGTCACCGCGATTCCTGTTTCGGCTGGAATCTTCCGGTGAGGCCGATGCCGCAAAGCCGTTCGCGAATGTCGATGAACTGAATCTGGCATCACGGCTTTCCTATTTCCTGTGGTCCACGATGCCCGATGAGGAACTGTTTGAGCTGGCTCAGCAGGGACAACTCCGGAACCAGCTATCAACACAGGTCGCGCGCATGATGCGGGATCGACGCGCGAATGAGTTCCTGCAAAATTTTGTCGGGCAATGGTTGAGAACGCGCGATGTGACGCAGGCGACTGTGGATCCCATCGCCGTGCTGGGACATCAGAAAGAATTTGAAGCCCTGGTGGCCCAGTTCCGCAGTCGACGCGGCCGATCGTTTGATCAGGAATTGACTCCGGAGGAACAGAAGACACGCGACCGCTTTCGCGAACTGCGAAAGATCACGGATGATTTCGACGACGAACTCAAACGGGCGATGCAGCGGGAAACCGAATTGTGCGTGGAACATATCGCACACGAAAACCTGAGCTTGCTGGATCTGCTCGACTGCAACTACACATTCGTCAACGAGAAACTCGCACAGCATTATGGGCTTCCGGATATCCAGGGCGACGAGATGCGGCGAGTCGAACTGCCGCCGGACAGCGTTCGTGGCGGCGTGATTTGTCATGCATCGATGCTGCTGATTACATCGAACCCGACGCGGACATCTCCGGTCAAACGCGGCCTGTTCATTCTGGACAACATCCTCGGAACGCCAGCCCCCCCTGCCCCGCCGGGAGTTCCGGCACTCGAAGCGGCTGCGGAGAAATTCGGGGATCGGGAACCATCTCTCCGCGAGTTGTTAGCCGCTCATCGGGAATCGGCATTGTGCGCGTCATGCCATGCCAGAATGGATCCGTTGGGACTGGCTCTGGAGAATTTTAATGCACTCGGAAGCTGGCGAACCGAAGAAAATGGTGCAGCGATTGACGCATCTGGTACACTGATGACAGGAGAATCGTTTCAGGATGTGCGGGAACTGAAGCACATTCTCCGGGAACACCATGCTGCGGATTTTTATCGCTGTGTCACTCAGAAAATGCTGACGTTCGCCATCGGTCGAGGACTCGAACAGACGGACGAGCATACTGTCGATCTCATCGTTGAACGCCTGCAAAACAGTGGTGGAAAATTCAGCGACCTCATCGACGGTGTGATCGCGTCAGCACCGTTCCAGAAGATCCGCAATTCCGCCCAGACCGAAAATTAGTGTATACGTTTTTATGTAGGCCGGACCAAGCGCAGCGCCGTTCCGGCACTTGAACGATTTGCCGGAACTCCGCTTTGGTCCGGACTACATTCCTGCATCACACATGTTAGAAAGATCAACCATGAAACATCAATCTCCAAATCGTCGGGCCTTTCTGCGCGGCATGGGCGTATCGATCGCGTTACCGGCCCTGATGTCGCTGCAACCACGCTCACTGTTTGGCGTCCAGGCCAGCGACGCAGCAAGCATGGCGACGACCAGCACGGGTGCTCCGTTGCGCATGGCCTTTATGTCCATACCCAACGGCGTGCAACAGGACCACTGGTTTCCGACAGCCGAATTTGAACTGAACGAATCCATGGCTCCGCTGGCGTCACTGAAAGAACATATTCAGGTGATCGGTGGCCTTGACCATGAAAACGCGACCGCAGGCCGCGACGGTGCGGGTGACCATGCTCGAGCCAGCGCCACGTTTCTGACGGGTGCCCGCGCTCGCAAGACTGCTGGCAACGATATTCATGTGGGAATCTCGATCGATCAGGTGGCGGCTCAGAAGGCGGGAAATCTGACACGCTTTCCGTCGCTGGAACTGTCGTCCGATCTGATCCGCAATTCGGGCAGTTGTGATTCCGGCTATGCGTGTGCGTATCAGTACAATCTGGCGTGGAGTTCTGCATCGACTCCCGTGACACCGGAAGCAAATCCTCGCCTGGTGTTTGAACGACTCTTCGGGGCGGGTGAAGGATCAGAACGCCGCAGGAATTTTGCCTTGCGCCAGCAGACAGAGCGCAGTGTGCTGGACTTTGTGCTGGAAGAAGCGTCCGATGTGCAACGTTCGCTGGCCGTCAGTGATCGGCAGAAGTTCGATGAATATCTGACCGTCGTGCGGGAACTGGAATTGCGTCTGAAGGCGGCTGAGTCGCATCAGGATATCCCTGAGGTTGAGCGATCAACCCCGGTCGGCATTCCCGGTGACTTCAGTCAGTACATGGACCTGATGTTCGACATGCTGCTGCTGGCCTTTCAGACGGATACGACGCGCGTCGCCACTCTGTTGCTGGCGTACGACGGAAGTAATCGCACGTTTCCGCAGCTCGGCATTCGCGAAGGACACCACTACCTGACGCACAATCAGCGCGAGACCGATCTTGCGAAAAAGGTCGCCGCGATCGATCAGTTCTATATCAGTCGTTTTGCCAGATTCCTGGAACGCATGGCAACCACCGATGACGTCGATGGCAATTCGCTGCTGCACAATTCCATGATTGTCTACGGCGGTGCGATTGCCGACGGAAACCGCCACACACATGATAACCTGCCGGTGATCCTTGCCGGCCATGCGGGCGGAGCCATGCAGACGGGTCGCTATCTGAAAGTTGATCCGCAGCCAATGTCGAATTTGTATGTCAGCATGTTGAATCAATTCGGCGTTAAGACCGACCAGTTCGGCGATTCCACGCGACGCCTGGCTGAGATCTGAAGCATAAAACCGCTTACAGATTCCTGAAATTCTGTGAGGTTCCAAAACGCTCGCGCACTGTGGCAGCTCGCTCGCTGATGACCTGCACGGCGATGCGCGTCTCGCGAAATAACAGCATCGAACCATACACCAGTGCGGCAACTGCGACCAGGCCAGCCGCGACACCCGCGAGTTCCAGCGGAAGCACGACCGCAGGCAGCTTGATTGACGCGGTGACAGCACCCAGCAGCGACACGAATGCCGCGAACGCAAAGGCTCCCAGCGCCACATAAAAACTGCGAAGTGATCTCAGGAGCAGCAACGTCCGATCTTCCGTCGCCGTCAGTTCCTTGAGCCGACGTTGTGCGTCGGGGCAACTCAGATCCGTCGTCCCTTCCAACTGCTTCGACAATTCCCTGGCGCGATCCACCCCGCGCGCGAGGCGATTACTGGTACTCATGATCAGCACGGAAGAAGCATTGGTCAGGATGGCAGGAGCCACAATCAGGGAAAGTACAGCAAATGGATTCGTGTCCATACGTAGTCAGCACACCTTTCGACGGGAGGAAACTCGTGAGCAGGTCGTTTTAGACAGATGCCATGCATAGCAGAAATGCCGGCATATCTGCTTCCGGGTAAAAAGTGGCGACGCAGGCAGTTGCCGCAGGATTCTCAGAGGAATATACTTCCTCGATGCGATTCTTCGAAATCGCCAAACTTCATCTTTTGCTGAATTGGAAAGGAATCCGCCATGTCCAAGCGTGATAAAACTCAGAAGAGGCACCAGAAGGAACTTAAACGCCAGCAAAAAAACAAGGCTGCTTCGGCCAGGAATTCCGAGTCGTTCCAGCCTTCGCTGCGACTCGAAGAACTGATCGACAAGGCAAACTATCTCATCCGGGAGCGGCACTATGAAGAAGCCGAACAAATCCTGCAGGGCGAGGATCGCCGAAAGCGTAATCGCCCGGAGATTCTGGACTCACTGATCTACCTTTACCAGACGACGCAGGATCATGTGAACATGGCACGGACGGCGGAGCGGCTCGTCCGTGTGCAGCCGCGTAACCCGGAGGCATGGATTATGATGGCTCAGGGATACCTGCTCTCCATGCGCGTTCCTATGGCACTCAATGCGTATCGTCATTTTCTGGAGCGTTGGCCCGAACACAAGCACGCATCGAAAGCTCAGGCTGCGATCGAGATTGCGGAAACTGCCGTTCAACAGACTCTGAAAGAGTTCGACATGGCGGATTCTGAATTCGAACTGCTGGTGCTGCACGACGAGATTCTGTTCGAAATTTCGTGTGGTGAATTCGACGACGCGGTCGCAAAAGCTCGTGAGTTACTGAAAGTTAAGCCAGAACTGGTGTCCGCCAGAAACAATCTGGCAATGGCATTGTTTCAGATTGGCGAAATTGATGAAGCGGTGTGCGTATGCCGGGAGACCTGTCAACTGTTTCCTTTCAATCAATTCGCTGAAGCCAACCTGGGACGGCTGTTGTTTCTGACAGGCAACGTCAATGAAGCTGCTCAGATCGCCGACGGCATTGTCCAGGATCCCGCGACTCAACAGGATGCGGTTGCTATACAATCTGAGTTTCTGAGCCTGCTGGGACGAGATGCTGACGTGCTTAAGGTCGTCGAGCACGCGGCAACGATTCCTGACAAGGATCCTCGCTGCATCGCTGCCTTGCATCACTGCAAGGCCGTTGCCCTGATGCGAATGGGTTGCAACAAAGAAGCTCGCAGTTGTTGGAAAACCGCATTGAGCCACGATCCGCTGTACCATCCTGCACGGAAAAATCTTGCGGAATTGGATACGGCAGACTGCCATGCACCATGGATCGACCCGCTGTCTAAATGGATCCCTCGAAACGTGGTGGAACAACTGCTTCAGTCGATCGACCGTCAAAACGGACAAACGCTCGCACAGGCGTTAGAGAAATTTCCGCACATTCGAGCGATGATTTCGGCGTTGCTGGATCGCGGCGACAACGCCGGGCGGGAATTTGCCGTACTTGTGGCCAGCCAGGATGGTTCACCCGACATGCTGGATGCGTTGCAGACGTTTGCATTCGGCCAGCGCGGTCCGGATCAACTCAGATACAAAGTGCTCGGCACGCTCCATGAGAAAAAACACATCGGTCGTGGCCCGCACCGAATGTGGGTCAAAGGCACATGGCACGATATTGCACTGTTTTCTTCAACGATCCACCGAAACACCCAGGTCAACAACAACGCTGCGTTCGTAGATTTAATGAACAAAGGTCACATCGCGATGCAGCGTGATGATTTTGAATCTGCAGTGCCTGTCTTCCGCAAATGCGTGGAGCTCGACCCGAATAGTCCGTCAGCGATGCACAATCTGGCTGGAGCAATACTGGCAGGTCGTGATAGCAACTCGTGGCATCAGGCTGAGAATATGGTGCGTGAAATTCACGAACGATTTCCGGACTATTTCTTCGGAAGAACGTCACTGGCGCAGATAGAAATTCGCGCAGGCAACCTGGAACGTGCAAAAGACCTCCTGCAGCCGCTGCATGAACTTGACAGCATGCATGTTTCTGAGGCAATGGGATACTTTTCCGTCAGTCTTGAATTAGCGCTCGCACACAAGCAGATTGAAGGCGCAGAAGCCTCACTGCAAATGATGAAGTCACTCGAGCCCGACGATTCCAGGATCGAAGTCTACGAACACAGAATCGCGCAGGCACGATCAACGAAAATTCCGATGTTTCGCGACCTGCTGAAGCCATTTCAGGGCACGAAGTAGACGGACATTAATGTGTTACGGATCGTCCACGGACCAACTTTTCATCGCATCCCGGCGCGTTCGTTGGTCGTCTGACTTTCACGGTGTCTCAGCAGTCGGCGTTGCCACTGGAACTCGGAACTTCCTGATGATTCCCGTAATGACACCCAGCACTTGACGAGGCGATAAGGACGGTGTCCCGGAAATTGCCGGGATGAGATGATTTGTTCCTTCCTGCACGGTACAGAGAATCACGGCATATCGATCGTCCATGGCCGCGACCAGGCAGCCGGGTTGTGGCGGCGATTCGCGATTCACGATGATGAAATCACCGCTGGCGATATTGAGCGGCAGAAAACCGTTTCCCTCAACTCGCATGCACGCAATCTCAGGGCCTTCAAAGACCGTGCCGAAAGAAACGGACTCGTCCGACGCGACCGTCGGCTGGATTGGCCCACCAGTCGCCGCTGTACCGATCAATGTGACCGACAGGCGATTCTGCGGAGCATCCGAGAGCTGAATCGCGCGCGACATATTCTGCTCACGACTGATGAGGCCCTTGCGTTCCAGCGCTTTCAGGTGACACATGACGCCGTTGGGAGATCGAATATTGAAATGCAGTCCAATTTCCCGAACGGTCGGGCCGTAGCCACGATTGATAATCTTGTCCCGCAGAAACTCGTAGATTTCACGCTGGCGTTTCGTCAGCGCGATTCGTTTCGTAGGACTTTGCATTCGAGCTTTTCCCTGAATCACAGAGGTGGATCCGATTGACTGGATACTGTTTTGATAATCTTCTGAGGAACCATGCCATTGGTTGCTGATTCGTCAGAATTTAGCGGATTTCAAATCGACGATACGCAAACCGAATGCCAGAGGAGTAAACGGAAATACAGTGTCGTAGAAACTTGGCAAAGTGCCACGATTTCCCTGCGAACTTCACACAAAACTTACGCAAGTGATGGGTTTCTGCTCCAAATGAGAGTCAATAGTGCCATTTTTATCATCACAAATGCCCAGCGCCCCCATCGCGAAGTCTCCATGTTGGGGGTGACACCTGTACTGTACGCATTCGCGTCAAAAATTCGCCGGTAATCCCAGGCATTTTCCGGTAACTGCACGAAAAAAGCCGTAAATTCTCGGCAATGGCCCCGTTCAATCGAGATCACCAGAAGCAGTAAAACTCGGCCAAAGAGTTCGAGATGCAAGGCAGCCGACTCACACGGTGCAGATACTTCTCATTCGAAACGTCAGGCCGCTGCCAATCCAGAAAGTCGAAGCAATGCACAGCAGTATTCCGATATCGAACCTCGGAAACGTGCCCGTCTGAATGATAATCGCCGGACGGTAATATTCCATGACCGACAGCCATGAGGCGCTCTTCGCCCAGTCCTGAAACTGAGCCAGAAAATTCAGCAGGAATGACGCGAGCATGATCGCAAAGATCACTCCAATCGCACGACCGCGGCGATCGCTGAGTGCTGACAGAAAGAATGCGAAACTCCCCACGGCCAGATAGACGGCGGCGAGATTCGCCATCACCATCATGGTATGAGCGACCGACAACCGCATTTCAGGCTGTACGGTCAACGATGCCGTCAGATGCCCGGCATAACCAAATGACAGGATACACGCACCAGAAACCAGCCAGCCAATCGTCTCGGCCGAAAACACTTTCCAGCGCGACACCGGCAGACACAACAGAAAATCGGCCGTGCCTCGATCAATTTCCCCTGCAGGCATGCGAGAACAATACATGACTTCGTGCGCCCAGATGAGTGTCAATACGGTCGGATGGACCCACAGGAAAGCCTGGGAAAGCTGCGACGACATCTGGTCGCCGGGATCAACTCCCAGCAATGCCGTAATCAGCGGTTTGACCATCGGCATTTTGTCGAACATCGTGTGAATGTTGCCCAGGATCTTTGGCAGCAGCGCGGTGAGCAGTCCCATGATCGCGCAGAGTCCAAGACTGAACCACAGGACTGGCCAGCGAACTTCCATCCAGATTTTGCTCAACAAGCCAGACATGCATTGAATTCCTAATGTCAAAATCCCAATGTCCAATGAATCGCAGATTGTTTATGTGGCAATGACCGATGTCATGCGGGCGTCTCCTGACCGGGGCAATTGCGATGCATTGGTGATTCGACATTAGTCATTGATCATTCCTGATAGTACCGTCGAAACAACACTTCCAGCGCCGGTGAGCCGATGACAACATCGGCAAAGTGCTGCCCTGCCGCCCACTCCATGAATGGTACCGACGTGCCCAGCAGTTCCAGAATACAGGTGCGGTGACGAAGCGATGGCGGCACCATCAGAGCGATCGTCGATGAAGACTGTTCCGGCGACGAACTCGGCTCGTATTTCACTTCCACGCCATCCGGCCATTGAATTTCGGACGCCCGTTGCTGTTCCTGCAACGTGATCATAATTTGTCGCGGTGCCTGGACCTTCAGGTCGATCAGTTTGGAATCCTCCACGATTTGTCCGTCGCGCACGATGGCGATTCGATCGCACAGCGTTTCCACTTCGCTCAGCGTATGACTGGAGAACATCACCGTACGCCCCTCGCTCGCCAGTTCCCGCAGGCACATCATCAGCGTGTCCTGCATGAGTGGGTCGAGTCCGGAAGTGGGTTCATCCAGAATGACAAGTCGTGGCGCATGAGCGAGCGCCAGCACCAGGGCCACTTTCTGGCGATTTCCACGTGACATTTTTCGGACGACCAGATCCGGCTCCAGACGAAATCGCTCAGCCAGTTTGAGTCCATTGGGCAGCAGGTCGCGACCGTGAATCTTCGAAATCATACTGAGTCCGCGGCGAGTGGTCAGCCAGGAATACAGGCGCACATCGCCAGCCACATAACCGACATCCTTACGAATGGTCGAGCCGTCGCTCCAGCAATCCGCACCAAAGATTCTGGCCGTCCCTGAACTGGCTCGCAGCAGCCCCATCAGGACTCGGATCGTCGTCGATTTTCCAGCTCCGTTCGGACCGAGGAACCCAAAGATCTCACCTGCGTTGATCGTCAGATTGACATCGCTGATTCCACGCCGCGATCCGTAGGTGCGACTGAGATTCTTTGCGACAACTACCGACATTTGTGCCTTTCCATCGATTCTTCCCGGTGAGCAGTGGTTTGGATTCTTCCGAATATGACAGCTGGCGTCTACCATCAGTTGGCAAGGGGAGCGCGAATGGACACAGAGGCGGTGAATTCCCGTCGAAGGGAAGAATTCCGGTCCTCCCAATTGGACAAGAAGACCGAGCAGAGGCAGTTTTGATGCAGTCACGAACCCCGACTCGCCGAAAGCTGTCTCATTCAGCGGGTAGAAACTTGATTGCCCGCAGTTCGACGGCTACGATTCGCCGAGTGCATGGTGGCTATAGCTCAGTTGGTTAGAGCGCCAGATTGTGGTTCTGGAGGCCGCCGGTTCAAGCCCGGTTAGCCACCCCTCACAAGCCTCATTCGTATTGACTGCGAATGAGGCTTTTTCATTGGGATTTGACGACATTTCCGGTTTGCCAGACGCATGAATCTCGTCGTCGCACAGACTGCCCAAAGTGACAGGAATTGACTCGAAATGCCCTGCTTTGCCGGAAGTTGGTGCAACATCTGGTGCAACAAACTTCCGCGCGTGAGTTGAAGCCGGAACCAGATCCCGACATCCCTTGCATGAAGCGACTGTAGGTAATCGGCAATGTGACCAGACAGCAATTCAGAATGATGATCCGCAATTCGATCTTCGGCGGCAGTGATCACATTTTCGTGTTCTTTGGAACGAAGTCGTCACGACGTTCAATTAGCTTTTCTTTTTCAAGGTCGTCCACGATGTTTACAAACGGTGGACGGCCCTTCCGCGTAAGCGGGCCATTGTGGGAACTTGGAACTTACCTTACATTAGCGGCGTGCATTACCAGGGAAAAAGTGATGATCCACAAGTCAATGACGACGTCAGTAGTTACCGGCAGGATCTGATCCTGACTGAAGCGACTCGGCGTATTCGCAATGAGACGAAATTGCCGCCAGGACAAAGAGGCAAACGTCCATTGATCGTCGTGCTGACGAAATACGACGCATGGGCAAGAAGGCCAGGCGATCGTCTCCGAATTTGTCACGCCAAATGAGACCCTGAATATGAAGATTATCGATTCCACTGTCAAAGCTGTTCAGGACGAAATCTATCTCTCAAAACTTGAGCAGGCGCGGCAATTGTCCGTTGGCCAAAAACTTCTGGCCGGGCCGGAGCTCTTTGATATGGGGTTGATCATGATGCGTTCCGGGATCCGCATGCGCTACCCTGAGTATAATGAAAAACAGGTCAACAACGAGATCTTTCGCCGACTTGAAATCGCCAGGCGGATCGACGACGGGGATCGCTACCGCCCGTTGGATGCAATCAATGAACAGCTTTGATGCAGTTCGACGAACACTGGTGGCACTCGAATCACTCTCGGTAAAGTATGTCCTCGTCGGGGCTCTTGCGACCAATGTGTACAGCATTCCTCGTTCAACAAAAGATGCGGATATTGTCGTAGTGTTTGAGGCGGGAGAACTTCGTCGATTACGGAATGCGCTTGGTTCGTGCATGGGACGACTCCGCTGTTGCGGCAACTTTGCACCGAAGTTCCCGGCTTAAGGCTGCCGCCGGAGTGAAGCGCATGGGAGATCGACTGCGTTAACCTGGCGGCGGGGGTAATGCATCCATTTCAAAAACAGAACCACCGCCGCTCTGGTTGAACGTTTTGTTCGCATTTGCGATTCATTGCGATTTGTGATTCTGCCGCGCGATCACTGCCGGATGAAACGCAATGCACCAGTCAGGTTACGACAGTGCGTGCAACACGGCAAGTGCAGCGTGCCGTTGCGGCA
>CAZFDW010000165.1:0-11855 GCA_964517865.1 uncultured Chitinophaga sp.
AATCACGTTTGTGCAGTTCCGGCATGGGCTTACGCGAATTTGGTCCGGCCTACGTCAATAATCCGGGTTAAACAATCAACTGTTTCACATTTATTACTTTTTCAGTTCTGATTCAATGACACTGACGACTTCCTCCGCGTCCGGTTTTGTCTTTGTGCCGAATCGACCGACGACCGTACCTTCCTTGCTGACGATGAACTTTTCGAAGTTCCATTTCACGTCATCTTTGCTTTCTGCATGGGATTTCAGAAACTTGTACAAGGGAGCCTCTTTTTCGCCGTTGACGTCCACCTTGCTCATCATCGGAAATGTGACTTTGTACTTGTCGGTGCAGAATTTCTGAATGTCTTTTTCAGTTCCCGGTTCCTGACCGCCAAACTGATTGCACGGAACACCAACGACAACGAGACCTTTTTCTTTGTACTTATCCTGCAGCGCCTGCAGTTGTTCATACTGAGGCGTCGCACCGCACTTGCTGGCGACGTTCACAACCAGCAGTACTTTGCCTTTAAACTCTGAAAGTTCCACATCCTTGCCCTCAATGTTCTTCAATTTGAAATCGTGGATAGAGTCCGCAGCCATTGAACTTGTCCCTGCTAAACAAACCATGCCGAGAACCAGAGCGCGCCAGAATTTTGTCATTCGTTTTTCCCCTGAGAAAACGTTCATGGACGATCGGCAGCCGGAACACGACACGAAAATCGGATACCCGCTTTCCTCACCCGATGCCGTTACATCGTCACACTTCGACGCTATTGTTACCTCCAGCGGCGAATAGGCAAGCGTGCAACCACTTTGTTGCCAGTCTTGAATTCTATGATTGCTGCCATACAACGTGGTATTTGTCCGAGCATTCTCGCCTGCCCGTGGGGATTTTTCAGGAGTTCATGACGATTCATGTCCAATCGATGGGACTTGGCTCGCGTGTTGCTGGCGCGTCGGTTTTTCCTGGCAACAGTCCTTCAGGCCAGCGTGATCCTGCTGCTGGGCTTTTCGCTGGGATTTGTCTTCGGACATCCCGAACCGACGCAAAAACTGGAGCTGCCTGCTGCATTTCAGTTTGGAACGACGTTTCTGGCGATCGGCAGCTGGTGCCTGCACGACGCTCTCAAGAACGTCCGCCTGGAACTCCAACGGCGGTTTCGAACGTCGTTGTCGCTGGCATTGGGCGCGGCCGTGCTGTTTGTGTCGGTGCAGTCCTACGGAATGTGGGCACTCGTCAAGTCAATTTCGCCGCAACTGGAAATGCAGACAAGCATTCACGGCATGGTCATCATGTTCGCAGCGATCCACGCGATGCACTTTATCGTGGCGCAGTCGATATTGCTGTGGGTGACGCTCTCAGCCTTCGCCGACCGCTATGACCACGAATATTATTGGGGTGTCACCTTCGCCTGCTGGTGCTGGCATGTGCTCGGCATCGTGTGGCTCGGCATCCTGTGTATCTTCGCGATTGCCGCAGTGTAGTTTCAATCCTGGGCTGCATTGTCCGCTTCAAGCAGATTCACCGAACATTTTTGCAATCTCTGTGTCTCCTGTTGACGTATTTACAATGGTAGCTGGAAAAATCGGCAGGATCTGCGGAATGTGATCACGCTCTCTGCGACAGACAACTGATCACTTGACCATGTGTTTATGTCAGATCTTGTTGAGTTGTGAGCTCTCCGGCAGCAATTTTGGCAATTCCTGATCAACATTTGCGAATCCTCCCGGAGAAACCGTGCGGAACGGGGTTCGTTGTGTGATGGGAGAACAGAACGGCTTGATTCTGCAAGTTCTACTGAGGAGTGGCTCGGCATTTGCAGAACTTGTGACAAGTGATGTGGACTGCCAGCAAACGTGAATGCAGGGCGTTCAGCAGATTGATCCACCGGAAGTGTGATGCAAAGCGTGAACAGTGGGATACGCCGGTTTCGTCGGCATATGAAATACGAGGGAGCAAAGTTATGGTCAGCACAACTCCAATGATTGACTCAACGAGCAAAGCGTATCGGAACGCTGAAGCACAATCTCGGTTGTCTGGGTTGCCAGTGCCGGGAAGTGTTGCGCAGGGTGCGCCGAATTTTGTCGCTGGGTCTCTCCGCGTCTTGCATTCTGATGCCGAGCGGAATGAAGCGTTGCTGCAGCGTTCGGTTCTTGGCGAGAGCGTTGCATGTCTGGCAAAAGCGTTTTCGCTGAGCAAGACTGCGGTGCATGGTGCGTTGTTGGAAGCTCGCGTCAAGCGACTGACGGAAGCTAACGTGGATTACATTGACAGTGAAGAGTTCCGTCAGCGAAATGCGGAGGGTCTCATCTGTGGCCCGGCGCCGGAGGTCGATGAATCGACGGTCAGTCGCATTCCGACTGGTCTGCCCGCATATCTTGGTGAACTATACCGGGTGCCTCTTCTGAAAAAATCGCAGGAGCAGTATTATTTTCGCCGGATGAACTTTCGTAAGTTTCAGTTTTCGTTGTTGCGGAATGAGTTGGACGTGAAGAAGCCGTCTGCGCGCATGGTGTCCCGACTGGAAGCATTGCTGGTGGATATCACTGAAGTGAAAAATCTGCTAATCCGGTCCAATTTGCGACTGGTGGTCTCGATTGCCAAGCGGTATCTCAAAGCAAATTCAGGTTTCTTTGAACTCGTGAGCGATGGCAATATCTCACTGATCCGGGCGGTTGAAAAATTTGACTATGCTCGCGGATATAAGTTCTCGACCTATGCGTCATGGGCCATTCTGAAGAATTTCGCGCGGTCGGTGCCCGCAGAACATCAGCGACTGGACCGATTCCGGACTGGCAATGACGAAGTGTTCGCGCAGTCGTCAGAGCAGAAGGGTTCATTCTTCATCGATGAGTACATGAATATGACTCAGCGAGCGGTGATCCGCGAGTTGATGCAGGAGCTGGATGTGCGTGAACAAAAAGTGATCGCCTGCCGATTTGGCTTAAGCGAAGGTGAAGAGCCGGAAACGCTCGAACAGGTCGGCAGCCGTTTGGGTGTGACAAAAGAGCGAGTGCGTCAGATTGAAGTGCGCACTTTGGAAAAACTGCGCCGGATCGCAGAACGCCGGGCGTTCGAAATTCCAGGGTTCTGACATGACGCCCAAAGCCTCGACGATAATAAGTGATCATCATGGAACTGGACCGGCTTCGTCGTGAAATCTGCTTTGAAGCCGCACGGCTGATGAGTACGCGTAAAGAAACCAACTACACTCAGGCGAAATGGCGCGCGGCACGAGCGCTCACACGCAGTCACATTCCGCCGGAGGCGCTGCCGACAGACTTTGAGATTCGTCAGTCGCTGCAGCAGCTTGTCGCGGCCGATGGCGAATTCAGAGCCGACGCCGATCCAAACGCAGAAAATCGGCGCTATCACTATTTTCTGTCCCTGCTGTTGCCGCTGGACCGCGTTCGTCAGGATCGCGATTTTCATCCGGAAGGGGACGTGCTCTACCACAGCCTGCAGGTTTTCGAACTTGCCCGCGAAAAATTTCCATGGGACGAAGAACTACTGCTGGCCGCACTGCTGCACGATGTCGGCAAGGGCATCGATCCGCTGGACCACATCACCGCCGGACTTGCGGTGCTGGATGGTTACATCTCTGAGCGAACAAAATGGCTCATCGAAAATCACGGACTGGCCCAACGCGTTCACGACGGAACGGCGGGCATTCGAGCCAAACGCCGACTGACAAATTCGGAAGACAACGAAGCTCTCGACACTCTTGCTGCCTGCGACCGCGAAGGCCGATTACCGGGCCGTGTGGTCTGTTCGGCAGAAGAAGCGGTTGAATACATCCGACAACTGGAACATGACAACCAGGGTGATGACGAGGGGGAAGAAGAGTGACAGCGAATGCCGGAAATTGAAATGGAATGTGCGATGTTTTCCCACGCCGATTCACAAAAATGCCGTATGCGAAAGGCAAAGCGGCGACAAGTCGCCGCACTCCAAATGACTGTCGCCTGTTTCAGGCCTGATCCGGCGAAGTTTCTGAGGATTCAGCAATGATCACCAACCCCCGCGCACTTTGGATCGCATGCATCGCTCTGCTCAGCATAAATGCCTCTGCACAGGCGCAGGTTCATTATCACGACAACGACAGCCCGTGGGGGCAGCGTGCCGACTCGGGGCCGGACGCGGAAGTGCCGGGTTGGTTCTATAACCTTGGCATCACTGGCTTGCGAGCTCAATTGGTCGAAGACGAACCGCAGGCTTTGCTGATTAAGTACGTCTTTCCCGAAACACCAGCAAGTGGCCACGTCGAGATTGGCGATCTGATTATCGGCGCTGGCGGACAGCTGTTCAAAGAGCCACATCGAAACGGTTACGGCGAAAGCGTCTTCGGCGCGGACGGGCCGGTGTCCGAAATGGCAACGGGGCTGGAGGAGTGCCAGAGTGGTGACGGGAAAGGAAAGCTGTCAATCACTCTGCGGCGCGGAGGCGAGACCAAAGATGTTGTGCTCGATATCGGTCAGAAGTACGGAACCTTTGCCGCGACTTATCCAGCGGCCTGCGAAAAGTCGGATAGGATCCTCGCCGAGCTGCTGAAGTACCTCGTCGAACATCAGTCGGAAGATGGCTCGTTCGGCGATCCCGTCCATAACACCTTCGGGCCGCTGGCTCTGCTGGCGAGCGGCGATCCGAAGTATCTGCCTGCCGTAGAGCTCAACGTGCGGTACCATTGCCGTGAGACTCGTGCGAAGGACAAACGATACTTCGATTTGATCAATTGGACTTACATGAGCGCTGCGATTGTGGTGAGCGAATACCAACTCGCGACGGGAGAAAAATGGGTGCTGCCGGAACTGCAGGAGATCCATGATCACCTCGCGAAGGTCCAGTATCTCCACATGTCGCAGATCGATCCGAAAGCCAGGCAGTCCCACCCGGATTCGTATCCGAAAGGGCCGGAAAATTCTCACGGCGGCTGGGGGCACAATCCCGGCTTTGAGGGCTACGGTCCGATCGCGATGCTCACCGGTCAGGGTGCGTTGGCGTATTCACTGATGCATCGCTGCGGGATCAGGATCGACCGCGAAAAGCATGATGCCGCATACAAGTTTCTGAAAAAGGGGACCGGCCAGAACGGATACGTCTGGTACGGCGACGAGGTCGGAGGACCTCCGGACGGTTGGGCCGACATGGGCAGAACCGGAGCCTCCGGCATCGCGAATTTCCTCAGTCCGTACGACGAACCTGTTTATCGTGAACGGGCGATGGCACATGCCAATGTGATCGGCCAGCATCCTCAGAGCTTCGCCGATACTCACGGCTCGCCGCCGATGGGAATGGCCTACACGGCACTCGCGGCGAATGTCGAGCCGGATAGTTTCCGCAAGCTGATGGATTCAAATCGCTGGTGGTTCACGATGGCTCAATGCCCCGACGGCAGCTTTTATTACCAGCCCAACCGTGACAACGCCGGCTACGGATCTGATGCCCGCATGACCGCCTCCTGCGTCGTGGCGTTTATCTTCACTATCCCATCGCACAGCCTCGTGATGACCGGCAAGAAAGCACCTGCGAAGCCATGAGATTCGAACGAGCTCATTGGAAATTCTCGCCGCAATACACGGACGATGCTGCAAATGACAAAGCGTGATAAGGAAGATTTCTATGAAAGCTGTCAAACCCAAAAAGGACTTATCAGCCGAGCAACGTGAAGAACTGCTCTGCACATTGAAAGCCCGTTTTGAGAAAAATATGCCCCGCCATAAAGGACTGCAATGGGTTGGTGTCCAGACAAGGCTCGAAGCCAATCCTGCGAAGCTCTGGTCACTGAATGAAATGGAACGAACCGGCGGTGAACCGGATGTCGTGGGGCATGATAACAAGACGGGCGAGTACATCATTGTTGATTGTTCAGCGGAGAGTCCTAAAGGCCGCACGAGTGTTTGTTACGACCGTGAAGGACTGGAGTCCAGGAAAGAGCACAAACCAGCAAACAACGCTATCGATATGGCAGCGGTCATGGGGATTGAAGTTCTGACGGAAGAACAATATCGAGAGTTGCAGGCACTTGGCGAATTCGACACGAAGACGTCGAGTTGGTTGAAAACGCCTCCTGATATCAGACAACTCGGCGGTGCCATCTTTGGTGATCGCCGTTTCAGCCATGTCTTCGTGTATCACAACGGAGCACAGTCTTACTATGGCGTCCGAGGGTTCCGTGGCTCGCTCTGGGTCTGAAAACTGGCGTCGAGTTTTGGCTTGCGGCACTTGTATCATTCGTGCATCTATGGATGCCGAATGACTCACGATGATTTCCCATACTTACGGACACTTACTTCACCGCCAGCAGCTCCACGATGAAATGCAGCGTCGCATTTGGCGGCACTGACGGCGGTGAGCCAGCAGCGCCGTAGCCGAGGTCTGACG
Organism: uncultured Chitinophaga sp.; assembly: GCA_964517865.1. GTDB lineage: Bacteria > Planctomycetota > Planctomycetia > Planctomycetales > Planctomycetaceae > SXXK01. The sequence continues at coordinate 6,365 of CAZFDW010000165.1, forward strand.
GAATCCAGAGTTCAATCATGCCGCCGTTGCCGACCAGTTGCATGCCTTCGGTCCAACCGGCAATCACGCCTCCCAGAGGAAACGAAATTGGTTCGCCGCGTTTGTAAGAACTGTCAAATTCACGTCCATTGTCGAGCCAGCCTCGATAGTTGACCGTGACAGTGTTATGGGCCAGTGGCTGCTTGCCGTCTGAATGGCGCAGCACGCGATACTTCAGACCGGAACGGGTCGTTGTAAATTCCAGCGGAGCGTCATCGTCCATGACACCGGTGCCGCTTTGAAGCGAATCCTTGTCCGTGTAAAGTACCGGCACGGTTGAGTCGAGCGTTTCCACCGACGTGGTTTCCGCAGGGGTGGTTTCCGCCTTCAAACGTGATTTCAACAACTTCATGGGCGATGAACACCCGCTGACAGAACTCAGCAATCCAAGAGCAATGCTGGCCAGAATGACTCGTTTGAAATTCATGTCACAGTCCGTTGTTACGCTTTGAAAGTCGCACGATCGCTGCGAATTCCTCAAAAATCCTTTTCCACGGCGATGGGGAATGTAACGATTTCCGGATTTTCTCGTAAGCACAATCCCTTGCTCCTGAGAGGGTGGTGGCTCTTGTCGGCAGCACGGAAATACGCGGGACAAAGCCCGTCGTCCTGTAAAAAACAGTCCTTCCACCGGATTCACATCGCGCGCCGTCCCGATACAATTCGCCACCCGGCCTTCGCCGTAGACCAGCAAAAATTGCTTTGGATGCTTTTGCAAATGGAAATTCAGCTCAACGGTGAACCTCGCACGATTGAAACGTCGTGGACGATTGCCGATCTGCTCAATGATCTTAAGATCGAAAATCGCTATTGTGCGGTGGAACGCAACAGCCGTGTCGTCCCGCGCGAGGCGCATGCAGATTGCCGATTACAGCCGGGTGACAGAATCGAAGTTGTAACGCTTGTGGGTGGAGGGTGAAAGTGGGGGGCGTTTCTTTGGAGTGCGATGACTTGTCATCGCTTTCCTTTTCCACACACTTGTTCCTGATTCTATTTGCCACCATGTGTTGAGATTGCGCCTGGGACGCATTAGTTCCCGTCATTCATATTTCATGACAAAGAAAGCGGCGACAAGTCGCCGCACTCCAAAAAACGAAAGTACGCAACGACAGTGACCGCACTACCTCCTGACAAACCGCTTGTCCTGGGAACTCACACACTCAATTCCCGCCTGATTGTCGGCACGGGAAAATACACCACTTTTGAACTCATGCAGGAATGCCTGGAAGCCAGCGGTTCGGACGTGATCACCGTCGCCGTGCGTCGGGAGCGACTGGTCGATTCATCCGGTCGCAACATCCTCGAGTTCATTGACCTGAAGCGATACACAATTCTGCCGAACACCGCCGGTTGCTTCAACACGGAAGACGCCATCCGCGTCGCGCGCCTAGGTCGTGAGATTCTGAGGGGACTTGAAAACGCTGGCGCGGACTGGGTCAAACTGGAAGTTCTGGCTGATACGCGGACGCTGCTGCCGGATCCGGTTGCCACCGTTGAAGCCTGCAAACAACTGGTCGATGACGGATTTCAGGTTCTCTGTTACACGTCCGACGATCCGATCACCGCGCGAAGACTCAAATCGGCCGGAGCGACGTCCGTGATGCCGGCGGGAAGTCCGATCGGCAGCGGTCAGGGCGTTCTGAATCCGAACAACATCCGCATCTGCCTTGAGTATCTGAAGGAGAATGATCCGGACTATCCGGTGATCATCGATGCCGGCGTCGGGACGGCAAGCGACGTGGCATTTGCGATGGAACTCGGCTGCGACGGAGTTCTGCTCAACACCGCCATTGCGAGTGCCCGCGATCCGTTACGCATGGCCGTCGCGATGAAGCAGGCCTGCGAGGCCGGTCGCCATGCAGTCCTGTCCGGTCGGATTCCTCGGAAACTCTATGCCACCGCGTCAAGCCCGACTGAAGGTGTCATCAGCCGCCCGCTGGGGTGAAGATAGCAGATTCGTTGAACCGCGTGGGCAACGCCCCGCGCTTCGCATTTCAAATCTCAAATACGAAATCTCAAATAGAACAATCGCGGCCCGATGGGCACGCGGTTAAACGCTCCAATGCTTACGCTGCCGCTCGGCGACGGCCGAATTTCGCTTGGATGTCCAGGACCGCATCAATCACGTCGGCGACGTCCTGATTCGACATCGACGGCGACAGTGGCAGGCTGAGCATTTGTTGAAAGGCGGCATGCGCGACCGGGAAATCGTCCGGAGCGTAGTTGTATTTGTTTTTGTAGAACGAATGCATGTGAATCGGGATGAAATGCACGGACGTGCCGATGTTGCGTGCCGTCATTTCCTGGATGAACTGGTCGCGACCGATCGTGAGTTCCGATGATCGCAGGCGCAGCACGTACAGGTGCCATGCATTTGTCACATGCTCGCGCGTGGTTGGCGTCAGAAAGGCACCGCTTTGACTAAAGGCCGTGTTGTAAGTTTCAACGATCTCACGACGACGTTCCTGCATGCGATCGAAGCGTTTCAACTGTTGCAGGCCCAGTGCGGCCTGGATGTCGGTCATGTTGTATTTGAAACCGGGCTCGACGATGTCATAGGCCCACTTGCCGCCAGCGGAGTAACGGCTCCATGCTTCTCGATTCATCCCGTGCAGACTGACGACACGCGCGTGGTCGAGCAGATCGGCAGCACCAGTAAGCATCCCGCCTTCGCCGGTGGTCAGGTTCTTGGTTGCGTAAAAGCTGAAGGCTGTCAGATTCGAGCCGGAACCAATCGGCTGGCCTTCAAAACTGGCTCCGACCGCATGCGCTGCGTCTTCGATCAGATGCAGATGATACTGTTCGGCGATCGCCCGCAATGCGTTGAGTTCCACCGGATGGCCAGCGTAGTGGACGGCGATAATGGCTTTAGTGTTCTGAGTGATGGCCCGTTCGACTGCGTCCGGCTGGAGATTGAGCGTGTCCGGCTCGACATCAACAAGCACCGGCGTTGCCCCGACATGTTCGATAACGTTGACGGAGGCAGCAAAGGTCATCGGAGTCGTAATGACTTCGTCGCCGGGACCGATGTTCAACACTTTCAATGCGACATGCAGTCCGGCGGTGCAGGAATTCAGCGCCAGCGCTGCGGGGGCGTGAACGGCGTCGCGGAAATCCTGCTCAAACTGTTTCGTCCGAGGCCCGGATGTCAGCCAGCCGGACTTCAGAGCCTCGACGACTTCGTCGATTTCTTCCTGGCCGATGAGCGGGAGTGAAAAGGACAGAAATGAGTTACGCACAGGTGACCTCCATGTCATCGCGCCGGAAAAGTTCGGGCATTGAAGCTGCTATCTAGCTGTTTTTCGCAAATGCTGCCAGAGAGATGCGAAAACACGGAATTCAGCGATGCATTTGACCCGAAACACCGGTTTTAAAGTTGCGTATTCCGTCCGGGCTGGACGGCCTGGCACATGGTCAGCCGGTGGCGTGATCCGCAAAAATCCAGAAAATACAGTGATTCAGTCCCGAAGGGTCTCTCTGTTTCAGCCCGGATTCTCCGCAGAGACACTTGTAACAGTTTGATATGTCGGCACAACTGTCGATACGGTCTTTTTGCTTTGGCGGCTGAACACGCTACGGTGTGGGCAATTTCGCCTGTCAGGAAAATTTGAGTCGTCTGGCTTGCCGCGTCGTGGCACAAGTAGACTCACGTGCCATTGCCCCGGTAAAGGAATCACCGTTCCGAAGTGCTTTCTCGACTGAACTCCTATCGAACCACGGCGACCGCACAAAAGGCTGCCTTCCGCGCGTCGTCATTGAAAGAAGTCCCGGGCAATTGAATACGACCGTGTGGAAGATGTTGTGATTTCGAAACGGCTTGCTCACGCCGGACACACTCTGGCGTGTTAGATGGGAGGGAGCCGTATGACGTAGTATTCGTGATCACCCTCGCAGCATTCTCCATGGCGTTTGTCATCATTTCAACTGCGCTATCTGACAGCAGTTCGAACCTTCGAAAATCAAATTGTTAGCTGCTCCGGCGTGTCGGACCGGAGCAGTGAAGTGAACTCCGGTTTCTCGCCCCGGTCGTGACCACCGGAGCTGTGTATGAAGTGCTGTTTCGGGGTCGATCGACATCACCACAGTGGAGTGAAAACGAAATTGCATCTAACTTCAGGACGGTTGATCCTGAGGGAGGTACGACACCAAAGAACCTGCCACCAGTTTGGTCCAATCAACCGGATTCTGGCACTCGCGGGCATGGCCAGACATCGCACCTGGATTTTCATCAATTTGATGACAATGCGGGGTTGTCGCCACATCGTTCGACGCTCACTGATGCAGGATAGCCAGAAAAGAAACAGACGCCGATCGCAACTCTCGTCGGAGCGGTGACGGGTGCAGCCCGGCTCGCCAACATGAAGTGAGGAAGGTGCATGGCACCTTCGGTCTCGTTAGGGAAGGTGCATGGCACCTTCGGTCTCGTTAGGGTGTTGTCATCGCCGATTTCTTCCATGGCGTTGAAGGCCTTCCCGCAGGTCTGACTCGCGATGAATTTCAATCGCAGTATTGTGGCCTTGGCGGAGAAGTGACACTGAGGCTTGGCGGTAAACGATTAAGCCTTGCCGAGTGGTGCCTGACAGCCGTATCATTCCTCGCATTTCATGATGCGGATGCCCACGGCGCATCGTAAAACTCCGGTGAAACAAAGTACCATTTATTTCAGGACAGGACGAATGATGAGTACCATCGCGCCTAAGGGGTTCAAGTGGACTTACGAAGACTACGCTCAATTACCAGAGGATGGCCTTCGTCACGAAATCATTGATGGAGAACATTTTGTGAATCCCTCGCCGAGCACTCAGCATCAGCACGTTTCGAAGCGTTTGCAGTATCAGCTCTACACAAAAATCGAGTTGGCGGGACTGGGGGTTCTGTTCAACGCTCCGATGGATGTGCAGCTTTCCGGGTTTGATATCGTCCAACCCGATATCGTCATTGTGCTCAACGAGAGCGTCCGCAAGATCACACCGACTAAGATCAAAGTGGCTCCACATCTGGTGGTCGAAATCCTCTCACCATCCACGGCTGCAAATGACCGGACCATCAAGAAAGATCTCTACGAGCGATCGGGTGTGAGCGAATACTGGATCGTTGACCCATTTGAGCAGCAAGTCGAACAATGGATACTCCGCGACGGAAAGTATGTCCTTGCACCTCAAAACAACGTAGTTCGCTTGTCCTTTGTCAGTGATGTGGAAGTTGACTTCGAGACAGTTTGGTAAGGTGTTTTAATCTGGAGTTGTGTGCTGATGGAGCAAAGACGATTGGCTGGTCCCCTCTCCCCCGAATCGTTTGCGGGTGTGCAAGTTGTATAATGAGACAGCGTCGCCGCAAACGATTTGGGGGAGAGGGCAGGGTGCGGAAGGTGCATGGCACCTTCGGTCTGCAGCACACGAAATTCAGGGCATGCATCGAATCAGAGAATGACGTTGTTCCCGTTTGAACGTCA
>CAZFDW010000166.1:0-7933 GCA_964517865.1 uncultured Chitinophaga sp.
CTTTCAGAAACGACTGACTATTCGCCAGCTCCGCGCCACCGCTCCGCTGCCATCGTGTGATGAATTCTGCATGGTTCATGTCGTTCGAGTTCAATTGGTAAACGGATATCGTTTTACGGGCCATGAGTGCCCGCAGCTTACGGGAGTCTACGCAGAACTCAAAATGATCAGCCGTTCGGATTATTGCTTGCCAGCATATCCGCGTTGCGGTTGGAGTGCAGAACGAATCCAATTGACATCATGGATTGGCCGTTATGCGAAAAGGTCCTTCAACGGGGAGGAGCATGCCCAGTTTCGCCAGTTTCGCCTGAAGTTCTTCAGCACCGTCTGACTTGCGGTTTCTGGAATTCAATCCAGGCAATTCCGCGTGAGCATCGTCCCAACCTCCGTCTACTTCGGGTCGGGGTGCAACCTCGATGCCGTGTTGGCGAAGGTCCGATACGCGAAGTGAAACTACGTAGTACCCCTGTTTACTTTTGCCACGAGCCACTTCAGTGAGAGTCTTGAATCGTTTGCGGTATACGGAAATGCCAGAGGATTCGTCGTCGCGAGGTCCGAAGGATTCTCCATAGAGAACACCATCAACATACCATTCCTTCGACACTGGGATGCGGCGGTACAGAATTTCGTCATCGTCGATCGGAATTCGCTCGTTTGCCATGCCGCAGCAGCCTTCGCATGGTATGGAAACTACCGATTAAATGACCTTCTGACGATATGTGACGCGACCAGCATCTAAGACGATCCGTTCAATCGTGCCATCGTCCCAAATATGGATTTTGAGTGACTTTGTTCCTGTCAGACGTTCAAACACGATCCCGCCGCTTGCATCGTGAACAACACGATGAGGGGGCAATGCGTCTGCGTCTCGCATCTGTGCAGCACTCCTGATGGCAAGCGCGATGATCTTGCGGCTTGGGGACTTGAACTCTTCATCATCGAACAACTCCGGATGCGCCCCCCACTCGATCAGCTTTTCGTCAATGCATCGTTGCCACGCATCTCGCCGGGCGGAGTCCGGAATCGGCGCAGTGTCATCTGCATGCGTATCTACGACAGGCAAACCGACAGTCAATGTTGCTTGATCTGAAGAATCAACGGTCCGTGGTGGCATTTTTCAGTCCCCATTCTTGGTTTGCCGAGTCATTCATCAGGTTACGAAATGCGCAAACAATCGTGTCGTGGCCAAGATCAATACATTCCAGGATTGAACTGTTCGTTTCGTTTTCGCTGATGGGCCCGCGAGCCGTCAGGGACAGACGAATGACTTCGTTTTCGTTTTCATCGCCTGTCTTTGCGTGCTGCCAATTAACGTGCAATCGACCGCGCCGGTCCGGAATGATGAAGTGCCATTCACCGCTAAAACTTTCTGCGTCAATCAAGCCATCGATCGAAACAACTGCGTTCAATGGCTTGAAGAATGACCAGTCTGCGGGGGATGACCAAATGCCATCCTTCGGAATTTGGTTGACATAAGTGACCTCCCATTGATCTGGAACAATCTTTCCGAGTCGATGTTTGGCAGCAAACGACTCCAAATGAGTCCAGTAAGTTTCAAGTTCACTGCGTATCTGAGTGTAATTTGGATACTTGTCGCCGTCGGAGCCTAACCAATTCAGGTGAATACGCCCATTCTGCAACTGAATCATGCGGTTGCCCTCACGATTCTGGATCTGAATGCGGGCAGTTGGATCCTGAGTAAGTTGTAATCGCAGTACGTTGCCCCACTGGGCGTCAGGTGTAAACCTTTCTTCCTGTCGTGGAAGCGGTGGCTTATCAGTCACTGTTGGCCATGCTTCGACTCCGAGTGACTGCCAAAATGCCCCGAGATGCGCATTCGTAAACGCGGATAGTGGATTGAACTGCAACCCCAGAACCGTTTCAACAACCGGAGGTTTTTCGTATATCGGAAGTAAAAGTTGTTTTGCAGTCTGGGACATTGAGTGATTCAGTAACGACTTGATTAACCGTTGGCCAAAGTTTAATCAGATTCGACACCTGACGCGATAGGCTTCAGTCGTACGCATTCTTACGACGAGAATCGGGGCAAACGCCATTTTTTCGCGTTATTCCGACAATCTGCCTTGGGATTTGGAATTGTCCCGTGGGACCGTCAACAGTCAAACGCTATCGCAGGATAGTCACCGCCGTTTAAGAATACGAGTCATTGCCAACGATTGCTTCCAGTCCGGCGGCCATCCGCAACGCCAATCCGCCCGCAGGATCTGAATGGCTCTTGCTTCTGTCATATCCGTCGCTGGAAGAATTCGGCGACAATCAATCGCCCGGACAACACGCAGCCGCCAAGAATCGCGGAATCCGGTCCCGTGGACTTCCGCCAGTGTTGCCCCATTACGTTCTCGACCGGTTTACCGGTTGACGTTTCCGCGTCGAGCAATCTTCAGAATCTTCCGCCGCGCTGCGTCGCTGAGTCCTGGCCACGCTCCAATGATGGCCACCAAATCGGAATCATTTCCAAACTGGCCACCAGTAGTGGGCTCCCAGCTTGTGGCGTTCCACAGGGTCCAGTGCCCGCTCCAGCAGCGTGCCGAAAATCGCCGGTTCCACGTACTCCCAATTGGCACTATCGTGATTTCAAATGTGTTACGTGGAAAATACCGTTAAGTGGCCGATGCCTCCGGCCGACTTCCCTGAGACTTCGGGCGAATCAGTTCCTTCAAACGATTCTTCCAGTGTTCAGGGTCATTTCTGATCTCGTCCATAAAACGACAAGCCAGCCTATCAGGTTCCCGAATTCCCTGTTCCCAAGAACTTACAGTCCTGGTGGCTACACCCAGGAACCTTGCAAACACCGCCTGGCTGGCCTGCAATACTTTCCGAGTTTCGACAACCAACTCAGAGCTGTATGGGGTCGGAGACAGGTTCAGTACAACTTTGCGGCAGCTGTATTTTTCAGGAATTTCCTCGCCACACTCAAGGGCTTCCGCGAAGTCTGCCAGACTATCAATTACTCGCTCACTAAATGTCATTTTCTTTTGATTGCTCATTGCTAAACCATCCTTCTGGGGGGGGGCCGGCGCGACCATCGCCGGATTTGTCACGTTTCGGTGGTTTGGAGTTGGCCAAAAATCCTTTCTTCTACTGTAGAAATCGCGAAGCCAATTCCGTTTTGATTCTCGCGATCAGCTTGTTTATCTCTTTCACATCGTCCTTGGACAAATCTCCTTTCTCATTCTTCTGAAATACGGTGACCAAAAGTACCACAGCAAATCTCTCGAAGTAAACAAAAGCCACTCGCAACGCACCACGCTTGCCGACCTTCCAGGCGGCCGGCGCAAACCTCAGCTTTCGCAATCCGGCTGTGCCGGAAATCAAGGGGTAACTGGCAGGATCACTCATGATCATTATCTGAAGCGCACACAGTTCATCGTCAGATTCGCGAAGGCCGAGATCATCCCAATCCTTTGTGAACCACTTTAGCTCAATGAAAGTAAGGAAATCCTCAGGATTCAGGACATGACCTGGATACACAACCTTAGCTCTCAAAATCCCGCTCTTCGCCATGGTAGTTCCTCTACCTATCGGTTCGACGCCAGTCCGATCTGCAGTAAATGTACTACAGGGTGACACACTTGTAAAGTGCCTCTTTGGATTTTGTAAACGAAACTCTGGGCCGCTTCATTGAACGCCGCTGCTGTGGTTGCCTCTCATCAAACGCTTTTCAGCCGATTCAAGACTGCCTGTAAATCGCCAGCGACTACTTCCCCGTCTGGCCACGCTGCCACGTCCTGCCACGCATTCAAAATGGCAAGGGCCTGATTCAGATCGGCGATGGCCTGACTGCGGCATGATGCCCATTCACGACGCAATGCAGCGGGCTTTTAATGGCGCTGGCGCGGATCAGTGCCAGGCCGATGGAACCATCGGCGACATCCACTGCTGATGTCAGGATTCCCACGGGTGTGCCATCGCTCGACAAAATGGGCGTCTGGGATAGTTTCACTGCCGAAGCGGCAACTTCCACACATCGCAGAGCGCGATTCACATGGCCCATGGCGTCCAGACGGGCGATGGGTTCCTGTCCGAGATAGCAGCCTTTGTCATAGCTGATCGCAGTCGAGTTGCGTTCAGCCTCGGGCGCCATGTTCTCAATTGACATGTCTCGATTGATAATTGGAAATCGCTCACGAATTCGAAGTTGCTCGAATTCGGCGGCTGCGGCATTCGCTTCTGCCGGTAAAGGCATCATTTTTTCATCATGGGCGGTTGCCGTCCACAGCATCGGCGTGCCTGCCCATGTCACAGACATCGCGGTGACTGTGATGGGGCCAGGACCGAGCTGACGAATCTGTAAGCTGGCACAGCTCAGAGGTTCCAGAAATAAGCACTCGGGTTCCTGCATGCCGAGAAGAGATGCGTTCGCCGAGACCTCACCGATCGCCGCTTTGGCCGCCGTAAACTCCGTTCCGGAAGTTATCGTCACGTCTTCGGTAATGATGTACCGATTGAGATGCTTCAGAAGGCCAGGCTCATCGCCGCCCAGCATCCAGATTTCATGACAATCGTCGAATGCAAGGACATAACCATGCGCGATCACGCGGGCTTTGACGTCGCAAAAAAAAGCCTCGCACGCTTTTCCAGACGGCAGCTCATTGATGTGATTTGTGCAGAAGTTGTGCAGATACTTCGCACGATCTTTGCCCGTAACGATCAAACGTGAAAGTGCGGAGAGCCGCAGAAATGACATTTGAAACTCCCATGGATATCTCATTCGGCGGAGCGACTGAGCTACGCTGGCCACGTTACTTTTTTGCAGCGGCGGCAGCAGCTTTCGCGGCGACTTCCTGGGCCTTGCTCAAGTCCGGATTTGGTGTGGCGTCTCCTTCGACTTCACCGCGAATCCATTTGATGCCGGCAGTAATCGAATCGAGGAATCGCGGATCCTGCCATGTCGCTTCGTTGTGACCAAGGTTGTTGAAATACACCTTGCCATCACCATACGATTTCACCCAGGCGACTGGCACATGACGTGGTTCTGATGGCGTGCACCGCGTCATGTCAAGACTCATCAGGACGCGAACCTTTTCCGGCTGCCAGTTCTTGTACTGATAGATTTCGTCCTGAATCGTGAACTCATGACCAAACGGTTTCATCATCGGATTTTCGGGGTCATGCACGTTGATCGTCACGGTCGTCCCTGAGCCCCACGGATGCCCGTCGAATGTTCCGCCAACCATGTCCCAATAGGGTTGATAGTCGCCGTAGGTGTCGGCGGCGGAGTGAAATCCGATGAAGCCGTGTCCGCTGGCGGTGAGCCATTCTTTGAAGAAGTAATCCCGATCCGCATCAGCGATCGGCAGCGAGCCTGTCGTGTAAAACATCACTGTGTCATAGTTCTGCAGATTGTCTTTGGTAAAATCTGCGGCGGCATCCTGCGTACAATCGACGGTGAACATGCCTGTCTTCTGGCCCAGCTGAATCATGGCAATTTCGGCGACGGCCAGTTTCTTTTCGTCACCATCGGGACGTCGCACGCTGCCGTGGACGAAACCTGCGCTCTGCGTCAACATGAGAATTCGGGAAGGCGCAGCTTTCTCCGCCGCAGAACCGCCGACACAGGTGGCGGTGACAGTCAGCACACCCAGGAACAGGCTTACAACTCGCATACGATCGCTCCGAACAGGAAAATAAAGGTCATTCGGTCGTGGGGACGACCTGGTGGTCTGTCACGCATTCATTGACGGGTTGTGTGCCACTGGCTCTGCCAGTACTCCCCCCTTTGAAGGAAGCACTGGCAGAGCCAGTGGCACACTTCAATTCACGACTGACAAAGCCCTGCTCCGTATTGTTCACACAATGCGGATCTTTTTCCAGGCATCAGGCTCAATGAATGGGTCAAACAGTGAAGCAATGCCTGCCTCAGCCAGTTCAGCCCCTGTAATAAAGCGTCCGGGGCGAGTCCAGCCTTGCAGAGTTTCCTGCGGCACATGCATCAGCGTCGCCAGCAGCAAATCCAATCTCGATTCAAGATCTTTGAAGTGGCGAGCCCATTCGGTGGCTTCCTCCAGACGCACGTCCTCATCCGATTGCCACCGCATGGGATGGAAAAGCAGCGTCGAATGGGGCGTCACCAATCGTTGCTGGCACGCGGCAAACGGCAATAATGCTGCAGACGAACATTCACCAAGCACAACCGCCGTGACTCGCAGGTTGCGAAGCCGAATCAACGTCCCGATTGCCAGACCGGTATAAACACTGCCCCCGCACGAATCAAAGTAGACGACTCCTTTGCTCCCGCGCGGTACGTCGGTAAATCGTTCCAGCAAGTCGGCCTGTCGCTCGGTCAGATCACCGCAGACGGAAATCTCCCAGGGTTGTCGCGCGTCCAGCGTCCGCATCTGACTCTGAAACCATTGTTTCCGGGGAGACTGGAGTTTCGATGCAGACTTTTTTTCGTCATTCATTCGTTTGTATTGCCTTGGTGATTTGTCAGCGCGTTCGGTCGGCATGGAAATGTCGCTCAGAACTTTGAAGTGCAGGGATTGTAGGCTGTGTCGTACCAGCTGACTGTTTGGATTGAAACAGGCTGCGGATCAACTCCATGCGTGTACGGTTCACGCCCATGTCAGAACGACCAACGCGGGAAGCTGATCGAAAATGCACACGACCAGATTCGGCTTCTGCATAGAATTCCACATCATCCACAAAACGAAAGAACGCACTTCGAAATTCCGCGTGCAGGTAATGCGGAGATTTTTCGATAATGCAGGTGCGGGGCTGTTGCCTGACGATTTCTTCGAGGGTCTCGATCACGATGTCTGAATCACCCTGATACGTCAGTGGCGCTATCCAGTATTCGCGATCTTCCGCCTGCGTGGAAACACAGTTGGGCGAATCCGGGCAAGCGGCCAATCGTCCATCGCGAACTCCCAGATCTGAAGGCCGCGATGCGGTAAGGCTAAGCAGAAGCAGGCCAGCAGTTCCGGCAGTCAAAGTGAGCAAAACGATTGCAAACGCCGTCAACACTTTGCTGCTCCGTAACCGAATCATATGATTTCCCTGGCATGAAAAAAGGGGTCAGGAACCAATAGTGCGGAGCACTCTGAAGGCCATTTGGCCATCGGTTCCTGACCCTTTTTAAGCCTGTACGCTAACCAAACATCCGAACCGGATTTTGCAAAGCTTATTAACAGGCTGCTGTGTATTTGCCCGTTGACGTCTCAGGCGGCCTCTTCGCGGGCGAGGAGCTGGATGCGGCCTTCGGCCAGTCTGACCGTGCGGTGCGCCTGGGAGGCGATGGCTTCGTCGTGAGTCACCATCACAATCGTGAGCTTCTGATTTGCATTGAGCGAATTCAGCAGCTCCATGATCCCGCCGCCGGTAACAGCATCCAGATTTCCGGTGGGTTCATCGGCCAGCAGAATCTCCGGTTTACCCACCAGCGCGCGGGCAATGGCCCCGCGCTGCATTTCTCCGCCCGACAGCTCAGACGGCCGATGTTTGATGCGGTGACCGAGGCCCACCTGATTGATGATATCCATCGCAGCGTCCCGGACTTCCTTTCGCTTTGCCCAGTAACTGAAAATTGAGTGGCGAATCATGAGCGGGGTCATGACGTTTTCGAGCAGCGATAGCTCCGGCAGCAAATGATAGAACTGGAAGATGAATCCAAAGACGTGATTTCGCAGTTGATCGCGGGCCGATTGATTCAGATTGTCAATGCGGTTGCCGTCCAGGATGACTTCGCCGATATCCGGAGAATCCAGGAGGCCCATCACATGCAGCAGCGTACTCTTACCTGATCCGCTCTGTCCGATCACGGAGATGAACTCACCGCGATTGGCTTTAATGCCGGCTCCCTGAAGCACAGGGATTTTATGCTGGCCCTTAAAATACGACTTGGAAATCGCTTCGGCAGAAATCAGTGGCTTGGTCATCTTGATGGTCTCAGCCATGGTGGTGTGTCTCGAAC
>CAZFDW010000166.1:8033-9503 GCA_964517865.1 uncultured Chitinophaga sp.
TCGTCGAAAACCTTTCGCCCGGTCACCCAGCTCAGACCATCTTCGATCTGATTGATATAACGCACAAATAGCAGTCCCAGGACCACGCCTGCCGAACTTCCCACGATGCCAAGTCCCAGACCGTAGTAGAGAAAAATTGACATGACTCCGTTAGAACTGGCTCCGAGCGACTTCAGGATGCCGATGTCGCGAGTTTTCTCCACGACGATCATGTAGAAAATCGCGAGAATGCCGAAGCCTGCCACCGTGATGATCAGGAACAGCAGCACGTTCAGGATGGCGGTTTCCACTTCGACGGCTGACAACAGCAAGCCCTGCTTTTCTTCCCAGGTTTTGATGGTCACGGCACCCGGTGGAAATGCACCCTGCAGCGCAGCGATGGCTTTAGGAGCATCGTCGTAATCTTTCAGGCGAATGTGGATGGAGGTGATCGCATTATCCAGCTGCATCCCGCGATTCATCTGCAGTTCCTTGATGTTCATCAGCACGACAGTGGTGTCATATTCGTTCATGCCACTGCGGAAGGAATCCACAACGGTGGCATTCATCTTCACAATTTCGGGTTGCCGACCAACAGTGTAGGTGCTGAGAACGATATCGTCGCCAGGTTGCACGAGCATCACTTTGTGCAGCTTGCCGGTGTCGGGATCCTGAGCCTGAAAACTGACAATTCCTTCGCCCAGATAGACACGGGCCGGGAAAGCGCCTGTCTGGATTCTGGATTCTGGCTGATTGAGCAGTGGATCCTGAAGAAAAACATCCGGTGTCAGTGGCGTCTGGTCGGCTGCGGCATCGCTTGTGCCGGCAGTCACGCCGTCAAAGTCAGGTGATTCATCATGCATGTGACCCTCTGGCGACATGGTCCTGACCGGCGGCGATTCGTCGTATGCGCCGCGAATTTCCAGAGCTTCCTGTCGTTTCATTTCGTCGCGATACCGGGCTGCGGATTCTGTCAACTCCCAATTGAGCGGTTCGTCGCGACTGCGCAGTGCTTCACGAATCACAACGCCGTCTTCGATTTCAGGATTGTAGCTGCCGAGATAGTCTCGCAGCGGCCCGACCAGACCTTTGCTTTCGGGATCGATTCCCTGAATCATCACCTGAGTCGTAATCATCTTGCCGTTGTACGGATCACGAAACATGATCATACCCGCTGCATCAATCGTAGGCGTCATGGCCGCGATATACTCACCTGCAGCGGCTTGCACGGCAGCCAACTGCCGATCGGTATCCTCAATGCCCTCATTCGTCCTCGTTTCAATGACGATGTCAGCCAGGAAATTGTGCAGCCGAACACGCATTTCGGACGTAAATCCAGCCATGACGCTGTTGACAACAATCATGGTCGCGACGCCCAGCATCACACTGATGATGCTCGCCAACGCGATGTAGCGGGTTCGCAGATATCGAACACACAGCAGCAGCTTGTACATCGAACGCACTCCGTTGCGGGCTTATCAGGATTCAGGA
>CAZFDW010000166.1:9603-11848 GCA_964517865.1 uncultured Chitinophaga sp.
TCAGGATTCAGGAACAGGATTCAGGAACAGGTTCGGGCTTCTTTGTCCCCGGTGGATGAATCTCAGCGTCTTCGTGACGCGTTAACGGGAAGAAGATCACGTCTTTAATCGCACGACTGTTGGTCAGCAACATCACCAGCCGGTCGATTCCGATCCCCAGACCACCGGCCGGCGGCATGCCGACTTTCAACGCTCGGACAAAGTCATGATCCATTTTCGCCATGGAATCGTCAGCCGCCATCCCCGCCAGTTGAGTCTGGAAGAGTTCTTCCTGCAGCCGAGGATCATTCAGTTCGGTGTACGCATTTGCCAGTTCCATCCCGCGAATAAACAGCTCAAAGCGTTCGGCAATCGCCGGATCCGACTGGCTGCGTTTCGTGAGCGGACAAATCGATGCCGGATAATCAATCACAAAGACCGGCCCTTGCAGATGATCTTCCACAGTCTTCTCGAACACTCCATTCACGATCACGTCCGGATGAACGCCGTTTGTTTCAACGCCGAATTTCTTCGCCACGGCTTCGACCGCTGCGGTATCGTGCATGTCGCAGCCCGCGTGTTCACGAAACAGATCGGCGTACTTTTTGCGAGGCCACGGTGCTGTCAGATCGATGGTGTCACCGTCTTCGCCCCAGGGCATTTGCAATGTGCTGCTGATTGACTTCGCCGCATTCACCACGATCTGTTCGGTCAGATCCATCATGGATTCGTAATTGCCGTAAGCCTGATAGATCTCAATCATGGTGAATTCAGGATTGTGAGTCGCATCGACTCCTTCATTTCTGAAAACTCGGCCGATTTCGTAGACGCGTTCAATCCCGCCGACCATCAATCGCTTCAAATGCAGTTCCAAAGCGATCCGGAGGTACAATTCCATGTCGAGCGCGTTGTGGTGCGTGACAAACGGACGCGCGGCAGCTCCGCCGGCAACGGCGTGCAGTACGGGTGTTTCGACTTCGTAGAAATTCTGACCACGCATTGTCTGACGGACAGAATCGATGATCTTCGACCGCTGCAACAGGCGGTCCAAAGCGCCTTCGGTGTAAATCAGATCCAGATAGCGTTGACGAACGAGTGTCTCTTCGTCTTTCAGCCCGTGAAATTTCTCCGGGGGCTGTGTAAGCGACTTGCATAATACCGTCAGCTCTTTCACAAACACGGAGACTTCACCTGTGTTTGTGCGACGCAATACGCCGTCGATGCCGATGATGTCGCCGTCATCCAAGGCGCTCATCAGCTCCCATTGTGGTTCAGTCAGTTCACCTCGCGAAAACAGCAGCTGAATCCGTCCAGTTTGGTCCTGCAAGTCGATAAATCGCAACTTGCCGGCTTTGCGGCGTCCACGAATACGGCCCGCGACTCGAACCGTGTCGCCATCGATCCCGGATTCACCCGGACAGCGCTCGCGAACAGCAGAAATCGCTTCGTGATTGTCGAAACGCTGGCCCCATGGATCATGTCCCAGAGACTGAATTTTCTCCAACTTCTCCAGTCGAGCGATTTCGAAGCGATCCGGTTTTGTGCCTGCGGTCATGAACACACGTTAGCCAATGCGAGCCAAAACCGCAGCAAGAATGCGGTCTGAGGGCTCTTTTGAGATTCGAGAGACGTTGAGTTTTCCGGCAAGTTGAGCCGCCGGTGAGATCGAAGCGGCGGATCTTGCTGGAAATCGGCGTTTTGGTCAATGGCAGGATGAACGTAGGATGGACATTCATGTTCGTCGCATGTCGAAGCATGACGTTAACGCTTGTTTTATGGGTAGGCCGGACCAAGCGCAGCGAAGTTCCGGCATGTGTCTGGCAACTGCCGGAACGGCGCTGCGCTTGGTCCGGCCTACGGGCTCAACCCAAATTCTTAGTCCTGACGACGCTCCAGCGAACTGGATCGCATCCGCAACGCACCATTGCAATTGCACATACTTCAACGCGACAATGCACAGTCCGCAGTTCAAAAATCCCCGCCCGCTCTCAAAGCTGGTTCTGAGAATGCTCGTACCTCGCCGTTCCATTTTGTCCACTTCAATTCTCTGCTTCAGCGGAATCCTGCTGGCGTGGTGGGCGACTTGCAGCAAACCGCCTTTGGTCGCCGCTGCCATTGATGAGTTGATAAACACCAAGACCGACGGCGACAAAGCGACGTTCTTCCGCGAAAAAGTTCTGCCGCTGCTGGAATCGCGATGTTTCGAATGCCACGGGCCGGACAGTGAAGCGAAGGGCGATCTGAAACTCAGTTCCCGTGCGACCAT
>CAZFDW010000167.1:0-11830 GCA_964517865.1 uncultured Chitinophaga sp.
ACCATCGCCGACGTATTCCGCAGCGCGGGCTATCGCACGGCTCTGTTTGGCAAATGGCATAATGGAACTCAAGGGCCCTACCATCCGCTGGCACGCGGCTTCGACGAATTCTACGGATTCACGTCCGGCCACTGGGGACATTACTTCAGCCCGCTCATCGAAAAGCAGGATGAACTGACGCGCGGTGAAGGTTTCCTTCCGGATGATCTCACGAACCATGTGATCGACTTCATGCGACGCGAAGACTCAAAACCGTTCTTCACGATTCTGACACTGAACACGCCGCATTCACCGATGCAGGTGCCTGACACCTGGTGGGACCGCGTCAGGGATCGCCCGATTGACATGCAGGGGACGAATCCTGACAAGGAAGATCAGCAGTTCACCCGCGCCGCATTGGCGATGTGCGAAAACATAGACTGGAACGTTGGTCGGCTGATGGCGACGCTGGATCAGGACAAGATCGCTGAGGAAACAATCGTCGTCTATTTCAGCGACAACGGTCCGAACAGCAATCGCTGGAATGGCGGCATGCGCGGCCAGAAAGGCAGCGTCGATGAAGGCGGTGTCCGGTCACCTCTCTTTATCCGCTGGCCGGGACAAATTGCGGCAGAAACGACGGTGAAGCCGATTGCAGGAGCCGTTGACCTACTGCCGACGTTGAGCGAACTCGCGGGAATCAAGGGGGTGCCTGCGAAACCGCTTGACGGAGTCAGCATCGCTTCACTGCTGAAGAACCCTGGTGCAGACTGGTCGGATCGCCGGCTGTTTGCTCACTGGAACGGCAAAGTGAGCGTCCGCAATCAGAAGTATCGACTGGACGACTCCGGCAGACTGTACGACATCGAAACCGATCCCGGTCAATCCCACGACGTGCAGGCCGACCAGCCGGAAATCCATAAACAGCTTGTCGCCGCCGTGACGGAATACCGCGAGCAGGTGCTGAGCGACCTCGTGAGCAAATCTACCGCGATGGCTGGGTGGCCCAAAGATCCGCGACCTGCTGTGATCGCCGATTCCAGAGGCAACCGCACAACACTGCTGCCTGCCCGCGACGCGATTCTGAGTGCCAACCTGAAACGCTCAAGCCGCCACCCGAACTGTTCTTACATCACAAACTGGACTTCGACGGACGACAGCGTCTGGTGGAACATCGACGTGCCTGAATCCGGCGACTTCGATGTCGAAATTCTCTATACGTGCGACGCCAACCAGATCGGTTCAGTCATCGAACTCACTCTGGCATCCGGCAATATTGCTGTTCCGGTCCTCACAGCGACCATTGATCGCCCGCATGAATCGCCGCTCGTCGGTGCCGCAGAAGATCGCGTGCCGCGCACGGAATCGCTGGTGAAAGATTTTGGCAGGACGAAGCTCGGCACAATCTCACTGAGTCCCGGTATTATTTCTCTGTCGATCAAAGCCAAAACTGTCGCCGCCGAAAACGTCATGGACCTGCGAATGCTGATCCTCAAACGACGGACGCCGACGGGGCCGTGAAGTAGTGCAGGCAATCCCGTCGGCGGAGCGACGGGTGTACGGTACGCCGGTCGCTCCGCCGACCGGATTTTGCAGCGCTGGTAGTGCTGCAAGCCCAAAACGCAAGGCAGAAATTCGACAAGCCGAAAACCGTGCGCCACGGCGGCAACCGTTGTACCGATCCTGAAGTAGAGCCCTGAATCTCTCATGCAACTCGCAATTTCCATCACGCCGTCGGGTCGGATTATCTGCGAGCCGGAAGCCCATGTGCATGCCGACGCCTTACATGGGATCGCGATTGACGACGCAGTTGCTGCAGAATTACGCGACACGTTCAGTGCATCGACGGCGCGCGGGTTGTTGTGTTTGGCGGGCATTGACAGCCAGATACCTCTGCCGCTGGAATTTGTGTATTGGCGCCACTGGGCACAACGATTTCTGAAGGTGGTCTCGCAACTGGATGATGAACGCTTCGCTGCATTGGAGAAAGCGGCGAAGACAGGGAAATCTGCTGCGACGTCTACGAGCAGCGGGGCGAATATTGCGCCACCCGATGAACTGGCGCTCGCCGTTTTGGTTGCAGACGCTCCGCCGATGCGGGGTCTGGAATTTCTGACGAACGAGCTGCTCAGGAGTCTTTGGATCGAGCTGCTCGCGGGATTTTTGCATCGTGCTCATGACACCGAAGGCGGATGTCGCGGGTTGCTGCTGAAACTGAATCCGGATGCGCATCTGCTGGGTCGGGTCACGTTTCACCTTGCCGAGAATAAGCGAGACCCTGACCGGCCGTTTGCGTTTCTGGCAACCTACGCACACCGCTTGTCAGCGAAGTCGCAGGTGCAGCATCTGCCGCTCGGTGAAGCGTTGCGGCAGTATGCTGCGGAACGTGATCAGGCCAAACTGACTGAGCTCCTCGTTCCGGTGCGCGCGGCGGCAAGTCACAGTAAGGTTGTGGGACAGATGCTGACGTCGCGGGCCATCTTTCAGCCGCAGGCATGGTCGGTGTCGCAGGCGTATCGATTTCTCAACGATGTCCCAGTGATGGAAGAAGCCGGGTTGAGCGTCCGAGTTCCAGACTGGTGGAAGTCACGCAGAGTCACGCGACCTCAGGTTCAGGTTCGCATCGGTGATCAGCGAGCCAGTGCCGTAGGGCTGGACAGTCTGCTGGATTTTTCAGCGAACCTTGCCGTCGATGGTACGCCGCTCACGGATGACGAACGCAAGCAGTTGTTGGCGGCGACCGATGGATTGACGTTACTCCGAGGCAAGTGGGTCGAAGTCGATCAGCAAAAACTGAAGCAGGCACTTGCGCAATGGAAGGAGTTGCAGCAGGAACACGCGGACGGCATTTCGTTTCTGGAAGGCATGCGGCTGCTTGCAGGGACGCAGTTGCAAACGTCTGAATCCGTCGATGACGAAACACGACAATGGTCGTCGGTCACGTCTGGCGCGTGGCTCGCGGAAATCCTGCAGCAAATTCGTGACCCGCATGGCATCGTGGGCTGCAATCCGGGCAGCGGATTGAATGCGACGCTGCGACCGTATCAGGCGGACGGCGTCCGTTGGCTGTGGTTCATGACTCAATTGGGACTCGGGGCGTGTCTTGCCGACGACATGGGACTGGGCAAAACGATTCAAGTGATCGATCTGATCCTGCAGCTCAAAGAAGCCAGGCAGGCTCTGCCTGCGACAAAGAACCGCCGGGCGAATTCTGGTAATGGAGCGGCTCCGTTTCTGCTGATCGTTCCCGCATCGCTGATTGGAAACTGGAAGCAGGAACTGGACAGATTCGCGCCGCAGCTGAAAGTGTTTCTGGCGCATCGATCGGAATGTGACGCAGCGACTCTGGACAAAGTCGCGAAAAAACCGGCAACGGAATTGGCCGGATTCGATGTCGTTGTCACGACCTACACATTGATCCGTCGTTCGACATGGCCCACGGACGTGCATTGGCGAATGGTCGTGCTGGACGAAGCGCAGGCCATCAAGAACGCCGGTTCGGCACAGTCAAAATCGGTGCGTAAACTGAAATCGTCGGGACGCATCGCACTGACCGGGACGCCGGTGGAAAATCAACTGGGTGATCTGTGGTCGCTGTTCGACTTCTGCGTGCCGGGCCTGCTGGGATCGGTGAAGCAGTTTCGCGATTTCGTGAAGCAGATGACAAAGCAGCAGAACTCCGGTGCCGTCTCCGCGCTGCGAAAACTGGTGCGTCCTTATATCCTGCGGCGGATGAAAACCGATCCGAATATCGTACCTGATCTTCCGGACAAGACCGAAATCAAAGTCGAATGTGGTCTGTCGAAGAAGCAGGCCGTGCTGTACGAACAACTCGTCGCCGACGTCGCAAAGCAGCTGAAGCAGGCCGACGGCATCAAGCGTCGCGGACTGGTGTTGTCGATGCTCATGCGGCTGAAGCAGTTGTGCAATCATCCCGATCAGTTTCTGGACCAGAAAGCATTTGATCCTGCCGAAAGCGGCAAGTTTCAAAGCCTCCGCAGCGTTTGCGAACCGATCTGTGACCGCCAGGAAAAAGTGCTGGTGTTCACTCAGTTCCAATCGATGTGCGAACCGCTGTCTGAGTTCCTGGCAGCGGAGTTCCGAAAGCCCGGTCTGGTACTGCACGGCGGTGTGGCAGTGGCAAAGCGACAGGGTCTGGTGAAGCAGTTTCAGGAACGCGACGACGTTCCGTTCTTTGTGATTTCCGTCAAAGCCGGCGGCACGGGACTGAATCTCACCGCAGCCTCCCATGTGATCCATTTCGACCGCTGGTGGAATCCAGCAGTGGAGAATCAGGCAACCGACCGAGCCTATCGTATCGGCCAGAAACGCAACGTGCTGGTTCACAAGTTTGTCTGCAAGGGAACTCTGGAAGAACGCATCGATCAGATGATCCGCGACAAGCAGGAACTCGCTGACAACGTACTCGGCGAAGGCAGCGAAACGTTGCTGACAGAAATGAGCGATTCGGAATTGTTGAAATTCGTGGCCCTCGACGTCAGCCGTGCGACGCTGGATGATTGACGACGATTCCTCTCATTCGGCGGCGGACAGTGGATTGAGAACCCCTGACAAAACCTGCCTGAGCCGCGCCGTTTGCTGCCGCTTCGTTCGTCGATTTTGAGCAGTCCAGGATATGTTTTTGGCTGTCGGCTTGTTCTGCGAATCCACAGTCGGCAGAATGGTGAATCGTCGTAAATATTCGTTTATTCGTAACGGGAGAAATAGCAATGCAACGCTTTGATGTGTGGTCAGCGAGAACGATTCGATTGATCCTGACCCTGATCTTTCTGGTAACGTGCGGCTGCGATCAGGTGGGGTCTGTTGTGGACGACGTAAAATCCAAAGTGACGGAAACCGCGCAGCCGTTAACAACTCCCTCGCCGCAGGCTGCCCCCGCCACACCGTCTCAGGCTCCGCTGCCAACAACTCCGGAACAGTTGCTCGCAGAATTTAACAGCCTGAAACCTTTTGAGATCACGGATGCTGCACTGGCTCTGGTCACATCACGACCCGAAGCAGCATCAGCCATCACGGAGCTGCAGCTCTTCAGTGAACAGCTGACACGCGCTGGATTGGGACACCTGTCAGCGATGGAGAACCTGAACGCTCTCGCAATCAGAAGCTCGAAACTGCTCCCGGAAGACCTGTCCGTTCTGGGTCAGGTGACGTCTCTGAAGGTGCTGGGAATCGGCACCACGAAGACGAATGACGAGGTGGTCGGGAATCTGACAACTTTGGCAAATCTGGAGTCTCTGGATTTGTCGAGCACGGCCGTCACACCGGCAGTTGGAGCGTTCCTGAGTCGGTTTACAAATCTCCATGAGCTGAATCTGGCATTGACGTCAGTCGATGACTCGACAGTGGCTGCCATTGCATCACTGCCGATCAGGAGGCTCGTGTTGTCTCAAACCAGAATCTCCAATGCATCGCTCGCCACCATTAAGCAGATGCGATCGCTGGAATCGCTCGACGTGCCATTCTGTGCGGTCACAGGTGAAGGATTCAGGGGATACGGCAGTTCCGGTCTGAAGCGGCTGAACGTGGGTGAAACCGGGTTTGGACTCGAAGGATTCATCGCCATCAAGGGCATGAAATCACTGGAGGATCTCAACGTGTATCGCGCAGGTCTGGTCGAACACACCAAAGCAAATGTGTTTCGATCATTCCCACACCTTAAGATCCTGAATGCCGGCGGTAACGCTGTCACCAATGCCGGGATGGTCGTGTTCTTCAAAGGCCATGATTCGCTGGAGGAATTGAACCTCAGCAACAACAAGGGCATTACTGACCAGGGCCTTGCAGCTCTGATTGCCGTGAAGACACTTCGGGTCCTGGACGTCCGCGATACCGGTTGCAGTGCCGCTGGAGGACAGGCGCTGAAAGAAAAGCTGCCGAAATGCGAGATTATCACACCCGGCGGAACGTTTTGAATTTCACCAGCGTGCGGCAGCGCCAGTTAAGCACCAGTGCAGAAGTTCCTTCGTTTAACCGCGTGCCCATCGGGCCGCGCTGAGGTGCCAATCGCGGGGCGTTGCCCACGCGGTTAAACGATATTATGCCAAACGACTTCTGCCGAGGTGCTTACATCCGCAGCTTCTGGCTCTGTCCTGTTTTCGCCGCCTGATAAATAGCAAGGATAATTTCCACGCTCCGGCGACCTTCCGCTCCATCGACTTTTGCTCTGCGACCAGTCTGAATGGATTCCACAAAATCCTGCAGTTGCAACTGATGGCCGACAAACGAAATCGCCTTCGGATCGGATGCGCCACCTGAGGACGCAGAACTGGCACCGAGCTTCGATCGGATCTCAGCGTCTTCGGTCTTTTCGTCCGCGAATTCCCAACGCAGGACAGAATCCTGTTCGATGATCACTGTACCACGACTGCCGTGAATCTCCGTTTTCTTCAACAGCCCCGGCCATGCGGCCGTCGTCGCTTCCATGACGCCGATCGCTCCATTTGCAAATTTCAGACACGCGACGCCGACGTCTTCGACTTCAATCCGTTCGTGCGCCAGCGTGCTGGTGAAGCCGACAATCTCTGCGACATCTCCCATGAGCCAGCACAACAGATCGACGTTGTGGATGGCCTGATTCATGAACGCTCCGCCGCCATCCAGAGCCCACGTTCCGCGCCAGCCACCGCCGTCGTAGTATTCCTGAGTCCGCCACCATTTGACATACGTGTCGCCCAGTGTCAGGCGACCAAACCGTCCGGCGTCGATCGCTTCCTTCAACGCAATATTGGCGGGACTGAACCGCGACGGAAAAATGGTACACAGCTTGACGCCATGCTGTTCGCAGGCGTTGATAATGTCGTCACAGCGTTGAAGACTGATCTCCAGCGGCTTTTCGACAACGACATGCCGCCCGGCCTTTGCCGCCGCTATCGCCGGATCCCGATGTGCGCCGCTTGGCGTGCAGATCGTGACAATGCCAATTTCCGGATCGGCCAGCATTTCATCCAGTGTTGCATACGCTTTGCAGCCATACTCCGCCGCGAACGCATTCGCCTTGTCCGCGTTCTGATTAAAGCACCCTGCGACGCATCCACCCGGCATCGCCTGAATGGCCTTCGCGTGGAAGTGTGCAATCATCCCCGTGCCAACAATTCCGAATCCTGTATTCATCTTTCCTGCTCCCCTGTGATCACAGTATAACAGCTATCGGCGGCTAGCTTGGATTGCGCACCGAGTAGGCCGGACCAAGGCCGCCACATGTGCCGGAACAGCGCAAACCCGAGTTTTACGTTTTGACACCTTTTCAGCAGGACTTGCGTTCGATTGGCGGTCGCCGTTCCGGCTGTTACCGGGTTTGCTCGGTCCGGCCTACCAAGTCGTGCGCAAGGGTGCTCCGCACTATTAGTTCCCGACCCGTTTTCCAAAGCTTACTTGCGAGCCGCAATCGTCGCCAGTGATGACTGTACGAGCCGGCGGGATTGCATCGTGCGCTGGATGGCGTTTCGAAAAGGACCAGGATCACAGACACCCGCCAGGCGGAGA
Organism: uncultured Chitinophaga sp.; assembly: GCA_964517865.1. Lineage (GTDB taxonomy): Bacteria > Planctomycetota > Planctomycetia > Planctomycetales > Planctomycetaceae > SXXK01. The sequence continues at coordinate 7,483 of CAZFDW010000167.1, forward strand.
ATCGTCTGGCCATTGGCGGATTTCAGGCAGATGTCGGACGCGCGGAAGAACGCCTGCCCCGGACGCTGATCAAGCTCGACATCCACGATGTCATTCAGACCGACGACGGCGGTTCGCTGAGTCCCCAACGACGACCAGACCTGAACACTGCGGTTCGTCAGGATGTAACGTGCACCGAATGGCCTGTTCAACAGAAACAACAACATTCCGAGCGGTGCCAGTGGCAATCCAAACAGAAGATACGACAGCTTCACGCCGAAAATGCTGATCGGAATACTGTCCATGAGCTGCCCAATCAGACGGCCGATTCCGCTGGCCGCAACTGAAGGAAATTCCGTCATGACCCGCGCTTCTGAGGTCGGACTTACACCTGCAATCGCCTGAACTGACATAATTCAATCGTCCGAAGAATGGATCGCCGCAAAAACCTTCGAAGTCGAATCAAACCGAAACGGCCGACTCCGCGACTCCAAAAGTTACCACTCCAGCCCCATGATTTCCATTCCAGCCGAAAACCGCCGCGATCATTTCGTCCCTTTGAGAAGCGGAAAGGCTGGTCACGATGTGTTTCTGAGCACGAATTGGAGACCGGTCGAGTTCCTGAACCTTGGTCCACAGTTGCGATTCCTGTAGCTTGGACATTCTTGTCCGACACCGTTTAGACGGGCAAGAATGCTACGAGCAGTGAGAGAATCAGAACGCTTAAAGCTGGCGTCGTCTTTTTGAGTGCGTCCCCAATCTTGATGTGCATCCCGACGGCACCCAGCATGAGTCCGGCCATTCCAATTGCAGCGGGACGCATCAGTTCAGGTCGCCAGAAACTCACGAGCAAGGATAATGCGAGTAGTACTTTAAGGCCGCCGACAAGCCACATAAACGAAACCGGCAGTCCGTAAGTGGCAAACTCCTCTGTCATATTCTGCGCTGCGCCGCCACGGTAAACCGTCGCCTTGTTGAAACGCAATAGCCACACGTTCAAAATACCCAATGCGATGATCAGTTGGGCGATACTGCGGATATACTCCATTAGCTTTCCTTTGCTGCTGACTCAAAAACTGACGACGATTCAATGCCGACACTCCCATGAAGAATTCCAGAACGGCAAGAAATTCCGCAGAGGCACTCGCCGGCACTCCGGGGAACAGAACTCGTGGGCCATCCCAGAAGAACATCCCAGAAGAACATCCCACCAGCAGGGGTTGTCATCGCGACTTTGCGATCACCATCATTTTCACCACTGATGTAACGAAACAGGCGTCCAAAACTACCGTCGCTGCTCTGTGAGCTCATCGCCGTAGTCACCAACTTGAGATTTGGATACTCACGCACTTCAAATGGCCCGTCGGATTCGATAACGCGGTAATCCGCTGATTCGTACGAACTGCGAGCAGTCAATTTCCATCCAGCGCCGACGAGGGCAACGAATCCAAGGGCGATTGCGAAATCGCACGATTTTTTTTCCCGTCACTTTCCGTTTCATCACAAAGATCCCGGTGAACTCAAGGTTTTTCAAATTCTGGAGGAGGGAAAACGGTCGAAACATCGGGCCTCGCTTCTCCTATTTGTAGCCGTGTTCATCTCGCTCGACTTCAATTTCCACACACAAGAATCAGTCTCGCTGCCCATTAGCTCGAGATCGACCAATTCGAAAGTCCCTGAGTGCCTGATGTTTCGTCCGACGACCGGCGGTTCTCTTTCGCCAGAGTTTAAAAGATCTGCTGCTCAATTGTTGCCGCATCAACTTGATGACCTCACCGGAACTTAATTTAAACTGACTTCGGATGGCGTCAAAGGAAGTCCGATCTTCCCATGCCATCTGGATAATCCTGTCTACATCGAGTGCTGTAAGTTCGACATCGTTCAGATTGTCGTGACCACGACCGCTCAAGATGGATGCCAGTCGGGATTTGATGCAGGCAGGAGGAAACGTCCGAACAGCACGGTCTCCGGAACCGCTGCGGTGAATCCGTAGTCGATAGCGTGACTTAACGATCAATTTTGCAGGCTTTCGCCAGCTTCGAAAATGGCCTGACAGAACCAATGGGCACGCGGCGTCAGCCGATGCCACGGAAAAGTCATCCCGTGCTTCTTGTGTGGAAGAAACCTCCTGGTCATCACGATCGCCGCGACTAGAAAGAATCGGGAGCTTTATTTGTCCTCAAAACATCCATGCTGGGAAACATTTATGTCAGACGTCAGTCTTACCAAAACCTGGCCGGAATTAGCGATCGGCCTGTACGATCTCCTCACGGACCGAAATGCCGAGATTGCTTACAAGTTTGAAAACCTCGAAATCGCTGTTCCCGGAAGCACTGCGACAAACGCTGAGCGGGCGACATGGAAGTTGAACGGAGCGGTTCGTGTCACGACTCGCAGTGGAGCGGACACGTGACTAAAAATCGACCGCTATCCGTTCTTGCTGATCTGGTCATAGATATCGGTGGTCAACAGGTGGCAGTGAGGGGTGGCGGCGACAGCATACTCGTAGAAATCCCTTCTGTGGTCATGGCCTTCAGAATGGTGCGGGAACTGGGGTCTGTCATAACGGCACGTTCCCGACTGGCGGCAATGTCCTCATCGCTCGCGACGCTCGGGCTGACTGTCATTGTCAGGACTCCCGGGCGACGACTGATGACGATCGGGCAAAGGGGCCACTCGTCGTTGCTCCGGCTGATCGGATTTCCGAATGCTCAGTTCCACATTTTCTAGACAGCATTGATCATGGCGTCAGAGAGACTCATGTCCAGATTCCTCAAACTGCAGACTTCACTTCGTCCCCTGCGAAACGAACTGATCAATCATCGACTCTACGATCGTTTGCAGACACAGGATGCACTGCTCGTCTTCATGGAGCATCACGTTTTTGCAGTGTGGGACTTCATGTCTTTGCTGAAGAGCCTGCAACGAAAACTGACGTGCATCGAAGTGCCATGGCGGCCGTCAGCCAGTTCTTCCGCCTGTCGCCTGATCAATGAGATCGTGCTCGCCGAAGAATCTGATATTGGTCCGAATGGGGCGATCGCAAGTCATTTTGAACTCTATCACGAGGCGATGATGAATGCAGGTGCCAACACCGAGCCCATCGAGAAATTCCTCGGCGCACTTGGGAATGGAGCATCGTGGCGTGATGCGATGCGGACAACGCCGATGTCGCACTACGTCAAAGACTTCGTTGAGACGACGTTCGACATCATTGACAGCGGCAACGTCTGCCAGATTGCGTCGGCGTTCACATTCGGTCGAGAGGATTTACTGCCGCAGGTATTCGCACAGATTGTCGGCAGATTCAATGCGGAATCTTCGGGACGTCTCGATGCTTTTGAGTATTATCTGCAGCGACATATTGAACTCGACGGAGACGAGCATGGCGCCATGGCTCAACGTCTTGTTGAGGAATTGTGCGGTGAAGATCCACGCCGCTGGCAGGCTGCTGAAGAAGCAGCCGTCCGCTCGTTACAGGTCCGAAAGCGAATGTGGGACGGTATCGCAGATGCAATCGAAACGAAAATGGCTTAGCCATTTCTCATGGGTCTTTCCTGACGCCGGGTTCTTAATCGTCGCAGAGCTGAGTCCGGTAGTCTCAAAAGTCATTGCTCGCAACAGTTAGATTTATCCTCACTCGAAAGCCAAATCATGCCCAGCGTCACAGAACAAATTATCGCGGAACTCAAGGTCGCCTATTGGATGGAGCTGGAAACGGTCACCAATTACATCGCCAACTCTGTGAACCTTGACGGTGTCCGCGCAGAGGAAATTAAGAAGGCACTTCAGGCAGAAGATGATAACGATCATGCGGCTGCGAATCGGGGCTACCGATTTCTCACAGAGAATGCACTGATTCCTCCGGATTTCAACCAGATCACTTTTGATGAAGTCTGGCAGGCGTGGCCGGAACCACTGAAGTCTCAGGCACCGAACTTCAGTCCCGCTGAGCGACGAAAGATGGCTTTCGAGCGTTATGGCTGTCAGGAGACTGTTCTCATCGCGACTGTGACGAGCCACCCCAATTGCTCCGCAATTCGTCGGCCCGTGTGCGAATGTCAGCCATTTCCTGCGGCCTCTCTCGCATCTTCTTCACGTTGCTGATCGGGAATTTCATCCGCTGATTATCTTTGAGAAGATCATCATGCCGGTCCATGAATTCCCAGTAGAGGGTCGTGTATGGGCAGGCGTCGTCACCAACTCGCTTCTTGTAATCGAACCGACAGCCTGAGCAGAAGTTACTCATCTTGTTGATGTAATTGCCGCTGGAACAGTAGGGCTTCGTGCCGACGATGCCTCCGTCGCCGTACTGGCTCATTCCGAGTGTATTCGGAAGTGAAACCCAGTCGATGGCATCCAGATACAT
>CAZFDW010000168.1:0-11800 GCA_964517865.1 uncultured Chitinophaga sp.
AGGCCATCATTCAGCCTCTGCAGGCCATCGCCGACGAGTTGGCGGTGGCGATGATTTGCATTGAGCACCATTCCAGGGGAGGCCTTGCCGGAAGGGGCAATCCTGATGCCGCTATCCTCGGCGGTGGCCTTACTCGAACGGCGCGGGTTATCTGGCACGTCATCGAGGATCCGGAGAGCCCCGAAACAATCCGTCTCTTTATTCCCGGCAAGATGAACAACTGCTCTAAGGCCGAGGACCTTGGGTGGCGGTTTACCTTCGAGGATGTTGAGCGATGCATCGCAGGGCAGCAGGTGACCCTTCCCCGAGTCGAATGGATTGAACCTGCGGGTGTAACAATCCATGAAGTTCAGGCGAAGGTGAACGGCGAGGCCGGCAGCAGTGACAGCGAGAAAGGCCAGTTTGCGGCGGCGGTGGAATGGCTGCGGGAGCACCTCACCGAACCGACCCCGGCGGCGGTGATGGAAGCGGGATTCAAATCCGATGGATTCGCCAAGAGCACCATGCAGCGAGCGAAGGACCACCTCTGCATCAAAAGCAAGCGAACACCGGAGGGATGGCTCTGGATGCCATCACCTCAGGTGACCATCGGCGGCGAAGTGATTGCTGACCCGATGGCGAAGTAAATCAAGAAACCAAGAAACCAAAACTGCCGCCTATCCCCTGGGCTTGGTTTCTTGGTTTCTTGGGATCTTAAGCAAATTCGGGCCTTTTTGACCCATCAAGAAACCAAGAAACCAAGAAACCACTCCCCAGGACATCGGGGATCTTCAATCTAACAGGACCAAAGACCATGAGCACCACATTGAATGGATTGTTTGACCAGATGAACAACCTCGGCCTCACCTTCCGGCGCAACTCTGCCGGAGAGCTGGAGGTAATCGGCGACACCGGCAGGCTCACAGATGACATCAGGCAGGCCATCGGCGAACACCGGCAGACAATTCTGCTCTGCCTGCCTCAGGCATCGCCTGCAGCAGCACCGAAAGCGGTGGCCTCACCTGCAGGCCCAGCGATGGCAGCAGATGCCATCCGGCGGCAGCTCGATGAGTTCGGCCTCTGGCTCGGCAGGTTCGCCTGGTGGGCTCAACAGAAGTATCTGGACACCATCGACAAACGACTGGCCGAGGCGGTGGACACCCAAAAACCGCAGACAGTGGCGCAGCAGATTGAGGCCCTGAGGCAGGAGGTTGACGGTATCAATTGGGCGGCGGAAATCCTGCCAAGGGCTTATGAGATTGAGGCCAAGCACGCCACCAGCGCAGGGGCAGGGCCTGCGGAAGGTTCAGCCGATGGCGATGGAATCCCGTTTGGAGGATTGACGGACAGGGCAGCGGCGGGGATACTAACCGTGGAGGTTATTATCCCCATGAGTGAGATACTTGAGCAAGTCCGGCAGCTCATCGAAAAATCTGGACAGTCACGATATGCAATATGGAAAGCAACAGGGATTCCCCAGCAGCAGCTCGGCAGACTGATGAAGGGGCAGAGTGGATTGTCACTGGATTCGCTGGAGCGACTGCTGCAGCACCTTGGGCACGAAATCAAAATCACAAAGCGAAGGAAATAGAATGGCAAGTTTAGTCACCCGTGGAAAAGGCCTGCGGGAAATTCAGTTCACCGATTCTGATGGCAGCAGGAAGGCGGTTCGCCTCGGGAAGATGAGCCTCAAGGATGCTCAGCCGATTCTCACTCAGGTGGAACTGATGCTGCAGGCCAAGGGCCTGGGCTCAGCCCTGAAGCCCCAGACGGTGGAATGGCTGAAAACCATCACCGACGAAAAACTGTACGACCGGATGGCAAAAGCTGGGCTCGTTGAGGTGAGGAAATCAGCCGAGGAAATCAAAGGGGAGCAAACTGCGGCTAAGCTCTCGGAGTTCCTTCAGCGATATATCAACAGCCGGACCGATGCCAAGATTCGGACCATTCGGAAATGGAATACGACGAAGCGACTACTCTCGGAGTTCCTTGGCGACGACTGCGACCTCGCCACCGTTACCGCAGGCGATGCCAGCAGGTTTAAACTACATCTGATGAAGATGGCAAAGAAGGACGGGACCAAGTTCTACAGCCCCAGCACCCTCGGCAAGCACATTGAAGGCGCGAAGCTCTTTTTCACGGCTGCGATGGATGATGGCATTCGCTCAGACAACCCTTTCGCCAAGGTGAAGGGCTCGAAAGCGGTGAATGAGGACCGGGTTCGCTTCATCAGTCAGACAGATATTCGCAAGTGCATTGACGCCACCCCCGACAGGCAGTGGAAGCTCATCATTGCCCTCAGTCGATTCGGTGGGCTCAGAACACCATCAGAGCACGTGCGCCTTCGATGGGACGATATATTGTGGGACCAAAACAAGATCGTCGTGCATTCGCCCAAGACGGAGCACCATGAAGGGCGAGCCTATCGTCATGTCCCGCTATTCCCTGAACTCCTGCCGTTTTTGCTGGATGCCGCAGAGCGGAGGGATAGCGAATTCGTTGTCACCAAGATTCGCGACAGCGAAAGCAACCTCAGGACAACCTTCCTGAAAATCGTCAAACGCGCCGGCCTGAAGCCCTGGCCGAAGTTGTTTCAGAACCTGAGGGCCAGCAGGCAGACGGAACTGCAGGAAACCTACCCGACCCACGTTGTTTGTGCATGGATGGGCAACAGTCCGAAGGTGGCGGCGAAGCACTATCTGCAGGTGACTGAGGAGCACTTCGAAAAAGCGCAGCAAAAAGCGCAGCAGCAACCCGCCGCAAACCCCGAAAAAGCGCAGCAAAGCGCAGTAACCAGAAATGAAGAAACCCCGGAAAACGCTGGAAATCAGCATTTTCCGGGGTTCAAAGATAGCGGCGGAGGGATTCGAACCCCCGACCCGCGGATTATGATTCCGCTGCTCTAACCAACTGAGCTACGCCGCCCACGAATCACACTGCGAATTAACGACACACGGGATGTTTTCGAGTTCGCGAGGGGCGGGAGTTTAGCAAAAACTGCCAGCACGACAACCATGATGCAGCATTTTGCCGACAGTCTCACCGTCGCCAACAGCCATGCGGAAAAACCAGTCTTCGCGGTCGGCAATTCGACCTCCCGCAACGCGACAGATTCGATATGGTGGCGATTTGCAGAGGCAGCGGGATGACAGATCGCTACGACTGCGTATCCGTTCTGTACGGGTCGCATTGGTGGTCCGATCTGTCCGGCATGCGGCAGAATCGGCCGATCTATGATGATCGCTGAATCGTGCCTGATTGACAATCCTGTCTGTAACGATCGATGGAGTTATTCTGTGTCAGCACTTCAAAGAGTCTGAGTGCTGGTCCGGGCAATCCCCTGTCAATCAAGTCGTGCAATTGAGGTCGTCGAAGAGTAAACCAGGAAAGTGCGCTTGCCGCGCGCTTGGGTTTATCTCTTCAGAACTATCGAGGTACAGGCAATGAAAAGGCTCATGCTGGGAGCCGCAGTTGCAGTTGCCATACTGCTGAACAGCGGAATTTCGACAGCGGGATTGCTCGGATCGGGCGGTTTTCGTGGTTGTCAGACTTCTGCGTGTTCTCCGTGTGGTGATTTCGTCGCAGCTCGGTGCGGATGTGGTCCGCAATGTCACACTGTTCAGGAAGTTGTGTGGGAAACACAACAGTACACGTGCATGAAAACGGTCTATGACCAATGCACAGAATCCGTGCCGGTGTCATGCACGCGCAATGTCTACGAGACCTGCTACCGTGACGAATGTTACACGGTGTGCAAGCCTGTCTATCAGACGTGCCACCGCACTGTCACATGCAACGTCTGCAAGCCGGTCTACGAGACCTGTTACCGCGACGTCACCTGCCACGTGCGCAAGCCTGTCTATCAGACCTGCTACCGGGATCAGTGTTACACGATCTGCAAGCCCGTCTACCAGACCTGCCATCGCACGGTCTGCTACAACGTGTGCAAGCCCGTGTACAACACCTGCTATAAAGACGTGTGCTGCACAACGTGCCGCACCGAGACGGAAACCTGCTACAAAGACGTTTGCTACACCGTCTGTAAGCCCGTCACTGAATGCAAAACTGTTCAGGAATGCTCAGGCGAATGGATCACGGAAACACGTCATATCCCGGGCCCGGTAGTGAAGAAATGTGTTGTTGATCCCTGCAACCCCTGCTGCACGAAAGAAGTCTGCGTGCAGTGCCCAGGTCGGACGATCTGCTGCCGCAAATGGTGTCCGAAGATGGTTGAAAAGACGATCACCTGCACTCGCATGGTTCCGGAAGTCTGCCACAAGCAGGTTCCTTACACCATCTGCCGTCAGGTTCCGGTACACACGACAAAGAAGGTGGCATACACCACCTGCTCATTCGTAACAGAAACCTGTCAGAAGCAGGTGCCTTACACGACCTGCACCATGACGCACCAGACATGCACCCGTAAGGTGCCGTACACGACATGCAGCTACACCGACGAGTGCATAACTCGTCGGATTCCATACACCACCTGCCGCATGGTATCACAGTGCATTTCGCGTCAGGTGCCTTACACGACCTGCACCATGACACAGCAGACATGCACTCGCAAGGTACCGTACACGGTTTGCCGTCAGGTTTGCGAAACTCGTACGGTCACACGCACCAAGTGCGTTGCTCGTCAGGTTCCAATGACACAGACTCGGTGCGTTCCTCGCGTCGTGTGCCGCACGGTTCAAACCTGTTGCGATCCTTGTCAATCTGGCTGCGGTACGTCAGCAGATGCTGGTTGCGGTGCGCCAGCAGACGTTGGTTGCGGTGCCACAGCAGATGCTGGTTGTACGAGCGTCAAGTAGTCCGGGATTGTGCATCATGCTGAGGTACATCGACAAGGTTGTCAGTGGCCCCAGATTGAATTGAATTGATTTCCAGCAGTTACTTCAAGGATCTCAAAGACCACTGAAATCAATCTGAAGAATGCGACAGGGGACCGTGATTCACGGTCCCCTGTTTGCGTTGGCGCGTATCACGGTCGATACATTTTTTATCATGTGGATCCGTCGCTCGAGCGCCTACCACACGCCCACGAATGAGCAGTCTCAACCTGAAGCAGGACCCGTGCAGGATCTGCACCGCGCCATCAGGCTTGTGCGTTCGCGTGCCGCGGAGTTTCAGGTGGATCCGAACCGCATCGGTGTGATTGGCCATGAGCCGTCATCCCGCGTTTTCGACGTGATCGCTGGAAAATGCGAGTCGCGGAGCGACGTCGCCTCCGCGGCGCAGTCACTCCGCGACTGTGATTCCTTTGGGCCAATGTACTCTGTCTGACGATCCTGCGCACGTATTCGCCTGGCCTTTCAGCCGACATCCCTCGCACGTTCGGCCTGGTTGACACAACCGTTGACATCGGCGTAACAGATTCTTTGCGCGCATGCAGAGAATCCGGACGTTCTCTGCCGCAGTGTTGCGACGCTAACGTCTTTTGTAGTCTGTGGTTGCGCTCCGGTTGTCAGCGTGCCGACTGTGCTGGTACTTCCAATGGCACAGGCTGTGCATTCTCAAACGATTGTCGTGACGAGAACGGTTGCACCCATTCTAAGGAGTGCGAGACCCGGTGCCGGCTGTTGACTTTCAGAGCGCCAGCCGGAGTCGGGCCCGAGAGAGACATTCCTTCGAAGTGCAACCGGGCTTTGTTCGCAGCGAGAGAGGGAGACGGCGGCCTGAGAAACCGCCTGCGGCTGAGAGGATTTTCAGTCGTTGTGTTCGTCCGCCGCGAGGTGGGGCATCGATGCCCCATTCTCGCTTCGGATGCATCCCTTTCGACGCTCCAACGAACAGTCACTTCATCGATCAAGCGACGAACCGGCTGGCAGGCCCGCTTTCAGACTGCCAACAAACACCGTGGAATCACGCCACAGAACTCTTCCCCTCGAATTTGTATCTGGAGAATATCAATGTTGAATCTGCTGAAGGCGCTTCGGCAGGATGAGCACGGAGTGATCCTGTCTGCAGAAATTGTCATTGTAGGAACGGTGTTGGTGATTGGTGTGATGACCGGCATGGTCTGTCTGCAAAAATCGGTCAACAGCGAATTAGGAGACTTTGCTAAGGCCATCGATAGTATCGATCAATCCTACTCGTTCTCAGGTCATCGCAAGGCGAGTGGCAATCACGGCAACGGTGACTGTTGTGCTTTCACCGCTGGTTCGGCATTTATGAACAATGAATGCAACACCAATATCTGCCACAACGACATCATCGGCTGTGAAGGCCGAATGATTCTGCAGTCCGGAAGTTGTGGCACCTGCGATGCTTGTGGCGGTCAATGTGAAGTTGAAGGTGTCTGCGGTTCGTGCGGCTTTTCCGGACCGGGATTTCAAGGAAATGCGAATCGACCGGACGATGTCTCTACCGGCGTGCCCAACATGAAGGTGACCGAATATCCAGGCACCGGCAATGTGCCACGAACAACCAACGAAGGCCGGTCACCATTGCGATTCCCCGAACTCGAAGTTCCACTGAATGCGCATCCGTCCGGACCAGTTCCACCGCATGTGCCGGGTGCGGCCAGGACCGAAGAGCGGCTGCGACCGATTCCACAGAACCAGCCGCTGCCGGTGACTCCGCAAACTGATCCTCAGCCATAATTGCATATTGTCGTTGAACCCCATCTGTAACGATTCCTCCGTCTTCACAGCACAGCGGGAGATGTCAGTTGAAGATCGGCGGATTCTACTGGATTCGATTTGGTTTGGCTTAAACCGCAGATCGATATCCAGTGTGGAGATTTGTCAGTCTGCGGTTGCGTGCGATCGCAGACAGCGAGAGATCTTCATCGGTGAATCCAGGGAGGCAAGTCACCGGAACTCTGAACTCGTCTGCAACAACCATGATCATGATGGCATTTGTTGCGTAGTCAGAGATATCAATCCAGTCTTATACGGAAGGAGCCGTGCCACAGGATGTGAAACTTTCCGCGGAGAGTCCGTTGATGGCGCGACGTCAAACTTCAATTCTTGCTTCAATCGGCATGTTGTCGATCGGTCTGGCAATCGGTGGACATCTGGAGTCGATGCGGCTGACTCAGTCAGCTCGAGCTGTCAATGAAGAAGGAAACTACGAAACCCCCATTCCAGCCAATGCCGCGGCTCTGGTGGAGAGCGGGAATCACATTTCCGACATCGCCGCCGCCGTCATGCCTTCGGCTGTGCATATCCAGGCAATACGCGTCGAAGCGGAACGCAAAGTCGAAGAGACGGGTTCCGGTGTGCTGATGAGAAGTAAGTCTGTGCGCGGTTTGTTCGTGATTACGAACAACCATGTGATTCGAGATGCGGAGAATGCAGCCATCGATATCGTCCTCGCCGATGGTTCCACGGTTCATCCGCAAAAAGTCTACCGTGACGCGGAAAGCGATATCGCCATCATACAGATTGCAGACGGTGGCCAGCCGACAGCGCGCTGGGGTGACAGCAATTCTGTGAAAATAGGGCATTTTGTCCTGGCTGTTGGCAGTCCGTTTGGTCTCAGCCAGTCAGTCACGATGGGGATTGTGAGTGCCAAAGGTCGCCGCGATCTTTCATTGACGTCCGATCAGTCGGTGACGAATCAGGACTTTATTCAGACGGACGCAGCCATTAATCCCGGCAACAGTGGCGGGCCCCTCATCGACATTTATGGCAGTGTTGTGGGAATCAATACGGCAATTGCTTCCAACAGTGGCGGCAATGAAGGAATCGGGTTCAGCATCCCGAGCAACCTGGTTCGACACGTATTTGATCAGATGGTTCAGCACGGCAAAGTTCGCCGAGCTTATCTGGGTGTCGAACTGGACAACAACTTTACCGATGCGGCAGCTCAGCGACTGGGGCTCGCACGAGCTCTGGGTGCAAGAATTGTCCGTGTCTATTCCCACAAAACAAGTCCGGCTGTCATTGCCGGGTTACGACCAGATGATGTGATCGTATCGTTCAATGGCGTCAACGTGATCGACGAAAACCATCTGATCAATCTTGTCAGCCTTTCAGATATCGGCTCGTCCGTCAAGATGGAAGTTCATCGTCAGCGTCAGAAGACTCAGCACACCGTGCTGTTGACCGATCGCGATGACTATCGTACCGCCGAGCAAGCCGCTGAAACGTTCAGGACGCGATAGGAGTCTGTCCCGATACTCCAGGATTGTGAGCCGCCAGCCTGCCCGACTAATGTGGGCCGACTTCGCCGAAGTCGGCCCGGCAGATTTCAGCGAAATCTGCCTACTCGTTTTGGTTGCGGGCGAAGACCGCGCCAAGAATAATCGTTTAAAAAATGGGCCAGGAACCAATAGCCAAATTGCCCAGAGGGTGTTCCGCACTGTTGGTTCCTGACCACTTTTTTAAAGCGTCATCGGGCTCTGTGCAGTTTCATGTAGAGCTGCTGCACGTCGCGGATGCAGCACTGACCATCGACGGCGAGGAGTTGGCAGCGGGCCTCAGGTGACGTCGACTTCGTGAGCAACTCCCGAATTCGCAAAGGGGCGTCATTCCGCGAGTCTGTTTCGACGTCGTCCCAGGTCAATCCGAAACACGCGCAGATCGGTGCGTCGATATCATAAGGATAAACGGGGGTTCGGAGTTCCTGCACCAGAACACACTGTTCGAACATGTTAAAGTAGGCAACTTCGCATGCGGCATAGCCGCAATACCATCCCGAATCCGCCATCCGGGACCGCACAGATTCCTGGATATGTGTATCCAGTGGACCGGTTCCCACGGCCGTTCCCGGCGTCCCGCAGCGAGGACACAGCACTCGACCGTCTGCATCGGGTTCACGCACGAATGCTTTGTTCATGGCCAAAGGTCCGTAAGGAAAGCGACAGGATCAGGCAGCGGCACTTAGTTTCCCACGACGTTATCAGCAGCATTCCAGCCACTGGCAATGCTGTCAGGGATGCCAACGCCCGTGTAGGCGTTGCCGGCGAGATGCAGTCCAGGTGTGTTCTTCAACAGTGAGTCGATCCGGGCGACGCGATCGAGGTGCCCGACGTGATACTGCGGCATGGCGTTGTTGTAACGGATCACTTCGCTGAACATGGGCTCCGCTTTCATCCCGAAAATCGAACGCAATTCGTCATTCACAAATCCAGCAATCGTATCGTCGTCGTGGTTCAGCAGTTCTGGTTGCATCGCGCCCCCGACAAAGGTCCTCAGCAGGATCTGTCCTGCAGGTGCTCGCTCCGGAAACTTACGACTGGAGAAACTCACGGCCAGAATTTTACGCCCTTCAATCGCCGGTACGACGAGCCCGAATGCGTCCATCGGATGATCGAAGTCTGACAACTGATGACCGCTCACCACAATCGCGCTCGACGCATATTCGATTTCCTGCAATTCAGTGTGCAATCCCGGACTGATGGCGGTCTTCAGAATGCGGGCGGCGGCATGAGTTGGCAAGGTCATAATCACGGCGTCAAACTTCAATGGCGATTGACCCCGGAGCTGAACTTCCCACTGCGAATCTGAGGCTGTCGGCTGATCGATACGGCTGACTTCCGCACCCAACTGTACTTCGACTCGCCCCGATTGTCGCAATATCCGCTCGATCGCCGTCACCATATCACTCAGGCCACCGATGGCAGTGGCAAACAATCCGTAACGTGCTCCACTGCCAGAGGAATCATGGCGGGCAACCTGGTGTCCGGCAGAGCGTTTGCGGTCGAGTTTCTGTTGTGCCAGTGTCGCGCGAATGACACTGCCGTGAGACTGTTCCATCTCAGAAAAACGAGGCATTGTCGCTTTCAGACTCAGCTTTTCGGGATCCGCTGTGTAAATCCCGCCGATCAATGGCTGCACAAGGCGTTCAAGAGTCTGCTGGCCGAATCGCCGCCGCACGAAACTGGCGAGGCTTTCGTCGTCGTGATTGGTTCGGCGTGCGATCAGCACTTCGCTGAGCAATCGCAATCTGCCGGTTAACGACAGGATCGGGGTCGTCAGAATCGCCCAGGGATTTGATGGAGCCATCAGCATGAATCCGTCGGGTACCGGCATCGGTTTTCCGTTGCGGAGCACCAGCGAACGACGAAAACCGGTATCAGTCGGAATCAACTGATCCGAGAAGCCTATTTCTTCACAAAGCCTGATCGCCGCAGGTTTGTTGGTGATGAAAGAATCGGGGCCCAGCTCCATCAGAAATCCATCGGCCGACTCGGTGCGGATAATTCCGCCCAGTCGTCGCGAAGCCTCCAGGAGCACAACCTGCACGTTGTCTGAACGTGACACCAGTCTTTGAGCTGCTGCGAGTCCTGTGATGCCGCCTCCGATCACGGCAACTCTGCGAGTCGGTGTGGTGGCAGTGCTGGGCCCTGATTCCGTCACCGCTGGCTCCCTAGTTCATGCACGTAATCCACCACGGCTTTGACGTGATTCGGATTCATGTCAGGCATCACCCCGTGTCCCAGGTTGAAAATATGCCCCGGACGTCCGGCGGCCAGATGCAAGACATCTGCGACACGCTGTTTGAGCACCGGAAGATCAGCGTAGATGGAAACCGGATCCATATTTCCCTGGATGGCCACATCGTGTCCCAGAGTCTGCCATGCTTCATCCAGTTGAGACCGCCAGTCGATTCCCATCACATTCCCTCCCGCTTCCCGCTGCAATGGCAGCAGCGCGGGGTTGCCATTGAGAAAGTTGATCACAGGCGCGCAGTCTTTGACGGATTGAACCAGTCGCTTTGTGTGCGGCAGCACGTAGCGGCGATAATCGGATGGCGATAGACAACCCGCCCAGCTGTCAAAGATCTGGACGCATTGACAACCTGCCGTTATCTGCTGCTGCAGGTACAGAATCACGGTGTCCACTAATCGGCTCATCAGCACATTCCAGGCACTCTCATCGTTGTACATGAGCGACTTCGTACGGACATAGTTCTTTGAACCCCCGCCTTCAATACAATAAGAGGCCAGTGTAAAAGGTGCTCCGGCAAAACCAATGAGTGGAATATCGTTCGGCAGCGCGCGACGAATCAGGCGAATGGCCTGAAAGACGTAATCAACGGCATCCATGGAATCGAGTGCGCGCAGTCGATCAACATCGCGGCCGGTGTGAAGTGGATTGTGAATGACGGGGCCCTCACCCTTCTGGTATTCCAGATCAATCCCCATGGGTTCCAGAATCGGCAACAGATCGGCAAACAGAATCGCCGCATCGACCCCCAACACCTGTTGGGCGGTCACTGTGACTTCGCACGACAGCTCAGGCGTCTTGCACAAGTCCATGAACGTGACTTTGCTGCGGACGGCCATGTATTCGGGCAGATATCTCCCGGCCTGACGCATAATCCACAGCGGAGTCGTATCGACGGGCTCGCGGCGCACCGCTTTCAGGAAGCGGCTGTTGTGAAGAGCGTCAGTGATTGTCATTTGAAGGTGTTGAGGCCCGCTAAGTCTTTGGATTTCAGGGTAAAACGCGGCAGCGACTTTCCGAAGTTTGGCGAATCGCTTTGGACTCTGCAACGATCAGGCGGATTCCTCGAAAGACAGACTTCTCATCGATGTCTTTGAATCAACAATTCGGTTTTTCGGAAAAAAACTGCTGCAACTTCTCTGCGGGCCAGCTGCAGGAAAATGGGTGCTGCGTGGCACTTTTCGAATTCTATTTTGATGTTTATCAGCCTTTTTTGACGATTCAGGGGCGGACTCGGGTCATCCGCCCCACAATTCATCCGGACGGATCTACTCAGACTTTGATTGAGGAAATCAATTCCGGGGCTACAGGACTTGTTCCTCGCCTGCTATTATGAATGCATGACAGGTGATTTTGAGCTTGGGAGTCTGTGTGAATGCTGCTATTTTTGTGAGCCGCGAGGCGCTAGCCGCCGGTTGTTA
>CAZFDW010000169.1:0-11798 GCA_964517865.1 uncultured Chitinophaga sp.
TCGTGAACGGTTACCAAAAACTCACTCATTTCATGGATCGTGTTTTGCTTTCTTTGTGCTTTTTGGGTTGTTTCGTGGCAGGAAAAAACGTCCCGATTGCGCGCGTAGGCAGATGAAATCCAGATGCTTCAATCCCAGTGAATAAGGCGAGCGGCAGTAAAGAATTTACCAACCCGAAGCGCCAGCGAGGCTGCCTCGCTGGCGCTTCGGGTTAGTGTGGGTATGTTCTTTACCGCCGCTCGCCTAAGCGGGCCATTGTTTTTTAAAGCTTGAATGTCCATCCTACGAAAACCCAAGTAATTCACCAAGTAGATTTTTGACAGGGTGTGGATGGCCTTTGTACTGACGAAAACCCTCGCCGTACTGCGTCCCGATTTCATTGCCGCGCTGCCGACTCCATCGTTCGCAGGCATCCATGTATTCGTCCATTCCGTGCTGACGCCGAAGCCATTCACGCTGACTGGCGTGGCAGGCCAGAGCTTCCAGCTTGGCGGGCATTTCCTCAGAAATATCCACGACGAAATCCGGCGCGATGCGATTTCCAAAATGATCGGTTCCCTCAACAGGATCCACATAGTACAGCCACGGAATCCTGAGCGTCGGCGGAGCCGGATCCCATTGACATGTGCGATAGTTTGGCACGGACGCATTGAAACACGCATCCCGCACCAGCGCACTCGTGATTTCATGGTCGTGCATATAGTCAATCGGCGGTGCAGTCAGGATGATATTCGGAGCCGTGCGGCGCAGGAACTCCGTCATCCGACGTCGGCTGTCATTGTCGAATACGATGGATAAATCACGGAATTCAAGACAGGAGCATTCTGCTTCCAGAATCACTGCGGCACGGCGAGCCTCCTCGCGTCGGATCGCGGAAATTTCTTCGGCGTTGAATTCTGCACTGCCACCGTCTCCCGGCGTCATTGTCGCAACGGAAATTCGGCAGCCCAGTTTCCGAAGTCGCCGCAACGTCCCCGCACACTGGAACTCAATATCGTCCGGATGGGCGTGAATCGCCAGGACGTGCAGTTTGCTCGGATCTGTTTCCAATTTGGTCTTCCTGGGATGTTGTGTGGAGCCGAAATTTCTGGTGAGAACACAGAACTGCTAAATCTCGGGCAGTTTTCCGCCGCTGTTCCCCGAGTCTCCGACGCGGGATCCCTCGCTGACGTAGAACTACTGAATCTCATGCAGTTTTGCCACAAAGTGACCTCCGGAACTCGGGCAAATTGTTCCCTTTCAAGACTCGTATTTTCCTGAACGGCGGTTTTCTCTACAAAACCCGGTGCGATGTGAGTTCAAAAACCAACGCTGCGAAGGATCGACGTTGATGTGGATTTCTAAATTTTCACGGCTGTCCAGTGTCCTGCTGGTGATTGGGATCGTCTCGGGATGTGGCGATGGATCTTCAGAACTGAGTTCGGCAACAGCCGGCACAGTCACCGCCGACAACACTGTCCGGACGGCAGATTCGGGGACGACTGAAGCGAATCCCCGCGCTCCGGGTGTCGTGGCAAGCATCGATAACGCCGGCAAATCCGGTGAGCTGGACGGATCGAAATCAAATCCGGAAAACGGCCAGAAGTCACAGTTCCCCGACGACGAGGCGACTCAAACACTTCGCGATATTCAACAGCTCCGGATTTCACCCGTACCGACAGATCTTGCCGAAGCGCGAAAAACCCGGCGTGAACGTAACGAGCGTATCGTGGACATGGCGACGAAAGTACTGCGGCTCACCATGAACGAAGAAGTCCGCAGAACGCAGTTTCATCTGGCCGTCGGACAACTTTTGGAAGCCCGCTTCCAGATGGCTCTGGTCGGAACCCAGGAAGACGTCGATTTGTTTTACGCCGACGTGCAGGCACTCAACGAACGTGACGAGAAATCGATTGCGGCAGCGGAAGGTGTGTATTACATCGCGAGGTTTGCCCATACGAAAGCCGGATTAGTGGGAAAATCCCAGCCGGTGTGGTTTGAAACATTGTCGCGCTGGGCTCGCGAATTCGCCGATCGATTTCCCGAGCAGGCTCCGCGCGCGGCCAGTCTGCTGTTTGGCGCGGCACGCAGTTGTGAACTGCAGTCGCTGGCGAGCACCGACAAAGAACTGTCCACCAGACTGCTGACAGAATCGCGGCTGTGCTACGCCGCCCTGGCTGAAAAATTCGCGACGACAGATCAGGGTCAGGAAGCGACAGCATCGCTCCGTCGTATGGCTCTGGCCGGACAAATGCTGTCGCAGTTTTCCGGCCCGACACTTGATGGAGGTTTCATATCATCCGATGACTTCAGCGGAATTCCGACGATCATCTTTTTCTGGGATTCGGAGAGCGCAGATTTTACGGCGGATCTCCTGCCCGTGCTGGCACAGATCAGTACAGCTCTGCCATCATCAAAACTGCGCATGGTGGGCGTCGCGCTGGATGAAGACGAAGCGACGCTGAATGCGTATCTTGAAAATCACAAGGTTCCCGGCCAGCAGATCTTCTTCACGCAGGGAGAACAACGATCCTGGAACAGTCCGCTCGTCCGCTTCTGGGGAATCGCCCAAAGCCCGACCGTCTGGCTGGTGGATTCTCAGGGAAAAGTGATCTCGACGTCGTTGGAAGCGGTTGAACTGGTGCCCGCGATCCAAAAGATTCTGAAGTAACCCGATTTCGCTGAAATCGGAGATTCGACCGTCTCGCACTCCCTCCGAAAGCGGTCTCTGAAGCGTTGCCTGGAGCTCGATCGACTTAGGACTTGTCCAGATTCAACTCCGCGTTTTGCCGCTGCGAAATCTCCAACGCTGCAAAATCCCGTCGGCGGAGCGACGGGTGTACGGTACACCCGTCGCTCCGCCGACGGGATTCCCTGCACTTTCGCACAACTATGGCCCAGACACAGTCCGGAAGAGACGGATTTTTTTGATGGACGGGTTGTTAGCCAACGCAAGGTTTCGTTGGCCACCAAAGAACGAAACGCCGATTTCGGCGAAATCGGCTTACAGTTGCGGCGGGACGCTTTGCAGTTCTTTGAACATGCGTCGTGCGCCGTTGCCGAGAAACAGGACATCCACACCAGCGACGACAAGCGAATAACCCTTGTCCATCCATGGCTTCACGGCATCGAATGAGATGCCGAAATAGCCCAGCGGCATCTGGACCGCCTGACAGGCCTGCGTGATGCGATCAATTCCGTCCAGCACTTCGGGATCGGAAATCTGCCCCATCTTGCCGTAGCTGGCCGACAGATCGTATGGTCCCAGCAGGACCGCATCGACGCCTGGAACCTTAATGATGGCCTCGATATTGTCTACCGCTGACCGGTGCTCCGCCTGCACAATCACCGAAATGTCTGCGTTCGCGCTGGCCACGTATTCGGCAAAGCGAAACCCGTAACCATGAGCGCGAGCCAGACCCACACCGCGACTTCCTTCCGGTGCGTAGCGTGCATATCGGACAACGTCAGCGGCTTGTTCGGCAGTGTTCACCTGCGGCACGATGATGCCTGCCGCACCAAGGTCGAGGACTTTCTTGATCGCAACTTCGTCGCACGCCGGGACACGGACGATACACGCAATCCGATGACTCACGGCTTGCAGGATGCCAAGGACATCCGCTGTATCGAGTGGTCCGTGCTCGCCATCAATGAACAGCCAGTCGAAGCCTGCGTCGGCAAGGATTTCCGCCGTGGACGCAGTTGGCAGCGTGACCATGGTGCCCAGCAGGCGTTCGCCATTGCGGAGTCGCGTTCGAAAACTATCAGGCATGGCTGTTAAGCCTTTTCGCCAATGCGCATTCCGTAGAAGGATCGATGCACGAAGAAGGAAGCGATCAGGAACAGACCTAAGGCAATCACCAGGTTGAGCGAAATTCCGGTGCTGTTATGGAAGTCGAGAGCTGACTGTTCTTTCGAAATACTGACGGCGAGTTCCACGGCGAGCAGGCCGAACAAAGTCGTGAATTTGATGACCGGATTCAGAGCCACGGACGACGTGTCTTTGAACGGGTCGCCCACTGTATCACCCACGACAGTGGCGGCGTGTAACGCAGTCCCTTTCTCGTGCATATCGACTTCCACGATCTTCTTGGCGTTGTCCCACGCACCACCCGCGTTTGCCATGAATATGGCCTGATAGAGTCCCGCAATCGCAATGGACACAAGGTAACCGATAAAGAAAAACGGGTCCGCGAAGGCAAACGCCAGTGTGATAAAGAAGATGCACAGGAAGATGTTAAACATCCCTCGTTGCGCGTAAATGGTGCAGATTTCGACGACCTTTTTGCTGTCTTCCACAGATGCCTTCGTCACGCCATCCAACTTGATATTGGCTTTGATAAATTCCACTGCGCGGTAAGCACCTGTGGTGACGGCCTGGATCGAGGCACCGGTGAACCAATAAACAATTGCGCCGCCCGTCGCCAGTCCCAGCATGAACGGAGCGTGAAGCAGCGAGAGTTTATCAAGGTCAGCGGTCAGCTGTTCGGTCAGGTTCATGATGATCGAAAAGATCATCGTGGTCGCACCCACGACCGCTGTTCCGATCAGAACGGGTTTGGCCGTGGCTTTGAACGTGTTGCCCGCTCCGTCGTTTTCTTCCAGCAGATGCTTGGCACGCTCAAAGACCGGCGTGAAGCCAAAGTCCCTCTGGATCTCCTGCGAAATGTTGGGTTCACTTTCGATGAGTGACAATTCAAAAACCGACTGCGCGTTATCCGTGACCGGCCCGTAGGAATCGACAGCGATTGTCACTGGCCCCATGCCAAGGAATCCAAATGCCACCAGCCCGAATGCAAATACACTCGGTGCCTGCATAAAGGTTTCCAGACCATGCAGTGAAAACGCATACGCCACGGTCATCAAACCCACAATGCTCAAGCCCAGCCAGTAGCAGGAAAAATTCCCTGCCACCAGTCCGGACAGGATATTCAGCGACGGCCCACCCGCTTCCGATGAGCGGACAACTTCTTTCACATGAGCAGATTTCGTGGACGTAAAGATCTTGACAAATTCCGGGATCACCGCGCCAGCCAGCGTCCCGCAGGAAATAATGGATGACAGGATCCACCACAGGGAAGCATCACCGGCCAGTGGTCCTGTGGCGGCAGTCGGTCCGATGGTGACCCAGGAAATTGCGTAGGTCATCACGATGGACACGATGGATGTGATCCAGACCAGACGTGTCAGAGGTGTTTCAAACTCCATCTTGTCTGCATTCAGGCTTTGGGCACGTGTCAGCGCTTCGTTGACAAAGTACGACACTGCCGAAGCCACCACCATCATCACGCGCATCACGAAGATCCACACGAGCAACTGCACCTGCAGTCCTTCGTGAAAATCGACCGCATCACCTGCGATCAGCTTGACGCTTTCCGGATTGATGGCCAGCAAAATGAAAGTGATCAGCGCCACACCGGTGACTCCGTACGTTTCAAAACCGTCCGCACTGGGGCCGACAGAGTCTCCCGCGTTATCTCCCGTGCAATCGGCGATCACACCAGGATTTCGGGCATCATCTTCTTTTATCCCGTACACGATCTTCATCAGATCCGACCCGATGTCGGCAATCTTCGTAAAGATTCCGCCGGCAATTCGTAACGCAGCAGCGCCCAGACTTTCACCGATCGCAAATCCGATGAAACATGGCCCGGCGTAGTTGCCCGGGATGAACAACAGGATGCAGAGCATGATGAGAAGTTCGACGCTGATCAGCATCATTCCGATACTCATTCCAGCCTGCAGTGGAATCGCATAACAGTGGTACGGCTTCCCGGCGAGGCTGGCGAAGGCCGTGCGGGAATTCGCAAACGTGTTGACGCGGATTCCAAACCACGCTACCAGGTAACTGCCGGCGATTCCAACGAGGGAAAAGAGCAGAATAATGCCGACCAGGCTGAGTGGAAATCCGTGCGTTTCTGCCAGCGTTACTGGATCGCGGTAAAGAGCCAGTTTGCCAAAATAGACCGCGACGACCGTTGCAATAAACACCCACAGCAGCAAAATGAATTTGCCCTGAGTCTTCAGATATGTCTTGCAGGTTTCGTAGATGAGGTCCGAAACTTCAAGCATCGACCTGTGAACGGGCAGGTTTTTCAGGTGCGCAAAGATCCACATCCCGAACGCCAGTCCCAGGACACTGATCGCGATCCCTCCGAAAAGCAGCATCTCCCCGCTGAGTCCGAGCGCAATCGGTCGATCCAGCGAAGGGATGATGAGGTCGGCTTCTCCGGCAATGGCCGATTGCGGCTGCGCAGCCGCGAGGAACAGAGATGCAAGAAAGACAAATCCGGATGACAACCGTGTCAGGCTGTTCGACTTCATGGGAAACCTGCAGGAGGGAAGCACAGAGTGTGGGTGAGTTTCGGGAAGTTTCGCAGAGTGTGAAGAATGTCGATAAGTTTGCAAGGCTCCCGAACAACTCACACGTTTCTTTTTTCTCAGATCGGATCTGGTCCCTGGCAAAACTGATTTTGGCAGACTGGGTGTTTTGCCGTCCAAGGCGGCTTGACTCTTCGAATCGCTATCTTTTGCCGAGCGTGTGAATGCGGTGCTACAGGACGCCAATTCGTCTCAGCCAGAACGGTCATTACCAGACTCAACCACCCAGACCCAGGCGTTCGCCGCGGTATTTGCCGCTCTGGATTCGTGCGACCCATGTCGGGTTTTCGAGATACCAGCGAATCGTAAGCTCAAGGCCAGACTGAAAATCCTGCTGCGGTTTCCAGCCAAGTTCATCGGCGATCTTTGATGCATCGATTGCATAGCGGCGATCGTGGCCGGGACGATCCTTCACGTAGGTAATGAGACCTTCACAGGGACCGTGCAAGAGGTTGGGCTGCAGTCGATCGACCGTGGCACAGATCATTTTGACGATGCTGAGATTCGTTTGCTCGTTGAGACCACCGATGTTGTAGCATTCTCCGATGCGACCGCCTGCAAGAACACACTCAATCGCAGCACAGTGGTCTTCCACAAATAACCAGTCGCGCACGTTGAGTCCATCGCCATACACCGGCAACGGTTTGCCCTCGATGGCGTTCAAAATCATGAGCGGAATCAGTTTCTCCGGAAACTGGTACGGCCCATAATTGTTTGAGCAGTTCGTAATCAGCGTCGGCAGGCCATACGTGTGATGATAAGCCCGCACAAAATGATCTGACGCAGCCTTGCTGGCGGAGTACGGACTGTTTGGAGCGTACGGCGTTGCTTCGGTAAACAGTCCTGTGTTGCCGAGTGATCCGTAAACTTCGTCGGTAGAAACATGCAGAAAACGGAAAGCATCCTTCGCTGAGCCGTTCAGCTTTGCGTAGTAGTGTCGCACTTCTTCAAGCATGCGACACGTGCCCTGCACGTTTGTTTCCACAAATGTCAGCGGGCCGTCAATCGACCGATCGACATGCGATTCTGCCGCAAAGTTGATAATGGCAGTCGGTTGATGCATGTTGAGCAACTGCCGCACCAGCGCGGCGTCGCCGATGTCGCCGACCACTAACGCATGCAGGTTCCTGTCCGCAGGCGGCAGTGAATCCGGATTCCCAGCGTACGTCAGTTTGTCCAGATTGATAATCCGCACATCCGATCGCGAGATCGCACGCCGGATAAAACAGCTGCCGATGAAGCCAGCTCCGCCGGTCACGAGAAGAGTTTGCATGAGAGTCAGGTGTTCTGTAGGTGCGTGGGAGTTGCCGATGAAAGCCAGGTTTAAAGTCTTACTCTGCGTTATCCGCGCACCGTGCGCGAATCATTGTTGCTCGTGTCTCCGACGCGAGTCTTCCCGCCACGGAGTGACGGGTCACTATGGGTTGCGGGCAAAGCCCGCGTTAAGTGAGTCCAGGATCCTCGTGCATCGCATTATTGATCGTCTGATTGCGGCGCTGATGCTGCATACTGTCCAAAATTATACGGGACAGTTTCAACGCCATACTGATTCGAATTGCATAGGACTCCCAGACCAAAGTCCACCGTATGCTGCAGAGTTTGGTCGAATTTTCCCACACGATGCCGGGCGGTCATCTGCTGAATCGTTGCAATCGATACCAGTTGCTGCCCTGATGCAGATTGTCCCCCACGCAGCAGCATCTCATTGGTTTAACGGCGAGCCGCAGGCGCAGGCGAATTCTCTGCCGCCTGCGCCTGCGGCTCGCCGTTAAACGAAGCATTCTGCCACACTCGATTTTCGCTTCAAAACCATTTGGGAGCTGCACATAGAATCCGGAGTCATTGATTTTTTAAAGCGTCTTAATCGACCGGCAGCCCTTTTTCGATACGGATCCGACGCACCTCGGCAAGTACGCCTTCGACGATGGCGGAGTTTTTGGCAATGGCGAAATACTGCGTCAGGTTG
Organism: uncultured Chitinophaga sp.; assembly: GCA_964517865.1. Lineage (GTDB taxonomy): Bacteria > Planctomycetota > Planctomycetia > Planctomycetales > Planctomycetaceae > SXXK01. The sequence continues at coordinate 8,327 of CAZFDW010000169.1, forward strand.
ACGATCAGGTTGACAATCCACGTGCAGACCGCCGCACTGAAGTGCAATGTTGAGTCGTTGATGCCCAGCGTTTTCTCCAACGACACGAGTGTTGCAGGATCAGCAACGGCTCCCAGCGCGCCCGTCACAACAAGCATCAGGAAACTGCACAGAATTCCTGGAAGAACTCCATACTTTGTCCGCTGATTCCGGCGATACCATTCGCCTGAAAGTCTGTAGGCCTGAGACGTCTCTTCGATCCATCGCCCGGTTCCCATGAAGTATGTCAGGAGCAACGCATGGACCATGGTGGCGCTTGTCAGAGCGCCCAGTCCAACCAGCAGATGAGTGCCAATACGATGGTTGACTTCCGAGTCACGGCCATTGAGAATTGTGATGTCGCCCACTTGCCAGCCCAATACAAATGCGATCAGCAGTGTGATGTTCGCCAGTACGGCCAGCGTCAGAAAAATTCGTTTCACAGCAGAGTTCCCGTCACTGAAGGACGCCTTGCAGGATCAGAGGCAACAACCTCGCTCAAAGAATAAAGCCGCATGAGAACTTTGAATGTTCTCATACGGCTGATAGACGGAATTCACCAAAAGTCAGAAACCAGGACGGCTGATTGTTCAAAGCCGGTTCTTACTTGTTTCGGTTGCGGACGAAGCCCGCGCTAAGCACTATTGGTTCCTGACCCCATTTCCAGGCCACCCCGGCACCGCTGCGTCAGTTCGCGAGCGTCATCGACGTCGTCTGTTTAATCGTTTGATCAATGACCTGGCCGAACGACTTCACCTGCATCTGCATCGTGAGATCAAGGTCCGATTTTGCAATGCGACCTTTGGCGACATCAAACAGCACAAGACCCGTACCTTCAGATTTTGTGAGTGTCAGAGTGAGGGGAGCTCCCGGTTTGGGGGCCACTGAAATCACGGGGATCATTGCAATCTTTGCATGTCCACTGCCGGAATCAATTCCCTGATAAGTCAACTGTGATGTGACCGTCATCGTCCCAAACGGCAACTCGACCTGTTGTACACTGTCCCAGGAATCGTCCGGTTTGAGCGTTGTTTCGGGAAGTGTGATTGCAGACTGTGTCATCATTTGTTTGAGAGTCGCTTCATCCAGTGCAGTGCCCGCCGATCCGGCTTGCTTCAATGCATCGATCAACGACTGCGGAACCGTCACCTGATCGATCTTCCCGGTCGCTTTCATGCGAACGCCGAATTTCTCACCAATAATCTTGCGGAAGACTTCGGCCATGGATTTCCCGAGAGGTGTGTCCGGAATCTTGTCGCCAGCAGAATCGTATGCAACTACGCCGAACGGACCACCCTGCGATGTCATCTGGACACGGTCGATCGTTTGAGACATGATTGCGTCTCCGTTACTTGAATCGACGTCGGTAATTTTCCACTGCATGTCCATGGTCTGGTTCATGGCGATCGACTGTTTCTTGCTCGCCACGTCCATGGTCATATTCATATTCTGCTTCACAACATATTTCAGCGATTCACCGGGCGTGAATTTCCATGCCAACTGCTCCTGAGCGAACGCAATGGACACGCTACTGATAAGCACCGTGATGGATGAGAAAACAGTCAGGCAACGAACGAACATTTCGGATCTCCGGCGAATGAGGCGGGCCTCGGAAAACACAGCGAAAGTATCTCACATGGAATCAAACGGTTCACTTGTGCTTCAAAAAGGGGTCAGGAACCAATAGTGCGGAGCACCCTCTGGGCCATTTGGCTATTGGTTCCTGACCCCTTTTTTACAATACCAATTGCAAACGACGCTGAAGGGTAACAGATATCCGGAAATCAGCAGAAGACCGATTGTCCATGCAGGAATCAGGCCCCGTATTTCTCCAGTCGCCCGGCATGTGACAGTGCCTGCAACATCAGGTATTTGGCTTCAAAATGCCCCAATTCGCCTATGCGGCAGGCGGATTCGCCAAATTGACGGGAACCATCAAAACGGCAATTTTCAGCGACAAGCATCGTCGGAACGGCATGTCCGCTGTGCGACTTCATCTTGGACGGAGTACTGTGGTCGCCGGTGATGATCAACACGTCCGGCTTGAGTGCGATGATTTTCGGAATGGCCGAATCGAACTCTTCGGTGCGTTTGACCTTGGCGTCAAAGTTGCCGTCTTCGCCTGTGCTGTCGGTGTACTTGAAGTGAATGAAGAAGTAATCGTATTTGGACCAGTTGGCTTCCAGGCACTTCATCTGATCATCCAGCGTGTGGCCGGCATCCAGAATGTCCATGTCCACCAGGCGAGCCAGCCCGCGATACATCGGATACACGGCAATCGCAGCAGCGCGAGTTCCGTAGACCTCCTGGAATTTCGGAATCGGAGGCATTTTAGCGATGCCACGCATGGTGAGCAGATTCGCCGGCGCGTCGTTTTTCAGAACTTCCGCTGCCTGACGCTTGAACTCGGCAAGAATCTCTGCAGTTTTCTGCGACGCGGCGTCCGCTCCGTGCGGCTTCAGCGGAGGAACTCCGGTTCGCTGCGGGTCGGTGTCGTTCACGTTGCCGCCAAGCCCTTCCCCACGAATCACGATGACAAGCCGATACTCCTTCACATGACGCACAAAGATCTCGACGCCGGCGATCTGGATTTTGTCCAGCTTCTCGCACAGTTTTGCCGCAATGTCGCTTGAGATGCGTCCCGCGCGACGATCCGTGATATTGCCGGCCTCATCGATCGTACAGAAGTTGCCTCGGACAGCAACGTCGCGATCCGTCAATGCAAAATCAATCCCCAGCGCTTCAAGGACCCCGCGGCCGATGTCGTACTTTAACGGGTCGTAACCGAACAATCCCAGATGTCCCGGACCACTTCCCGGCGCGATCCCTGGCAGCACTGGAATACTCATGCCCAACACCCCGCGCTGCGCGAGCGCGTCAAGGTTCGGAGTGTTTGCAGTTTCCAGCTCTGTCTTTCCGCCTGGCTGCAACGGCAAACCACCAAGTCCATCGGCAACGAAGAGTACAATTTTCGAATCGGCAACTCGCTGTAAGCGGCGTGTCAAATCATGAATATCGGTCATCAAAGCTCATTCCTGAAACCACTGCCTGAATAGAAAAATCTGTGCCGTCTCTCAGGTTACAAACCCTGCCCGAGAATCAAAGCGAGTAGCGGACTGCTATCGTTCGAGAGAAGCCGTCACCGTTTCAGAGTAGGCCATAGACGGACCAAGGTCGCCGCGTTTGCCGGAACAGCGCAAACCCGAGTTTCACGTTGTGACACCTTGTCGGCAGGACTTGCGTTCGACTGGCGGTCGCCGTTCCGGCATTTTCCGGTTTGCTCGGTAAGGCCTACCCCTGAAGTGTGCGATGCGGTTATTGTCCGGACCACGAACGAGGGCGACACCGCCATTTCAAGGCACTGCAACCCTAGCGCGGCGAAGCCGCAAATCCGAAGTGCGAATTTCGAAATCCCAAAGAACTACGGCCGAAAAGATGCGCGCAAAATGGGCAG
>CAZFDW010000170.1:0-11777 GCA_964517865.1 uncultured Chitinophaga sp.
GCTTACGCGAATTTGGTCCGGCCTACGTGAATAATCCGGGTTTAACGGCAAGCCGCAGGCGTCTCTGGCGAGTTTCGCCTACGCCTGCGGCTCGCCGTTAAACGAAAAAGCCAACGCAGGCGAACTATTCCGGACATTCCGCACAGTTTACCTTATCGGAATTGATCACGGGAATCACGGCATTCGTCAATCCCATTGGAATCCGACGCCATTCCTTATACAGTGAACCCAGAAGCATTGGGCTTGGGAGTCTGTCCTGATTCGCAAAAATCGTGAGCCGCAAGGCGCTAGCTGCGGGTGATTCGCCTGCAAAGACCGGCGGCTAGCGCCTTGCCGCTCACAAAAACAGCCGTATTCAGACAGACTCCCGGATGCCGTTTCAGACTTTTCCCGTCGGGGCTTCCCGAGGACTGGTGAAAAACTCATGACGACAACTGAAACAGCAACGACCACCGAAGTCGGCAGTTACTTCATCTCCAACTACCCACCTTTCTCGCAGTGGAAGTCCGAGCTCGTCCCGATCGCGATTGAAGCGTTGGACTCAGATCCGGGTGAAACAGCCAGAACTCCGCTGGGTTTATACATTCACATCCCTTTCTGTCGCAAACGCTGCAAATTCTGCTACTTCCGGGTGTACACCAATCAGAACGCCCAGGCGATCGAAAACTACGTTCAGGCTTTGATGCGCGAGATGGAACTCATCAGCCAGCGCGCCGCCATTGGAAACCGTGAGCTGAAATTTGTCTACTTCGGCGGTGGCACGCCCAGCTACCTGAGTTCAAGGCAACTGCGATCACTCCGCGACCGGATGAGCGAATACATTTCCTGGGACCGCGCCGAAGAAGTCACATTCGAATGCGAACCGGGTACTCTGAATCTGGAGAAACTTGAAACTCTTCGTGACATGGGCATCACGCGCATTTCGCTGGGGGTAGAAAACTTTGACGATCACATTCTGGAAGAAAACGGTCGCGCGCATTTGTCGCCGGAGATCATGCGGGCGTATGACTGGATTCAACAGGTCGGGTTTCCGCAGGTCAACATTGACCTGATCGCCGGCATGATTGGGGAGACCGACGAAAACTGGCATCGCTGTGTCGAAAAGGCGGCTGAAATGCAGCCGGACAATATTACGATGTACCAGATGGAACTGCCGTTCAATACCGTGATCTCAAAGGAGATGCGTGAAACGGGAATCGCATCGCCGGTCGCTGACTGGCCGACGAAACGACGCTGGGTGAGTGAAGCGATGGATCGACTGCTCGCGGCCGGATATCACGTTTCAAGCGGCAATGAGATGATCAAAAATCCGGCCACCGATCATTTTGTGTACCGCGACCATTTGTTCCGAGGCAGTGACTTAATCGCCACGGGCGTTTCCAGCTTCGGACATTTCCAGGGTGTGCATTACCAGAATCTCGATGGGATCGAAGATTACATGGAAACCGTCAATCGCGGCGAACTACCGATCAATCGAGCGCTGAGACCGACAGCCCACCAGATGTTGATTCGCGAACTTGTGTTGCTGATGAAGGAAGGACAGGTCGATCTTGGCCGCATCAACAAGAAGTACAACGTCAGGGTTCAGGAAGAATTTGCCGTGCCTTTTCGAAATCAGCAAACTGCCGGATACATGACGGTCGAAGGTGATCAACTCAAACTGACTCGCAAGGGCTTGCTGCAGGTCGATAGCCTGCTGCCGGAATACTTCGAACCTCAGCACCGAGCTGTGAGGTATACATAGTCGAACATGTATTGGGCCGTAACATGAAAACTTTGTTGAGATGGTTGATGACCGGGATTGGTCAACTCCGCGACGGCAGATCTCTGCGCGATCTGGGCACGAACTGTCTACGCCTGCTGTCTGTGGTGATTCTGAGTGGAACCCCTGGCGAAGGTCTTTATGCAGGCTCTGCCACATCCGACGAGACAGCCGCGTCGGCGAGATGCACCGTGACAGGCACCGTGACCTGAACGGCGCTTGGTGGCGACCAGCAGCTGCGCGACTGGACTCCGAACGGCGATTCAAGGCTTTCCTGCTGCGAATGCCCCGATTGACCAGATGAAGTGCCTGATCTTCATCGTACCACCGATCCGGGAAAGGCCGATGAGTCGAAGTGATTGCGAGAACAAATCACCAGATCATGCGGTCGTTTCGCCGCTCACAGTTCTGGCAGGGCAGCGAGACGCCATAGGTACAGCGGTTGCAGTCGTCGCAGTGCCATTCCCGCCAATCGCGACATTGGCCGCAGACCTCGCAGTGCCAGGAACAAGTGTCCTGAGCGACATTATTCCAGCAGAATGAATACCAATACTTCTCTTCGTTGCAGGCAGAGCAATGGTAATCCCCTGTCAATTCACGCAACGGCACTTTGGAATGGCCACAGGGCAGCTCAACCAGTTTGTTCAACTGATCCTCCGTTAACGCCTTCAGGCGACGGATATTCTGAACCGCACAGGCGGACAGCTTTGATACATCGACACCGTTGAGGGGATTCTGGCATCCCTGGCATCGACACCCGCTTTCGCAGCCTTTCCCATTCTTCAAGCAGGCGCATCGACGCGAATCACAGGCACCTTTGCAGCGGCAATTCATCGATTTGGTGGACGTCATAAAAGTAGAGATCCCAAAAGTCCAGAAAGACCGTGCGGCTTTGCCAATCGCCTCAGACCGATCAATTGTAGTGAAAGATTCGCTGGAGGACATCCTGAGGACCGGGGCGACGATACAATTCTTTCGGGTTTCAGTGTGAAGATGGCGAAGAGATTTTCGGGCCAGTATTTCCAATCGAAACGCCCGCTGGAATTCCCAACGCTCAGAACGAACGGTATTATGCGTCCGCATTGGCACTGGGTTTCAGTGCGTTGTGTACCGTCCCCTGTTTGATGCAGCAGAATGCTGCAGCATTTGAATTCAAGGAGTTTCCTGATGTCGACATCTTCGATCGAGCGAACTACGGATACTGAACTTGCACCTGCTGTTGCGAAGTTTCTCGCAGCGTCTGTGCAAAAGTCTTTTGTTGGCGGACGGTGGGTTGAAGCCGCAGACGGACTGACCTTTGATGTGCTCAACCCAGGATCAGGTGATAAGCTCGCCACTGTCACCAGTCTGAAGAAAGCGGATGTTGATAAAGCAGTCGATGCGGCAGTGGATGCATTCCATAACAGCGGCTGGGCAAAGATGCAGGTTGCAGAACGAGCGGCGTGTCTGCATCGCATCGCGGACGCTGTCGAAGCCCGTCGTGACGAATTCGCTACGATCGAAGCACTGGATTGTGGCAAGATTTATACTCAGGCCGTGGGCGACGTTCAGAATTTCATCGATACGTTTCGATACTTTGCTGACCTGTCGCAGGCGGTCAATTATCGTCAGGTGATCGCCGTTAAGAATCACGAAGCATGGGTTTCACGTCATCCGTGGGGCGCTTGTGGATTCATTATTCCCTGGAACTTCCCGTTCCTGCTCGCAGGTTGGGGACTCGCCCCGGCGCTGGCTGCCGGCAACACATGCGTGCTGAAACCTGCGGAAGACACGCCGCTGTCAGCACTGTATCTGTGCAAAGTCATTGAGGAGCTGGGATTGCTGCCTGCGGGCGTGCTGAACGTGGTCACTGGTCTTGGCGAAACCGCCGGTGCGGCATTGTCGCAGAATCCGAAACTGCGTCGCATGAGCTTCACGGGCTCACCTGAAGTCGGTCGTTTGGTGGCCGAAGCTGCCGGCCGTAACCTGATTCCCGTGAAGTGTGAGCTCGGCGGTAAAGGTGCCGCCGTGATCTTCAATGATGTGGACATACAGGAAACTGCGGAAAAGCTCGTCCAGGCGATCACGTTCCACAGCGGACAGGTCTGTTGTGATGCGACGCGCTGGTTGATCCAGCGCGACATCTACGACGACTTTGTGGATGAGTGTATTTTGCGGATGAAGTCGGTGCAGATCGGTTACCAGATGGACCGCGACGCGCAGATGGGACCACTTGTCAGTGCCAAGCAGCGAGCTCGCGTGCTGGGCTACCTGCAGAAGGGTGTGGATGGTGGGGCCGACTTGATACTTGAAGGTGGCGAAGCACAGATTCCCGGCAAGAAAGGTTTCTATGTGAAGCCCGCACTGCTGGCGGGTTCGCTGAACAATGTTGCTGCGCGTGAAGAGATCTTTGGCCCGGTAGCATTTCTGGCACCATTTTCGAATGAAGAAGAAGGTCTGCGACTGGCGAATGATACGGAATACGGTCTGGGCAACAGCGTGTGGTCTCGCGACCTGCAACGTTGTGCTCGAATAGCCGAAGCGTTCACAGCTGGCAACGGCTGGATCAATGCTCACAACGTCATCGTCCACGGTGTGCCTTATGGTGGTGTTGGCAAAAGCGGTATGGGCGGCGGCGTTATCAGCCCTGAAACGCTGAACGATTACCTGCGGCCGATTTCAGTCGTGCGACCGTTGTAGTCGGTTGATGCGAACCCGGCTGTTGACTTCACGCAATCAAGATTGAGCGGCATGGCGAGCGGCATGCGTTAGCTTGCCGGTACGAAAACAACGTACCGGAGGGCTCACGCCGCTCCGCTCGCCGGACTGCGAACCTAAAACCGGCACTTTCCAGCGTCAACCGCCTGCGCAGCAACGTGCAGGCGGTTTCGCGTTTCTTCGTCGAATTGCGGAAGTATGAACCACAATGGCTGAACAGCCTTCCTCGACAATTCGTCGCTGGAAACATGCAGACTTTGCAGACATCGCAGGCGTGCCGTGTCCGTGTGGCACGGCTCGACGAGCGTTTGCGGACGTGGCCGAGTTTCCAGGGACGGTCCATATCACGGAAATCGCGGAAAATGCTCAGCGACACTATCACAAGACGCTGACGGAGACCTATTTCTTTCTAAAGTGCGAAAACGACGCTCAGATGGAGCTGGACGGGGAGATTATTCCGATCCGCGAACACCAGTGCATCGTGATCCCGCCCGGAGTCCGTCACCGTGCGCTGGGCCGCATGACGGTTTTGATCATCGTGCTGCCGAAGTTCGATCCAGCGGATGAATGGTTTGATTGACCAGATTGCGAACGCGGGCTCACGGGAGATTTTCATTCGCGGAGCTGACAACGACATCGTTTTCCCCAGCAAAACCCGAAAAAGCTGGTCCGGAGTCACCTGCGAAACTCAACAGATGTCTTGTCGTGGCGGAACTGCAGTCCTAGAATTCGGCACGCCATTCGCTGACAGGGTATAAATTGCGAAGTTTGGGTTTGGACTGTCAACGTGGCATATTTGCAGGGAGGCCACTGTTTATGGGTGTCTCCGCGGGAAATCTCGGCAGGCACAACCGCAGTTTCAGCGGATTAAAGCCGGGCTCTGCGGGACTTATCCGGTTTCTGGCGTTTTCAGTTTGATTGAATTTTCGTAGCGTACGTCTGCTGGAACGCGACCACACTCGGGGGCATACTCTGACGAATGGCGTTCCGGGCAGGGTCATGCGTTGTGCATGGCTTTGAAATTCGCTGCAGGTGTTGTTGGACTATTCGAAGCGAGGAAGTCGAATGTACGAACGATTCACAGATCGTGCTCGGAAAGTGATGCAGCTGGCCAATCAGGAGGCTCAGCGGTTTAACCACGAATATATCGGCACGGAACATATTCTGCTGGGACTGGTCAAGGAAGGTTCAGGCGTAGCGGCGAACGTCCTGAAAAATCTTGACGTCGATCTGCGCAAGATCCGCATCGAGGTTGAGAAAATTGTACAGACCGGACCGGACATGGTGACGATGGGCAAATTGCCGCAGACACCACGTGCAAAAAAAGTGATTGAGTACGCGATGGACGAAGCGCGGAATCTGAATCACAACTACGTCGGAACAGAACACTTGTTGCTTGGCTTATTGCGTGAGCAGGAAGGCGTAGCGGCCCAGGTTCTGATGAATCTGGGCTTGAAGCTCGAGGATGTCCGCGATGAGGTTCTGAACCTGCTGGGTCACGGAATGGAATCTGCCGAAGCTGGTTCCGAAGAACGCGGCGGCAACCCTGGCGCGGCCCCGGGCCAGAAAAGCGCCAGTCGCAGCAAGACACCTGCGCTGGACAGCTTTGGTCGCGACCTGACAGAACTTGCGAAGCAGAAGAAGCTGGACCCGGTCATCGGGCGCGAACCTGAAATCGAACGTGTGATTCAGATTCTGTGTCGGCGTCAGAAAAACAACCCTGTGTTGCTGGGTGAAGCCGGCGTTGGCAAGACCGCCATCGTGGAAGGTTTCGCGCAGATGGTTGTGGACGGACAGGTTCCCGACATTCTGGCGGATCGACGCATCATTGTGCTCGACCTTGCCATGATGGTTGCCGGGACGAAGTACCGCGGACAGTTCGAAGAACGCATCAAGGCGGTGATGAACGAAGTCCGTCGGGCGCGCAACACGATCCTGTTCATTGACGAGCTGCACACATTGGTCGGTGCTGGCGGTGCAGAAGGTGCGATCGATGCATCCAACGTACTTAAGCCTGCCTTAAGTCGTGGAGAAATTCAGTGTATCGGGGCCACGACGCTCGATGAATACCGTAAGTACATCGAAAAAGATGCGGCTTTGGAACGACGCTTCCAGACTGTGATGGTCGAACCTCCATCGGCAAAACAGGCTGTGGAGATTTTGCGAGGACTTCGGAGTCGCTATGAAGAACATCATCGCGTGCAGATCACCGATGACGCTCTGGAATCCGCTGTGGAAATGTCGAACCGCTATATCACAGCGCGCTGCCTGCCGGACAAGGCGATCGATGTGATCGACGAAGCCGGTGCTCGCGTGCGTCTGAAGTCGATGGTGCGTCCGCCGGATCTGAAGGAGCTGGAAGAAGAAATTCAGCGATTGAATACGGCAAAGGAAGAATCAGTTGCCGAACAGAAGTTCGAAAAGGCGGCTTCATTCCGGGACCAGGCGGACAAGCTGCGGAAGAAAAAGGATCAGCTCACTGAGGAGTGGCGTGAGAAGTCGCGCCAGACTGATGGTGTGGTCGATGCCGAAGTTGTGGCCGAAGTTGTCGCCAAGATGACGGGCATTCCGTTGACGCGATTGTCGAGCGAAGATGCTGTGCGTCTGCTGCAGATGGAGAGCGAACTGCATAAGCGTGTGATCAGTCAGGACCAGGCGATCACGCAGGTTTGTAAAGCTGTGCGCCGCAGCCGGAGTGGTCTGAAAGATCCAAAGCGACCAACCGGTGTGTTTCTGTTCTCAGGCCCGACCGGAGTCGGCAAAACGTTGCTTGCCAAGACGCTGGCCGAATTTATGTTTGGTGATCAGGACGCTTTGATTCAGATCGACATGTCTGAATACATGGAGAAGCACAACGTCAGCCGACTGATCGGAGCGCCCCCAGGATATGTCGGATACGAAGAAGGCGGACAGTTGACGGAAAAGATTCGCCGCCGTCCATACGCGGTTGTGCTCCTCGACGAAATCGAAAAAGCGCATCCGGATGTTTTCAACATGCTGCTGCAGATCATGGAAGAAGGTCATCTGACTGACAGCTTTGGCCGGCGTGTGGACTTCAAGAACGTGATCCTGATCATGACGACGAATGCCGGTGCAAGTAAGATGGCTCATGGTGGAAGCATGGGGCTGCACACGTTGCGTGAACGCGACCAGGAGAAGTCATATGACGATATGAAGGTCAATCTGATGCATGAACTGCAGCGACAGTTCAAGCCGGAGTTCCTTGGACGTCTGGATGAAGTTGTTGTGTTCCGCAAGTTGACGCGTGAAGAACTGAAGAAAATTGTCGATATTGAACTGGAGAAGGTATACGCTCGCCTGAAAGAACGCGGCAAGCGGCTTGTGCTCAGCGATGATGCACGTGGCTTTATCATCGACAAAGGCGAAGTCGATGACGGCCTGGATTACGGTGCTCGTCCGCTGCGTCGCAGCGTCGAACGGTTCATCGAAGATCCACTGTCCGAAGAACTGCTGCGAGGCACCTTCGACGGCCAGAATGTGATTCGCATCGACCTTGTCGAAGTGGCCGACCAGAAACAGCTTACTTTTAACGGCAGCACGGATGATCCGGTGGCAGCAGAAAATCCTGCAACTGCTGTCACGGCTTGATTCAGTCTCTCACATTCCCCCCGAGGAGCACTCGGGGGGAATTTTTTTCGAAATGCAATTGGTGGAGTCCACTGACGATGACTGGTTATACCGTGCACACGGGAGCAAGCAAAAAATTCGTTTCCGGCTGGGACCGGGTATTTTCCGGCAAAGCTGACACGAAAGCGGGAAGTGTGTCAGATCAGAAGTCACCGAATGCTTCGAAGAAGAAAAAGAAGAAATGAGACTCCTATGCAAGGATGTCCTTCGCAACGACACCCGCCACATCGGTCAGTCGGAAATCCCGGCCTGCATAGCGAAAGGTCACTCGTTCATGGTCAAGCCCCATCAGATGCAGAATCGTGGCGTGCAGGTCGTGGACGTGCATTTTGTTCTCAATGGCATAATAGCCGTAATCGTCGGTTGCTCCGTAGGCCATGCCTGATTTGACGCCGCCGCCAGCCATCCACATGGTGAATCCATGAGGATTGTGGTCGCGTCCATCGGTTCCCTGAGCTGTCGGCGTACGACCGAATTCTCCACCCCACAGCACGAGTGTATCTTCCAGCAGGCCGCGAGATTTCAGGTCTGCCAGTAATCCGGCAATCGGCTTGTCCACTTCAGCCGCATTCTTGGTATGCCCCAGATACAGATTGCTGTGCTGATCCCATTGAACCTCGCTGTCACTGTGTGTCACCTGTACGAAGCGCACATCGCGTTCCAGAAACCGTCGCGCCATCAGACACTGACGGCCGAAGTCCGCTGTGACCGGATCGTCCGTGCCATAGAGTTTATGAGTCGCGACGGATTCCTGCGACAGATCCTGCACTTCCGGCATCGTGGCCTGCATCCGAAACGCCAGCTCAAACGAATTCAGACGGCCTTCAAGAGCCTGATCTGCGTCGGACAATTCGAGATGCTCCTGATTCATGATGCGCAGCAGATCCAACTGTTTTCGTTGTGTTGCAGAATCGATGCGCGGATTCCGAATGTGCCTCACGGTCGAGTTGAGCACTCCGATACTGGCGTTGCCGATCGGGGTTCCCTGACAATACGCGGGTAGAAATGCCGATCCCCAGTTGTTGACTCCTCCATGGGCCAGGGTGGGGCAGATTGTGACAAATGCCGGCAGATTCTGGTTCTCGGTCCCCAGGCCGTACGTCACCCACGCTCCCAGACTTGGCCGCACAAACTGGTCGCTGCCCGTATGCAGTTTCAACAAAGCGCCGCCGTGCGCGGGATTCGTGCCGTGGACTGACCGCAGGATGCACAAGTCATCAACATGCTGAGCGACATGAGGAAACAGTTCACTCACGGGCAATCCGCTTTCGCCATAGCGATGAAACTTCCACGGTGACCTCAGGAGATTTCCCTGCTGAGCGAACGTCACACGCGGAAGGGCAAACGGCGGTGGATTTCCGTGATCGCGTGTCAGTAGAGGCTTTGGGTCAAACGTATCCACATGCGACGGCCCGCCCTTCATGAAGAGAAAGACTGCCCGCTTCGCTCGCGCCGGGAAATGAGTGATTCTCGCGGCCAGCGGATCGGTGGACATCCCGGCAGGTCCGACACCGTCGGCACCAGCGCGTTCCTGCAGCAACGCGCTGAGGGCCAGCTGACCGAAGCCGATCGCGGATGTTTTCAGGAGTCGACGGCGGTTATGGAGTTGATGAATCGGAGCCATGGAAAGCAACCTACCTCACATAGATGAATTCATTACAAGCCAGGAGAGTCTGGCAGAACATTGACCATGCACGAAGTTCTGCCAGTCTTTGAGTTTCCTCGGTGGCATCCGTTGCCACATCCTGCGTCGTCATCTGCAGGATAAAATCCAGGGCCAGCTTTGTTTCTGCATCAGTCGGCGATCTGGAGATTGCGAGGTCGTAGCCCAGTTCAATTCGATGAACAGGATCGCTGCGATCATTGAGCAGGCTGCGAGCCATCGCATCTGCGGAATCAATTACCAGCTCTGAATTCATCAGCAGCAGAGCCTGCGGAGCCACCACCGTGGCATTTCGACTTCCCGTGGGCATCGTCGGATCCGGAAAATCGAACTGTTCAAACATGGTGTACAGGTTATTGCGAATCACCGGAAGGTAGATGGCTCTGCGCAGGCTGTCGTATTTTGTGTGATCAATGGACGTGTGATCAAACACAAACTGCCGATTCCGAAGCGGCACGGTTTTACCACCAAAACTTCTGTCCAGCCGCCCGGAGACCTGCAGAATTGAGTCGCGAATCTGTTCCGCATCCAGACGTTGACGTCGAAAACGCCACAGCAATTCGACTTCCGGATCGATGGCTGAAAACTCCGATGAGCGTGGATGCTGCGAATCCATCTGATACACGCTTGACGTCATGATCAGTCTATGCAGAGACTTGATTGACCAGCCGGCGGTCGTGAAGTGATGGGCCAGCCAGTCCAGCAGTTCAGGATGTGATGGCTTATCGCCAAGGATCCCAAAGTTATCCGTCGATGCGACCAATCCTCGACCAAAATGCCACCGCCAGATTCGATTCACGATCACACGCGTCGTGAGTGGATGACGTGGCGAGGCCATCCATTCAGCCAGTTGCAAACGACCGCTTTGATTTTCCGGCAATGTCACTGGCGATGCGTCCGCCAGCATCACCGATGGAAACGCTCGGGCTACAGCGTCACCGGGATTGCGATGATCACCCCGCACGCTGATGGGTAAAGTGGTCAGCACCGTGCCTTCGGCGACGCTCATTGCCGACGCTTCATCGGCCGCGTTACTTTCCAGCACACGGGCAATCTCAGAGAGTCGATGGAATTCCACCAGTGTGGTCGCATCAAGAGCGAACTCCGGCTTTGGCGGAAGTGCCAGAAAGCCGGATGTATCGTCCAGAGCCTCTCGAGCAGCATCCAGAGCCGCGTCACCAGAACTGGTGGCTGCGGGATTCGTGGTTTTCGCGGTGGCGAGTGCAGCATCGGCGGAAGCAAACAGAGCCGCATAGTGCTGCCGAATCCCGTCGCTGTCGTCGACGGCCTGCAGCTCACGCCATTTCAGAAACAATGGGTCGTCGGCATGGAATTTCAGATGATGACGGCAGTGATGCAATACACGCGGATGCAGGCCGAGTGGTTCCGCGAGAGTCTGCAGATCGATCAGCGATGTGTCCGGATCAATACCCGCCGCAGTTGCCAGGTAAACTGCCGCCTTTGATCGAACGTCACTGCGAAGGCGACTGGTCGCTTCGGCCTTGAAGGTTGCGGCAGCCGCCTTTTTTGCGGCGATGTCTTCATCGATCGTCTTCAAAGACGCCTTCTCTGCTTCTGTTGCGAAGGAGTATTCATTCCAATGTTTGATTGCACCATAGTTGGTGTCGCCGAACGTCTTTGTGCTTTTGAAGATCGCGGCAAGGCCGTAATAGTCGGTCTGCCTGATCGGATCAAACTTATGATCGTGGCAACGAACGCAACCCAGCGTCATCCCCAGGAACGCCTTTCCAGTAGAATCGAGTTGCTCATCAATCGTATCCATGTCGAGCTTTTCACGATCCGGTTCCGCCAGGACTTTCGCGCCCAGCACCAGAAACCCGGTCGCGATGTGTGATTCCACGCTGGCATCAGCCAAAAGGTCTCCGGCCATTTGTTCCTTGAGAAATCGATCAAACGGTTTGTCGTTATTGAACGCATCGACCACGTAATCGCGGTAACGCCAGGCACTGCCGAACGCCAGATTCTCGTCCAGCCCGTTGGAATCTG
>CAZFDW010000171.1:0-6201 GCA_964517865.1 uncultured Chitinophaga sp.
TACGATACGGCCACTGTAGAATTTCTCTTAGCCCGGAAGCGGGGCGTTGTTTTTTTGGCCGTGCTCACGATTGCCGGAATCCGGTTGATTCGACAATGCCGGCGGCAGATATTTGAATGTCGTTTCTGACTCAGGACTAACCGTCCTGAGTGAGTAACTGCCGGAAGGCAGGCGCCTGAGGGGCTCGCGAATTCCGCATCGAACGGCAGTCGCTAAACTGCCAAAGTCTGGAGATCGGCTTCCAAAACGGACATACCTCATTGGACTGTAGAGTCTGTCTTAATTTCGGGCGGATTTGCGGTCGAGGATGTTGATGGTGGATGAGTACGGTTGGATTGTCGAGCTCATCGGGAGGGGATGTGTATTCGTGAGATCGCGCGTCATCAGGGCCGCGCGTGAAAGTTAGTTCTGCCCGACATTCTGCTCAGGCACTACACTGCGAAATGTAGACCACTCCCAGCCCGGGTCACGGCTTCGCGTCGGTCGTTTCATTCATCCGATACAGCGGCAGCAATCGGTAATAGACTTCCAACGTCAGCGTCGCCAGTGCCGTCGAATACAGTCGTCCGCCGTAGCGGCCCCATTCGTCTTTGGGATCCCACGTGCCGGACATCGGGCCGGACTGGACCTGCAATTCCACCAGCATATCACGCACGCTGGCATTCCAGTCCTGCCATGGTTTGCCGCCGTGCTGATACATCGCCAGTGTGCCGTAGTACCAGTAATAGTAGTTCATATCCGTAAGTCGCGGTGGATTGCGCATCAGATAAGCGATCGATTCTGTACTCGCGGCAGAATCGCGGGGATAGCCGAGCATCTGCTGACAGAACAACGCTTCCGCAGTCATCGTCGGTGAGACGGATTCGGAATTGCGACCGCTGGACACGATGTTGCGACGATATCCGAACAGTCCGCCACTTTTTCCCTGCCGCACAGTTTCAACGAAACTCTTCATCCGTGTGCGAACGGTCTCCGGGATATTCACACCAGCAATCTCAGCGCTCTTGAGCGACATCAATTGCCAGCCCAGCATGCTCACATCGCCTTCCTGCCACGGCTTATAGCGCCAACCGCCGCCTTTGGGATCCTGCTGGCTGATTGTAAATGCGACCGCTTTCGCCAACGCGGCACGCAGTCGCAAGTCATCGACTCGTCGAATGGAATATGCGATCTGGTTGGCCAGCATACTTCGCGCCACACCGTCCACCGCCAGGACGCTCAGGATGTTCTGCGATGTAGCGGCACTGGACAGATGAGCGGCGGCAAGTTCACCGCTGTCCATAGCAAACCGCAATGCTTCGGGATCAACAATCGGCCCGAGAACCACTTCCTTCTGCATGCCGTACGCTTCGGCCAGCGAATATGTCGCCATCGCATGGCAATACATCCTCGCAAATTTTTCGGCATTGCCGCACAGGTTTCCGTCGGCCGCCTGCTGACTGATTAACCAGTCGAGAGCCCGATCGACAACGACCGCATAGCGACCTTCTTCGTGTGTATAGCCCGCACCCAGAAAACTGAGCATGACGAGTGCCGTCAATCCGGTATCCGCTTCCTTGCCCGCGAATTCACGATCCACGCCGTTTTCATCAACGCTCACCTGACCCGCACCAAAATCTTCCGCATCCCAGCGACCATTCAGCGACTGATTGGCAGCCATCCAGCGCAGACTGCGTTCTACGGCGGACTCCGATTCCTTCGTCCCCCCAAATCGCTCTGCTGCGTCGCGCCGAGCTTTCTCTGCACGCAGTTTGTAGGTCAGCGGCGGATTGTCACGACGTCGAATCGTCGGCAGTATGTTGTCCAGCAGCGGTGCGCCAGACTGCAGTGAATCGCTGTATTTTGGAGCCAGATCGCCGATCCGCACGTCGTCATAACTGTCAGACAGTGGTGTTGTCGTGCGCGGAGTATCGTGCGTGATGCGGGATGGGCGTTCGGACGGATCGCGGTCCGGGACCGAACGGGAAGGGCGGGGCAGTCGCGATTGAAACGTACTGGCGCCGGATTTGTCGGTGGACTTTTTAAGCTCAGCGTTGCTGCCATCAATCGCCTCGTCATCCGCCAGCGGAGCTGTCCGCCGCGCAATCGATTCTGCGGGGTCGTCCATCACCGGTGGCAATTCGACGGAGGAATCAGCAGCCGTTGCGACATTGATCGCCACGTTTTCCGGATGGATTTCGAACTTCATGTCCGGGGCCGTCAATGGCCGCGAGGGATCGGACAACCGGTCGGAATCGTCCGGACGTCCGGTGATCGGCTGTGTGCGCTGCATTTCCGGTTTGAAGACGTCTGCCTGGCTTTGTTCGAACGCGGTTTTGAGTTCAGCAGCGGGATCTTCGGCTGCCACCTGCTTTGGACCTTTTTCACCGGCGTCAGTGGGCAGCGCCAGTTCCGTCAGTTGCTGTTGCTGGAACTGCGTGACGTCATCAACTGTAGTTGTCAGCGATTCCAGTTTGTCGGGCGTACGATCAGGAAGTGCCGGTTTGGTGATTTCCGGGGCAGTGTCTTCAAATCGATGCAGTTCGATTTCCGGCTGAATCGGTCGATCGGCGATCGGGATGTTGCCCGATTCAGGAAGTTTCACATCGTGATCACTTTCGACCAGAACCTCCGTCAATACGTCCGGCGGCACCGGTGTCAGTTCGTGAGCCGTTGCTTTTCGTAACGCCAGAGGTTCAAAGACTTCCAGTCCCAGAAAGCAGACGCCATGAATCAGGATCGACGCCAGCAGCGACTTGAACGCGATGTTTCGATCGCCCCAGCGCGTCGCGAGCATTGTGAGCAGATGTGCGAGTGATGCGATCATCGTTACCAGCAATGCCAGCGCAATAAAATCATCGCCGCTCAACGGAGCACCGTCGGTAAGTTTTTGGAGAAGCTGACGCAGAGCGTTCATGGAGAACCCGATGCACCTGTTTCCAAAGGCTGAAAGGCCAGTGAGAACTTCCTGATCTGAACCTGATGGCAGGCATTCATGACATCAATCACCGCCTGGTATTGCCCTTCACCATCGCCGCGAATCAGCACGGCCTGATCGGCATACGCTTCCTTCGCGGCCTTCAATTCCTGAACCAGCTGCGACTGATCGAGTTCCCGGTCTTTAATAGTGATGCGTCCCGAGCGGTAGACCGTGATCACCAGTGGGTCAGGCGTGCGACTCATGGTCTGCACGGCTGAGGCGGTAGGCAGTTCGACATCAAATTGCTGATCGTGCTTCTCTTCCGTAAACCTCGCACCCACCATGAAAAAGATGATCAGCAGAAACACAACGTCAATCATCGGCGTCAGGTTCAGCAGCGGTTCTTCGAGCGTGTCAGTCTTGAGCGGCATGGTGACGTTGAACAGCGTAGGTAACAGAATGGTTTGTGTCGTCGTGCAATGCCGAAAGTATACCGAGAAAGTCGCGTACGACAGAAGCCCTTACCGATTCCCCTCAAAAACAGGGGAAAAGTCTGTTCGTTATGGCAAATATGATGCTGGCGAGGGAAATGGCCTGATGATAAAATCGCTCAACATCAAAGGAATCTCACATGCCACTTCGCGACCATTTTCGACCCCCATTGAGTACTCAGTCATCCTGGGAAGAAGTCCACGGCGGATGGCCCATGGTGATTGTACAACAGCTCGGCAAGTTGCTGCCGCCTCAATACGTGGCTGGACCGCGCGTGCATCTGGGCTCCCAGGCGGAGATTGACATCGCTGCATTTGATCGCAGTGATGGCGGGTCGGGGCACAGCACAGGTGCAGGTGGACTGGCGACAGCCGTCTGGGCTCCTGCGAAACCGACGTCCGAATTTGAAACGGAATTGGCGGATTTCGATGAGTATGAGGTTCGCATTTACGATACTCAACGAGGTCGGCATTTGGTTGCCGCCATTGAAATCATCAGTCCATCCAACAAAGATCGCCCTGAAAGTCGTCGCCAGTTCGTTGCTAAGTGCGCTGAGTTGCTGCGACAGCATGTCTCGGTCGTGCTGGTTGATATTGTTACCGTTCGCGACTTCGATTTGTATGCGGAAATGCTCGAATGGATTGGCGAGAAACCTGCATCGCCCAACGGCCATCATCAATCGACATACGCGGTTTCCTGCAGCTGGCGCCCGCGAGGTATAAAACGCTGGCTGGAATCCTGGAACCATCCGCTCATTGTCGGAAGCCCACTACCGACGCTGCCACTGTGGCTCAGTGACGAACTCGCAATTCCGCTTGATCTTGAAGCCAGCTACGAACAAACCTGCCGCGATCTGCGAATTGCCTGAATGCTTCGACGAAAATGCGAGAGTTCGCTAAAATCCGACGATGACAGCGCAATCGCCATTCTCCCAGCCAGACACGCAACAGCGTAAGACCCTGATCATTGCGGTGTTCGCGCTGATCTGTATCGTCATGCACCTGGCCTTGCGGTGGACGGTGACGTCGCCTACTCTGGCGGGACATCCGCCTGCCGCCTGGCCGCTCGTACTCGGTTTGGTCGCGGGAGGTTTGCCACTCGTCTGGGAACTGCTGAAGCAGGCATTCGCCGGAGAGTTCGGTTCCGATCTGCTGGCCGGACTTGCGATGGTCACCGCGCTGCTGCAGGGTGAATATCTGGCTGGCGTGTTTGTCGTGCTGATGTTGTCGGGCGGCCAGGCGCTGGAAGCCTATGCTGTTCGTAGCGCATCATCCGTGCTGGATGCGCTGGCGAAACGTCTGCCTCAGACGGCGCATCGCAGACTCGATGACGAAAAGATTGCCGACGTCTCACTCAGCGAAGTTGCTGTCAGCGACACGCTTGTCGTTTTTCCGCATGAGATCTGTCCCGTGGACGGAACCGTGATCGAAGGTCATGGCTCGATGGACGAATCTTACCTGACCGGCGAACCGTATCGGATGCCGAAGGCTCCCGGAGCGACCGTCTTTTCAGGGGCCATCAACGGGAATGCCGTGCTGGTGATTCACGCGGATCGGCTGGCGGTCGATTCTCGTTACGCAAAAATCATGGATGTGATGCGGGCGGCAGAACAGCGTAAGCCACGCATGCGACGCCTGGCGGATCGACTGGGAGCGTTTTACACGCCACTGGCCGTGGCGATCGCCGTGCTGGCATGGATGTTGAGCGGAGAGGCCCAGCGATTTCTGGCAGTCCTTGTGGTCGCGACTCCATGTCCGTTACTGATTGGAATTCCGGTGGCAATTCTCGGTGGTATTTCACTCAGCGCACGCCGCGGGATCATTATTCGTGACCCCGGCGTGCTTGAGCGTATCGATCAGTGTCGAGTCGCAATTTTTGACAAGACCGGAACGCTCACATACGGCCGTCCGGCAATGACAGAATGTGTGACACGGCCGGGCGTGACAGAACACGAAGTCTTGCGACTGACCGCCGCATTGGAACGATATTCCCGACACCCGCTTGCCGAATCCATCGTGAAGGGTGCGCACAGGCGTGGCTTGGTGATACCCGAAGCATCGCAGGTCCACGAGCCGCCCGGTCAGGGCTTGACGGGACTGGTTGACGGGCACCAGCTGGAAGTCACAAGTCGGAAGAAAGTGATGACGTCCGGAATTGCAAAGCCGGAAGATCTGCCGCCTCAGTCGGCAGGCCTGGAGTGTGTCGTTGTGATGGATGGGCAGTTTGCTGCAGTTCTGCGGTTCCGCGATGAACCGCGCAAAGAGGGGAAGTCGTTTGTCGGCCATCTGCCGCAACATCATTTTTCGCGGGTGATGATTGTCTCCGGAGATCGCGAATCGGAAGTTCGTTATCTTGCTGAGGCCGTTGGAATTCAGGAAGTCTATTTCAGCCAGTCACCCGAGCAGAAACTGGAACTTGTGCGCGAAGAGACGCGCAAGGCGAAGACGATGTATATGGGCGACGGCATCAACGACGCACCGGCGCTCACGGCAGCTACGGTGGGGGTGGCATTTGGTCAGTCCAGCGATGTGACCGCCGAAGCCGCCAGTGCGGTAATTCTGGAGAGTTCGCTGCAAAAGGTGGATGAGTTCTTCCACATCGGCCATCGGATGCGCACGATCGCTCTGCAAAGCGCTGTTGGCGGGATGCTGTTGAGTGTGATCGGAATGTTTGCCGCGTCGCTGGGATATCTGCCACCTGTAGCGGGTGCCATCTGTCAGGAGTTGATTGATATCCTGGCCGTCGTAAATTCGCTGCGCGTGGCATTTTATCCCGGCGATCTGAGTGACATGCAGGATTAGCCGCCGGTA
>CAZFDW010000171.1:6301-11744 GCA_964517865.1 uncultured Chitinophaga sp.
GCGCGTGGCATTTTATCCCGGCGATCTGAGTGACATGCAGGATTAGCCGCCGGTAGCTGGTGATTCGGTGGCCGCGAGTCAGAAACTCCGTTTTTAATCGGTTGGAATCGCTGGTATTCTCGGTGAGGTCAGGAATTGGATCGACTTTTCTCTCTTGGATGCATCACAGGAGTTCATTATGGCATGGCGACCATCGGAATGGGTGCTGGAAGGCGAACTGGATAACACGCAGCGTGGCTGGACTATTTCATGTTTCAGATCGGCGACGCCCTGACTGACATCTCGGCCGAAGGCGACGAAACGGATGAGCCGACATGTTGACTCACTTAGAGGAAAACTCAGGGGTGGGGCCAGGCGGCCGACAAGTCGTGTCGGCCCATCGTGGTGTGCATTTAGAAACAAGTGGTTTGATTAACGTTGCCGTGATAGAATGGCCGTCAGTAGGTTCACGTTTGATCTTCCCGCAGGTATGCAAAGAAAACCTCCCATGCCGATTCATGACTGGAGCCGCGTGCCGTCCGGGCTGTTTCACCATTTCCATCAGGATTGGTCGATCGAACTCGCACGCACGCTGAATCGCGGCCTGCTGCCGTCAAACCTCTCAGCGCTGGTTGAACAACGTGCGGGCGTCAAGGAACCGGATATTCTGGCGATCGAAGACTACGCACCACTCAACGACCGTGAAACGTCATCACTGGAGAGCAGGGCGGGAAGCACGGCGACGATGGAGGCACCAGCGTCTCGAATTGTTCAACGCAGTTCCGAAGAAATCTACGCTGGTCGCGCGAACCGGATTGTCGTTCGCCATCATCTTGGCCGGATCGTCGCTGTGATCGAAATTGTTTCACCGGGAAACAAGGACAAACGTGGTGCGATCCGGAGTTTTGTGGACAAGACGGTTGATTTCATCGAAGCGGGCGTTCATGTCCTGATAGTCGATCTGTTCCCGCCCACAGTTCGAGACCCGAAAGGGTTGCATAAATTAATCTGGGATGAAATTGAAGACCAGCCGTTTGAGTTACCCCCTGGACTGGATCGTTTGCTGATGTCGTACCAGGCCGGGCGCGAGAAAGTAGCCTACATTGAACCACTTGCGATTGGCGACATCATGCCCGACATGCCGCTGTTTCTGACACCACATTTGCATGTGAAAGTTCCGCTGGAGGCGACCCACGAAGCAACCTGGAACGTGCTGCCTCAACAGCTCCGCACGGCCGTCACGACGGGGGAACTTCCGAAGGAGTGAATAAACACACTACCCGCCGCCGCGGCGGATTTCGGAGCCGGAGAATCGGATTTCGAAGCGGTAAATTCTCTTGGTCGAACAGGTGATCCGTCCTGTTTCCAGATTCACGCTCTCCGGAATTTCAGCGCGATTCACGTTCGCCACTGCGCGATATCCACGCTCGGCGAAAATGTCGATGACCATCGCCAGTGCGAGCGGGTCGTCGAACAGAGGGTCTTCCGAATTCACGATCGCCATTCCTGGGATCGCATGTCGAATGACGATCGGAATGAAACGATCTTCGATTAATCGGATCACTTTGTGAAACAAGCTGCGGTGTTCAAGCTGGTAGCTGTCCATACGTCGGACAAGCTCCTGGCGTGCGTGCGTAATGAGATCGCTTGCGAGTGGCAGGTGCCTGACGGCATCGTGGGTTTCAGGATCGAGTTCCAGGGATGACTGGTAGTCCAGTTCGTGCCGGATATTTCGTTCGACGCTCTCGATGGACCCCTGAGCGTTAACGAAGTGATAGTGATAGATCTCCTTGAGCGACTGCAGCGCCTCCCAGGTTTCGTCCTTGAAGACGCGGTAGCGGCGTCTGGCGGCCTCCTGGTCCAGGTCAGTTGTCCGCTCTTCTCGGAGTTCTGTTCCGTCCGCAATCGCTTTCGCATTCCATTCCGCGACATCACGACCCCGACTTAACTGACGCTCGATGCTTGTCGTCTCGTCAACAAAGAGCACCATCACGTGAATGGTCGGCTTCCGGAAATTGATCGCAAGCGGGGTTTCGCGATACTCCCGGCTGAGCTGGTTCATCTTCAGTACCAGAAGATTCAGGCATTCCACCTGGACTCGCGTGCGCGGAAATCCATCGAGTACGCAGCCGTCGCGGTAGTCTTTTTCAAGGAGTTTTCGGAATACAAGTTCCACGACTTCCCGATCACCGACCATTCCACCAGCCTGCTTAATGCGACATGCCTGTGGAGTGCTCAGGAGAGAACTCACCACAATCGGCGCGCAGGTAAGATCACGCGCCTTCATGATGAACTGCGTGTTCGTTCCCTTGCCGGCCCCGGGCGCACCACCAAGGAGAATCAGTTCTTTTGAGAATCTCAGATTCTCGTGCCCGAACTCGGCTTCCAGTTCATTCCACACGTTTGTGAAAATAACCTGAGCATCTTTGACTTCGAGGTTTTCGACTGATTTGGCTGTGGTCGGTGATGTTTCTTGTTGTTTGTTCATCTCTGACTCTGTGAATTTCAGATTTTCGGTCGTGCATTCTGTGGTCGCACTAGCCAGGAAACTCCAACGAAAAAGCCTCAATCGCAACAATTGCGAATGAGGCTTCTGTAGGGTGGCTAACCGGGCTTGAACCGGCGGCCTCCAGAACCACAATCTGCGGGACTGTAGTTTCAAGTCCAAGCCTGTCAAGACTTACAGCGACAGATGATACCTGTTGCACCACCTGTTGCACCAGCAAAACGAAAAAGGCTCGCCGAAGCCGGTCGAAAGCGGTGGCTGATACCGCTCCCGCTGCTGCGGTGGAGTCGAGCGAAGGGGGCTTCGCCAAGGCGTTGTTGATGATTGCTTTGCTGCCATTGACGGATGCTGAGAAGGCGGACGCAGTGCGACGGGCTGTCAAATCGCCTGCCTTTGGTACTGAAGACATGTCGCGCCGTTGTGATGGCACCTCCCCGCTCGACACACCAACGAAAACCGGCTGGCCCCGGTGACGCGCCGATTCTGGGCATCCTGCTGCGATTCCTGTACCTTGGAAATTCATGTCCGAGACATTGGCCGCACATCATCACATTGCCGAACGGCTATCGCGCCACAACAACGTTCGCTTCGGCAAGTTTTGATGGCCGTGCGACGGACATGAATGTCCATCCTACTGTAGCGGCATTTTCGGTGCATGGCGGCATTTTCGGTGCATGGCACCGGTTTGCCTGTTTCCGGCAGAACCTGTCAAACAAGCAACCGGAGTTTAATGCATGGTTCTTCAGTACAGTGCAGATCGTATTTGCAGGCAATGACTCGGAGGGCCTGAAATACGGTGCCGTTGAGACGCAGGAGAAATACTTCCTCCGATGGAAGGAAGATGAGGCAGACAACAGTCGGTTCAAGCTGGACAAGTATTTGCTGAAGATGTGTGACAAGAAACGCCTGCTGGAACTGATGCATGACTTCGTGCTGTTCGACGGGGGCGTGAACCGGTTCATGCCGAAGTGGCAGCATTGCCGACAGATGCTGAATCGATTGCCGGTGCGGCATGAGACATGGGGATACTGATATGAGCGGCACTTCGGCGATGCCGGAAGAACAGGTTGTGAAAACTGCCCATCTTTGACCTTTTGAGATTCAGACCAGTGACGAATGAAGCAGGAATCCGGCATGATGCCATTTAGAGATCGAAAACGTCTGGTAAGGAACCCCACAAATATGAAACTGTTTCAAACTCTCGTCAGTTTCGCTGTGTTTCTGTTCGCACCTTTTGAGACGCATGAGTTGTTGGCGGGTGATCCGCCTGCCAAAGCATCGACATTTCGCATTGAAACCCCAAAGGGTTTTTGTGAAGCATTCACATTGGACGATGCTGCAAATGTCTATGTCTGCGGGCAGACGAAAGGTTCAATGAAGGGGTTCACTAATGAAGGTGGCTCCGATGCATATGTCATCAAGTATGATGCAAACAATCAGCAGCAGTGGGTTCTGCAGTGGGGCAGTGTGTTGAATGAGTTTGCTTCCAGCGTCGCTCCCGACGGTCGCGGCGGCGTTTATGTGACTGGGAACGTTAACACCAGCGAATCCGAGAACCCTGTGGGATTCATCGGACGAATTGATACAAATGGGAACATGCAATGGTGCCGCGAATTTCAGGTCTTAGTGAAGTCCACAGCTTGCCGAGAAGTCTGTGTCGATCCTGATGGTTTTGTCTACGTCGTTGGGGAAAGCCGACGTGACAACGGAAGCAGCGTGTGTGGATTCGTCAGGAAGCATACCGCAGATGGAACCCCCGTCTGGACCAGAATACTGGGAGATCATACTCCGAGCCTGGCTGTATTCTTCAAAACCGCGACAATGGATCGGAGCGGGAATTTGTACGTTGCCGGACTCGCATTTGGTGGATTGAATAATGAACCAGGGTTCGGAAATTCCGACGGAATGGCGGCAAGTTATGACTCCGACGGCAACCTTCGTTTTGTGCGGCATTGGGGAACGACAGGCGATGATTATGTCAGCGGCCTGTCGGTTGACGATGACGAAAATCTCTTTGTTTGCGGTAATTCAGTAACCACAGATAGACCTGACCAAATCACGGCAGAGGAAGCGTTTAAGCCTTACGAGGTTGTCGAGTCTGTCCCCTTCGAGAGTGAGTATAGTTCGTTCGTGCGGAAGTATGATCGCGGCGGAACTCTGCAATATGAACTGATCATCTCTGATCGTGAAAATGCATGTCGAGTGGTCGCGGACAGGCAGGGCAGTTTTTACTTTGGCCGTGATCGTACATTCTCAAAACATTCGTGCTCCGATGGGCAAGAGATTTGGCGCGACACACTGAATACGGGTCCGGGTGGTATGGTGGGCTTGGCACTCGACAAGAATGCAGGTCCGGTCGTTTGTGGCAGTGCTCCTGCAAGTCGTCCGTCAGAATGGGGGGGACATGGTGGCTTACTAGTGCGTTATGCAAGAGAATAAGATCCAGATGACATCACATGTAAACGGCGGCGGCCCGATCAGCATCGATAGCCAGCCACTCCTCCCCCGCTCCCTGACACCGCTGAGCCCAGGAATGGAGATCCTGTTCGGAACAGAGGTCGTGCGATTCGATCGACCATCGCAGTTGTATCTGGATTGAGCAAGAGTATCGGCCTATGCGGCGAGGCTTTGAACACAGTCTTTTGAGCTGATAAACAAGCCGTACACTTATTTTTGATGGAGATGGTGGACGATCGTTGGGTCGTCGCTCTGCACTCATGACAATCGGGTTGCGATCCCAATTTCCAGTTCAACGGCCAAGCTGTGAAACAGGAAAACAAAGGTGTCAGCGATATGTTGAGTGACATCCCGGATGTGCTGACGACTGTGCAGAAGCCACGACTTCCCTTCTTCAGGCCTTTCTCTGCCGATGTGTAAATGATTTCTTCAATCATGCGATGTGATCGCATTCAAACGCAATTGGCGTGCTCGTGCTCAGTGAAACGGTGCTCGTGCTCG
>CAZFDW010000172.1:0-11719 GCA_964517865.1 uncultured Chitinophaga sp.
CGGATCGGGTATGGGCGGATCGGGTATGGGCGGATCGGGTATGGGCGGATCGGGTGACAATGCAGCAGACTCTGCGAAATCTTCGCTGCCGCAAGTAGCGCTGGAACCGGACGTGGTGGAGAAAGCCGCCAATTTTCTGTGGAGCCCGAAGGCCGTCGCTGCCATTGTGAGTCAGTTGGAAAAAACAGCAGATCTGACAACAGCGTCTGACGTACTTCTGCTTGCGTCCACAATTCCTGGTACCATTGTCCGGAATGCTGTCTGCGAGACATTTCTGCGCCTCCATCCGTCGGGGGCAGATGGGTTGATTGCTTCCGGGATTTTTAGCGACGTGCATGATCCAGGGATGCTCGTGATTTTGAAAGCCTTGCCGAGGACAAGACCAGCGAAAGACGCGCTGGGCACAATGGATTCCTGGACCGCCGGTACCGAAAGTCTGGTATTGGCGCTTCGCGATGAACTGAAGCGAACTTCTGGCAGCATGAAACCGTACACCGATACGCTGCCGGTCAAGCTGCACAAGAATGCGACCGCTGAAGTTTCTGTGATGCTGCAGATTCCAGCGGGAACGACTGAACAGTCGTCCGACGCCATTCCTGCGGCGACTACCGTTTATTACACGCGAACAAGCTTCACACCCGTGAGGAAAAACGATAGCAAAGACTTGACCGCACACTATGAGGGCCGAACCAGCGGCTACAGCCGTGACGATGTGGCGAGAGGTTTGAAGTGGATTGAAGGCGTAAAGGTGCTACCAAACGGTCATCGTCGCACCCTTGATGTTGTGATTCAGAAAGGTGGCGTTGGTGATTCGAATGGGCAAATGGGCTTTGGCGGAGCGCCAGGTGGCGGCTTTGGCGGAGCGCAGGGCGGCGGCGAGGTCGGTTTCGGTGGCGGCAGCGGCGCAGGTGGCAGCTATACCGTTGAAATCATTGTTGTGGACACCGTGGATCCGAAGACTGCAAGTCCCGCAGCCACAACACAGGCATCGGCGAAGCCATAGGAATTCTGGTTGCCGATTGCCGCGATTTATTCGACATTTGCGACTTATGGGATCAGATGGACAGATGAATCGGACCGGATTCTTGACGTCCGACAGCGGCAATTTGCCGAAGTTTGAAGGTCAACTGTTGAGAACATTCGGAAATTCGACGAGATCGTCGAAATTTGGGTGTTCATTCCGGCGTTGGCTGATACAGTGCCTGCGTAACTGATTTCGGATTCGCCTTCATTTGAGTGGACATTGCGTCACCGGGGCGTCGATCTGATCAGTGAAGCATTCGGTCCTCTCCAGTTGGCTCATGCCGACGGACGACTGCCAGTTCCATCTTTCTTGAGTTCGCCTTTTTAGCTGCGTCCTCCTGCATTCGGTCCTGGGAATGTTTCTTAACTAACCCCAGGATAAAGAATGAATTTCAGAGACTTCGGGCTCGCTGAGCCCATTGTGCGCGCTATTTCCAAAGAAGGCTATTCGGTCGCTACTCCCATTCAGGCTCAGGCAATTCCGGTCGTGCTCAAAGGGCACGATGTGATAGGCATTGCCCAGACTGGCACTGGAAAGACAGCGGCGTTTGCACTGCCAATCATCAATCAGCTGATCACTGCCAAAGCTGGGCGAGAATCCGGGCATCGTCCGGTTCAGGTGTTGATTCTGGCGAGCACACGCGAACTGGCGATGCAGATCCACGAGAGCTTTAAAAGTTACGGAGCGTTTGCCTCGGTGCGGTCCACCACGATTTACGGTGGTGTTGGCCAGCAGCCTCAGGTTCGTGCTTTGCGGGCTGGTGTAGACGTTGTTGTGGCCACACCAGGTCGTTTGATGGACTTGATTCAGCAGAAGCTGATCAGTTTGTCAGACGTCCACACGCTTGTTCTGGACGAAGCCGACCGGATGCTGGACATGGGCTTTTTTCCGGCCATTCGCCGCATCCTCAAGTACGTCCCGGCTAAGCGACAGACGTTGATGTTTTCCGCGACGATGAAGCCGGAAATTCGTGAACTCGCAGGTTCGATTCTGAGCAATCCTGTCAGTATTTCAATCGAGCCAAAGCAGAAGACAACCGAATTGGTTGAGCAGAGTGTCTGCTTTGTACCGCAGAAACAGAAAACTCGACTGCTGATTGAACTGATCACCCGCGCAAATCCAAGCCGGGCGATTGTGTTCAGTCGGACCAAGCACGGTGCTGACCGGATCGTGCGTCATATGACTGCGGCCGGGTTCCGGGCAGAAGCGATTCATGCGAACAAAAGTCAGAACAGGCGTCAGCGGATTCTCGAAGAATTCAAGAGTCAGAGTCCTCCGATCCTGGTAGCCACCGACATTGC
Organism: uncultured Chitinophaga sp.; assembly: GCA_964517865.1. Lineage (GTDB taxonomy): Bacteria > Planctomycetota > Planctomycetia > Planctomycetales > Planctomycetaceae > SXXK01. The sequence continues at coordinate 2,326 of CAZFDW010000172.1, forward strand.
GGCTCGCGGAATTGATGTGGACGGCGTGTCGCATGTGTTCATTCACGACATGCCGACCGAAGAGGAAACCTACGTGCATCGCATTGGCCGTTCTGGTCGAGCGGGTGCTACGGGGATTTCCATTGCTCTCTGCGATCCGGACGAACGTCGGATGCTGCGAAGTATTGAAAAACTGATCGGGATGTCGATTCCGGTGGAAGAAGTTGAAGGATTCGATTTTTCAGCAGCATTGGATTCCACGGAAAGTGATAGTTCTGAACGTGGCCCCCGACAAAGACGACCAGGTGCTCCACGCGGTTCGCAACCATCAGGTCGTGGACGAAGCGCCGGCGATGGTCAGGAACGCCGTCAATCGACTGGTGGTCGGGAAACGGCTCGCAGCGAAGGATATTCGGTTCATCGGCGTTTTGAGAAACCGGCACGCAGTGAGTCGGGCCGCGGTCAGGAACAACGCGGCAACGCCAGTCCCGGTAAGGCCAGTCAGGGCAACACCGGTGGTCGACGCACGGAAACAGCCTCCGGCAGTCGTCGCATCGAAGGGGCAGCACCTGACAGCGGTCGTCGCCCGGCAGTTCGAACACAGGCGTCTCAGGCTCGTCCACAGATGACGGCTCGTCCGGCTGCCGAACCTCGAACGGCCCGACCGCGTCCTCCGCAGAATGAGGATTACTTCGGTGATGGATTATTCGTTGAAGGATCAACGGATAATTCTGGCTCGGAACAACGCCCGGCAGGCCGTCGTCGCAAACGCCCGGCAAGAACAAATACGTAACTTGACTCTCCAGAGTCGAGAATGTGAGGTGTTGGACTACAGTCCTCAGTCTCACACCCAATGGCACGTGGTTTTGAAAGTCGCAGGCATTTTCCAGGTGCCGTAGCCCTGAAAATCGCAGAGGATGCGGACGGCACACGAAGTGTGGCTGCTACTTTGAAACTAAACCAAGTGTCATTAAGCTCACACCGTCGGTCAATCTCCATGCAATTGCCTGGACTCCAACAATCAGCATATTGCTGACGTTTCAATCAAATTCAGATTCCTGGTTGCCAACTGCAGCCGTTATAGAAAATGAAAATCCGCATGTCGTTCACAGATTCAAATTCAGAAACTACTATGAACCCGTCCACAGAGAATTCACAGAACAACGAGATTGCGCAGCAGGAAATCGTTGAGGCTGCGGCAGCGGTCGAAACACCAGCGACGATCCCGGCTCCGATCGAAAACGAGATGTCTGTTGCGGCCGAAGCGTCTGTGGCTGCCGCTGCAGCAGTTGAGGTTCCAGTCGTGAAGATCACCAGGAAGAAGACTCCGGTCATCAGCAAAGCTGCGACTCCAGTTGTCGCGGTCGAAGCAACGCCAGTCGTTGCAGAAAACGGTTTTCATACACTGGGACTCATCGCGCCACTGATGAAGGCGATTGAGTCGTCCGGGTACACAATTCCGACGCCCATTCAGGAACAGACGATTCCACATTTGCTTGCAGGTCGCGACGTTCTCGGACAGGCCCAGACAGGTTCCGGCAAGACGGGTGCATTCGCACTGCCTTTGCTGCAGCGCATTGATCTGAATGTGAAACGCACTCAGGTTCTGGTGTTGGTTCCGACGCGCGAACTTGCGATTCAGGTCGCCGCAGCCTTTGAACGGTATGCCGCGAAAATGAGTGGACTCAACGTCCTCGCGATTTACGGCGGTGCCGCCTATCAGCCACAACTTTCCCAGTTGAAACGTGGGGCGCATGTTGTTGTCGGTACACCGGGGCGAGTCACGGACCACATGAATCGTGGCTCTCTGCAGTTGGATGCTCTCAAATGCATCGTCCTGGACGAAGGCGACGAGATGCTCCGCATGGGATTTGCCGAAAGTGTCGAATTCATTATGCAGCAACTTCCGGCTGAGCGTCAGATCGCGCTGTTCTCCGCTACAATGCCACCCACGATTCGCAAGATCGCTCAAACGTATCTGAAGAATCCGGCTGAGATCACCATTCGTCAGAAGACCGTCACCGCCGATACGATCCGACAACGATTTGTCGTCGTCGGCAATCACCAGAAGGAAGCGGCGCTGGGCCGAATTCTGGAAGCGGAACCGATCGACGGTGTGATTGTGTTCGTCAAGATGAAGAGCACGACAGAACCACTGGCAGATTTCCTGAGCCAGCGCGGACACAAGGTTGCCGCATTGAACGGCGATATCCCACAGGCTCAGCGAGAACGAATTATCGAGCATTTGAAATCGGGCAAACTGGATATCATTGTGGCGACCGACGTTGCGGCTCGCGGACTGGACGTGCAGCGGATCAGCCATGTATTCAACTACGATCTCCCAGGGGACAGCGAAGCCTATGTACACCGCATCGGACGCACGGGCCGCGCGGGTCGCAGCGGTGAAGCCATTCTGTTTGTGCATCCTAAGTCTCAGCGCATGCTGAAGAGTCTTGAGTACGCCACGCGGCAGAAGATCGAGCCGATGGATCTACCGACCAATCGCGCGATCAACAAGACGCGCGTGGCGCAGTTTCATGCAAAGATTACAGAGAATATGACGCATCCGATGGCAGAATCGATGGGTTCGCTGATTGAACAGTACCGCCGCGAGAATCCGGAGACGCCCGTTGAGCAAATCATGGCAGCGCTCGCGGTGATGTCCACCGGTGGCCAGTCGTTGCTTCTGAAGGAAGAATTCCGGCAGGAGACGTTCTTCGAATCTCGTGGTCGCCGTGACGACCGTGGAAATAGTATGCTGCACCGCGATGATCGAGGACCATCGCGTGATCGTGGACCACGAAACGACGACAGCTTCCGCGACCGCAATGATCGCCCTCGGGCACCACGTCGTGATGACGCAGACAAGGAAACGTTCCGGATTGAAGTCGGACATTCGCATCAGGTTAAGCCCGGGAACATTGTCGGAGCAATCGCCAACGAAGCCGGAATCGACAGTGCTCAGATCGGTCGCATTGAGATTTTTGACGACTTCAGTACAGTAGACCTTCCGCAAGGCATGCCTTCTGAGACCTTCTTTGCCTTGAAGAAAGTCTGGGTCTCCGGTCGTCAGCTGCAGATTTCCAAAGCGGAAGGAAATCGAGAACAATCATTTACACCTCGTGCGGGTAAGTCCGGCGGTCGGCCGGATCGTGCCGGACGTCCTGAACGTAAGCCTCGCCGCGAAGGGGCTCGATCGTAACAAAGTCGAGCGGCAGGGCGTCAGCCCTCCGTATCGGTTTTTTCCGAAAAACAGATTTTGAAACGCAGTTTATCCTGCCCTCGGGGGCTGACGCCCAACCGCTCGCCGAGGACAGGTCTTTAAGACTTACGACATTCGCACCGAGCCTGCATCATGCTGCTGCCGCCGCTTGTCTTTGAACCCATTCTGAAACGAATTCGCTGGGGAGGTCGACGGCTGGGCAGTCACCTGCAAAAGCCAATCGGCGATGGCAATGACTACGCTGAAAGCTGGGAACTGGCAGACCACGGTGAAGATGATAGCCGTGTCGCCTGCGGGCCATTCGCGGGGACCACTTTGCGACAGCTCATGCAGTCACATCCGCATGAGTTGCTCGGCAAACACGCCGGACTCACGCAGTTCCCGCTCCTGATCAAGTTTCTGGACGCGAACGACTGGTTGTCACTGCAGGTTCACCCCGATGATGAACTGGCTCGGCAATTCGATCCGCATGAAAACGGCAAGACGGAAGCATGGGTGATTCTTGACGCTCAACCTGAGAGTCGCATCTGCGCGGGACTGAAATCCGGCGTTGATGCCTCAGGATTGCGTGACGGATTGCGGTCTGGCCAAATCGAAGAGTTGTTGCATCTGATTCCCGTGAAGCCTGGTGACTGCGTTTTTGTCCCGGCTGGTACAGTACACGCTCTCGGCCCCGGAATCTTGCTGGCAGAGATTCAGCAACAGAGCAATCTGACATTTCGCCTGCATGACTGGGGGCGTGTGGATGCTGACGGACAGCCTCGCGAAATTCATGTCGAACAGTCGCTCAAATGCACAGATTTCAAGCGTGGTCCGGTCTTGCCTGTCACTCCAGTTCCGCTGTGCGACCAGACGCACGTCTTTGAAGAACTGCTGCGGTGCCGTTACTTCGTTGTCCGCCGCCATCGCGCGCTGGAACCTTTCGAAATCTCGATGTCCGATCAGTTTCGCATCCTTATGTTTCTCGAAGGCCGAGCTGAAGTCTGCACATCCGGTGGATCAGTGTCGGCACGAATTGGCAGCACCGTGCTGATCCCGGCAGAATCCGATTGTGTTGTGGTTACTCCAAAGGAACGTGTGCAGGTTCTGGAAATCCTTTGCCCTTAGATTCAGCAGATTACCACGAACAGCAAGTCCGGCGCAATGCGATGGTGGGACTTTCGGTGAAGTTGGACGGCTGCTCGATCGCCGTCAGAAATGCTGACCGCGTTTCCGTTTGGCGGGCCGTGCTGGCGAATCCTCGACCGGAATATCAGCCGACTACGACAACGCGAGAGCCGCCTTCAGACAGTTGTCCACATCCGGGATGATCTCGGTGGAAATGCTGCCGATCTTGCGGCGGATGAAACTGCGGTCGATCGTGAGCAAATTGTGACCCTGAACGGCCGAGTCGAAAATGAGTCCGGCCTGCCGTCCTTCCGGGGACTCGGCGGTGATCAGCATTTCCGTCGGGGCACCGGGTGTGAATCGCGTCTTGCTCGTCAGCAGAACAACGATCGTATCGTCCAGACGTTGGTTGTCAGTGTCATTTTGCACCACAATACATGGACGCACTTTGGAACCCGTTCGATCCGTATAGGGATAATCCACCAGCACAACGTCGCCACGGACGACAGGAGTCATCATGTCTGTGGCCGGTGAACGTCATACTGATCATAAACGTCCATTTCAGGATCGTCCCAACCTGCTCGCTTGCCAGCATCACCGATCGCAATTCGCTGCTGGTCAATCGTCAGCGGCTCCATGTCGAGCAGCGACCGAAGTCGGTCGAATTGTTCATCCGCGATCAGCACGTAGACACGCTGCGTCCTCGGATCGACGACTCGCACAGGAGTGTCTCCGGAATGCTCAACCATTTCCTGAAGTTCCACGGGAAGCGTAGTCATGCCGACAGTATACCAGAGAATGCTGGGAAATGCAGCGATCATTTTTACCTGACCGGCAATGCAGAGCGGAATTTGGTCTCGCAGTGTCTGCGACCGGACGTTGATCTCCCGGAGTTTCCCCACCTCAGCCACCAGCTCCGTGCAGGTGGCGATCAGGGAAAACCGCTCGCAATTTTGTCTGTCGACTCAGCGCTTCGCCTTGCAAGCGACCAACGGAAGCGGTCCACGATGTTCCGAGCGGTAGTTCGAATGGGAGCGAGTTTCATGTCAGGCTCGATGCCGCATTCGTCGGTCTCAAAGGAGCAGTTGGAGATACACTTTACGCACATCAAGTTTCTGGCAGAGGCCTTGTTCGTTTGTATAAACACGATCAAAGGGGCGCAATGCGGCCTGTTCTGGGCTGAAGCCGTCGCGAAGTGAAATTCCGAACACCACAGCAAGTTCGCAGAGGGTACTTTTGATCGCTTCGACTTCACCGGGAACAGCACATTCACAATCTTATGCATCGGAAAGCGGAGCAGCGATGCCGTATCACCAGTCGAAAACGGCTTGTAGCCAGTGCTTTGGAAACTCGCACCGTTACCTGGAGTTTGCCTCGGCCATGAGTTGCTTTGTCACATGAGTAGCGATGTGACTCGGTAGAACGGACGTCGGGCCACGTTGTGTTTCGTTGCGGCCTCGACTGACCATAGAGATGCCGCGAATGCGGCCTTCAACGTCAATCACGGGACAGCCCACTTCTCGCTTGAGAAGTTCGATGTCGGTATCAACGACCGCAGCGAAACCTGATCGCCTCGGTGTGTCGTGCTCGTGCATCATCCAATAAACAACGCCGGTTGCGGGCGGCAGAGTTGTCAGAAAGTCCATGGGCGCACCCTTGCGGCGAAGTGCGACCGAAACCAGATCACCTGTGCAATATCCGGCGAGGTTCGTTTCTAAAACCTGAGTCAACGTTGCAACGTTTGGAGTCGAATGACCGTTGATGGAGACGATGATGTCATCGAGTTGGAGCTTCGTCCCGATTGTACTCAAGTCAGTCGAACGGGATATCATCACTCCGTCTTGTGTGTCCTCTGTGGCGTCACCCTTCCAACGCGGTTCGGGCGGGATCGCGCGAGTTTCGATTGACACGATTCCCGGCTTGAGAATTTGACCTGGACCAACCGCACACAGGGCCTGGGCAATGGAAGGCTGCTCCTTGTCGGAAAACTCGGCCGCAGAAAGGCCGGCAACATCGACCTTCAACAAGGCGAGGTCATGCTCTTGTGACTCTGCCCGTTTTTCGGCGACGACGACCGACTGGTCGGGCAATCGGCAGCTCACGTTTCCGTCAAGAACGCTCGCCTTGGTGAGAATCCATCCGTCAGCGTCAACGATGGTTCCGATGCTGACCGGTTTGGAATCAACCAATAGTTCCACGACCGATTGAGCAACCGCCTTGCTGGGAGCGACGAATCGCTTTCGCAGCGGATGCGGTATTCCAGTCGCGGTGTCGATCGACTTAATTTGCTTCAAGTCGTTCCATTGCAGCTTGGCGACTTCCGTACAACTGGGCGAGTCATTTCCTTGAAAAATACCTACGTAGCGTCCGTATCGGTCAAATACGCCACCTCCCGACATACCGCCCTGGATGGGAAAATTGGTGCGACCGGTGGTGCGGAATTCTTTGGACCAGAGCAGGTAACGGACTCTCACAGCCGTTGTGTCGATTGTCGGTGTTCGTTCAGTTGACCATTCTTTCTTAGTGAATAAATCACTGGCCGGATACCCAGCGACGACGAGCGGATCGCCCGGTTTCAATGTCGACGATTCGGCAATCACTGCGAATGGCCATGGACCGGGTGTCGTGATCTTCACGAGGCCAATATCCGAGATCGGATTCGTACCCAACGCGACTGCGTCAGCATCGCGACCGTCCGACAGACGAACCGTGAACTGTTCCCCCGGCAACTGATTGGCGTGGCCACACGTCAGGATGTAGCCGTCTTCTGAAACAATGACGCCGCTCCAGCGATCAGGATCTTTTCCTTGAAAATCGAGTCGATCCTTCGAGACTAATCGCACGGTTGTATTCTTCGCAATATGCTTGACCTCAGACAACTGCGAATCGCTCATCGGCGTTGGCGGCTTTTCCGTGCCCAGTACCTCATCCGCCTTCCTGAAATCAAGCAATTCAGGGTGGTCGCCAGCGCCAATGTGGTAGATCGAGTCTGGCTTGGGCGGATACCGAACCCAATCGAGATTCTTTCCCGCAATCAGGTCATCGCGATTGGCGACAAAGACATCCACTGCGGTCTCGTAACTCTGATAGCCCGAGAAGTGGGTGTCAATTCCGAGTAAGCGGCCATCCATTCCAACAACTGCCGGGAACTCGTGAAATCCCGGAAAGCACGTTGTTGTGAACCAGCGAGTTGGCTCGTTACGGTCAATGAATCCAAACCTTGCCGTCGGTGACGAATCGAATTTCGTATCGCCGCGCGGCGAGTAGCCGATGACCAGACAAGGTTCTCCTGCTTTCAGATCCTTGGTTGACCCCAGTGGGATCGCAGGCCACGAGCCCTCTTCGTTGATCTTCATAACGCCGAGACTCCATTCGCTCGACCAACCACTAGCCGTCGCGTTGACGGTTCGGCCATCGCGCAAATGGACTTTCACGTTGTCATTCGCCCTGACACAATGCCGCATCAGGATATGCCCGTCCGATGATACGATGACCCCGGTGAAGTTGTAGTTGTCCTTCGTTTCGACACGCACGACCGACTTGCTGACCGATTCGTAGAGTTTTGGCAGACCCTCCAAAGACGACTCCATCGCGGCGGAAATCGAGTTCGCCTTTTCGTCTGTGACTATGCGTTTTGCATCGTCAGCTTGCACCCACTCCGTGGTGAGGGAGGTTACCGCTGTGATCATAAGAATTCCCAAATAGGAAGGGAGTCGAAAAGTAACGTTGTGAACTTTCATGGGATTGCTACCTTAAGTGCTGCGGCCGAAAGTACTGCCAGATATTAGCTGTCGCGACATGCGTTGTATGCCCATCGTCCCACCCAAGGCTGGTGGCATCATGGAACAACTGATATTTCGGAAACACTCCGGCAATACGCCAACATAGGGCGACAAAAGGCTGGCTCAGCCGACCATCGCGACTGCACGACGGCAATATCTGGGCCGAATGCAACACACGAATAGGGTGATGGCAAAACCAGGATGCGCCTCCACGCCGAATTTGTTTATTCAATCGAATACTCTTCTGGATTTCATCGTTTTGATCTGCTCTGCAGGAACGAAATCCGATTTTTCAGGAGTAGCTGCCGCCAGGTTCACACATGCAACTCATCAATCGCATCGGTTGTGACATGACAATGTAGGCAAATGCCCCGTGGTTCGGGTTGTACCTCCGTGAACTTGCTGGCCTGCATCCGCTCCGCCTGTGCCGCTTCTGTCGAAGGATGCCAAAGTGTCGCCAGTTCTTCGTGCGACATCAGGAAGCTCGGCGGATGCATTGTTGAGGGGTTGCGAGATGGACTTGTTGATTTGAACGTCGCGAGTCGCGATTTTTTAAATGTTCCGAGTGCTCCCGTCATCCGTCGCAGGCGTTCGATGCAAACCGATTTGTAGCCGATCGGCCGGAACGCGTTAGCGTCCGGTTCACTGGGCCCAATGTAGGCCGGAAGAAAGTCGCCGCTGCTGCCGGAACAGCGCAATCCGGATCTTTCCCATTCGATAGCCAGCATCGTATGATTCGGCTGCCGCAACCGAGCCTGAAGCATGGAGGCCGGTGCCTTCTCCATAAACTGCGGCCCTCGCGTGTTGTTCGCCGGAACTGTGATCAGATACAGCATGCGGACAGCATACCACGTCAAGTTCGATCAACAATTGGGTTGCCTCTTTCCGGGTTCGTTGAATACGAGAGGTGATCTGAACAGAATGATGGAAGCACTCAACATGAATCAATTCCTGGCGATGACCAATTAAAGGCTCGCCAGACAGTTCAGAATCCTGAATCGCCGGTCTGATGTCGCTTCCGGTCCATTTCTCTTTGCTTCACATACCCTACACTACACACCAATTTGTCCTGAGCGGACGTCACCATCTCTGCACTATCCGGTTTTTCGTTACAGGATTTATGAATCATGCCCGCTCAAATCATTGATGGAAAATCCATTGCCGAATCTGTTCGAATTCAGGTCGCTGCAGAGACACACCAGTTGATCAGCGATACGGGAATCGTGCCGCATCTGGCGGCGGTCCTTGTTGGCAACGATCCGGCAAGCGAAGTTTATGTCCGCAACAAAGAGCGGGCGTGCCA
>CAZFDW010000173.1:0-11677 GCA_964517865.1 uncultured Chitinophaga sp.
AACGGGGGCCAGCAGGCTGGCTGAGGAAAGCGGCAGCAGGCTGCCGCAGTCCAGGTGTCAGGGCAACAGGCAAGTGCAAGGCACCTGATACCGTGCCCCTGATACCGTGCCCTGACGTAAATGCCGATTGGATACGCGGACATGCATGTCCAACAGACGGCACTGCAATTTGACTTTGCCTGACCGCGTTCATATCATCGCGGCGCGGTGCGGCAGGGAGCCGGGAGTGTTAGCAGAGGATTGCTGCCCGTGACTTCCAGATGGCTTCAGGCACGTTTTCATGTTTCAGGTCGAATTCGGACGTTTAGCCCCCGTTTGCGCGGCGTTTGCAGTTCTGTTTGCCAGCTTCACCGCCACTGCCGTGCAGGGGGAAGAAACCGAACAGGGCACGCGGCAGTTTGCGGTCGCGGTCGGGTTTCAGAATCAGAAACTGTACGAATCCGCAATCGACGAGTGGCAAACGTTCCTGCAGAAATTCCCAAAGGATTCGCGCGTCGATAAAGCGACGCACTATCTGGGAACCTGCCAACTGCAGGCCAAACAGCTTCCTGCCGCTGCGGCGACATTTGAATCGGTGCTGCAAAAGTATCCGAAGTGCGAATTGCTTGACCAGACCATTTTGAACCTTGGCACTGCATGGTACAGTCTGGCTCAGGAATCGAAGAAGCCGGAAGACTACGCGCACGCTGAGACCGCGTTCGCCCGCCTGGCGGAAGAATTTCCTCAAAGTCCCTATGCTGGTCGGGCACTCTACTATCGCGCCGAGAGTCAGTACCAGCAAAACAAGCTCGACGAAGCCGCCGCCAGCTATGCCGCTCTGACGAATACGTTCCCCAATGACGAACTTGTTCCGGATGCGACGTATGCGCTGGGGATCTGTCAGGAATCGCTGAAAAAGACGGACGACGCACTGGCGACGTTCACTGCGTTCGAAGCAAAATTTCCGCAACATGCATTGCTGACAGAAGTCAAAATGCGGCATGCGGAGTTGCTCTTTACCGGTGGAAAGTTTGACCAGGCTCAGGGGCTGTTCGCGCAAGTCACCAGTGTGAAGGAATTTCCGCTGGCCGATACCGCCATGCTGCGTCAGGCCCGTTGTCTGTACGAACTGAAAAAGTACGACGAAGCCGGAAATCTGTACTGGAATGTCCCGCGTCAGTTCGCGCAATCGAAACACTACGATACCGCCGTGCTGGCTGGTGCGAAATGCTATTATCTGACCGGCAGGTACGCACACGCCCGATCTGGTTTAGAAAACGTCGCCAAGCGCGATGTGCCTGAAGCGGCTGAGGCCAGTCAATGGATTGGTCGCTCACTGTTGAAGGAAAAGAATCCGCAGGAGGCATTGAAGGTTCTCGATGCGGCCATCGTGAAATATGGGTCAAGTCCGGCGTTTCCGCAGCTGGTGCTGGCTCGTATCGACGCGATGTACGAACTTCCCGACCGCCGCGCAGAGACCGTCCCGCTGTATGCTGAGTTCGCTCAGAAATACCCGCAGGATGAACTGGCATCTCAAGCGCAGTACATGTCGGCCCTGACGGCACTGGAAATCGACGACCATGCAACCGCAAAGGCGCACAGCGATGCGTTCGTAAAGCGATTCCCGAACGACAGTCTGCTTCCCGATGTGCTGTTTATCAGTGCCGAAGCGCGACTGCTGCTTCGCGAGTTCGATGACGCCGAACGACTGTACCGCGATTTTCTGGCGAGTGCTCCGCAACATGCGAACGCGGCACAGGCGCGAGTTCGCGTGGGGCTCGCACTGCAACTGGGTGGCCGGAACGCAGACGCTCTCAAAGAACTGGATGCAGCGCTGAATAGCCTTCCCGATGCGGTTCTGAAGAGCGAAGCACTGGCGATCATTGGGCGTTGTCAGGTTGCTGAAAAGCAGTTGGACAAAGCTGCAAGTGCATTCGAACAGTCGATTGCCACAAAGCCAGATCGCACGCAAACGGATCAATCATTGCTGGCCCTTGCTGATGTCTATCGTCGCCTTGAGCGCACGTCCGATTCCGCCGCGCGGCTGGCACAATTGAAACGCGAGTTTCCAACGAGTCCACTCGCCGAAGAAGCGACATTTCGCCTGGGCGAGCTGGCCTATGCTCAGAGCACCTTTGATCAGGCCATCAGTCAGTATGCCTTGGTTGTGAGCACATGGCCGGACGGCACGTTTGCTCCACACGCTCAGTATGGACTCGGCTGGTCGTACTTTAAAAAGCAGGATTTCGCGAAGTCGGTGGAGGCAATCAAAATTCTTGCCGACCGTTATGGAAAATCCGAACTGGCTCCGAAAGGCATGTACGTCCGCGCGATGGCGCAGTATCAGCTCGGCCAGTATGCTGCTGCGGTCGATGATGCGCGAGCATTCCTCAGCAGCAATCCGCCGCAAAAAGATGCGTTGGATGCTGAGTACCTGCTGGGACTCTCGTTTGCCGCGCAGCAGAAGTTCGCCGAGGCCGCTCAGGCGTATGTCGGAATTCTGGTCAAGGACCCGAAGTACGCCGACGCGGACAAAGTCCTGTATGAGCTCGGCTGGGCGCATGTTGAATTGACTCAGAGCAAAGAATCGATCGCCGCGTTTCGACGACTTGGCACTGAGTTCCCGGACAGCCCGCTGGCTGCGGAGAGCTGGTTTCGAGTGGGTGAAGCGTACTACGATGCAGGTGAGTTCCCGGAAGCTGTGAAGGCATACTCCGAGGCTCAGGCCAAAGCGGCTGCGAGCCATGAAATTGGTGAAAAAGCAGCGCATAAGCGAGGCTGGTGTTTTCTTAAAGCGAACAGTTTTGCCGAAGCGTCGAGTGCGTTTGAGTCGCAGCTGACAGCGTATCCTGGCGGAGCATTGGCTGGCGATGCGGAGTTCCTGCTGGGCGAATGTCTCTACAAACAGAAGCAGTGGCAGCCCGCGCTGGCTCATTACGCATCGGTCATCGCCGCGAATCATCCAACTTACAACGCATTAGCGCTTTATCGATCTGGCGAGTGTGCGGCCGCGCTGGAACAATGGGACGAAAGCCGACAATTTCATCAGCAGGCTCTGGATGGTTTTCCGGAGTTTGAACTCAAACCGGAAGCACGGTACGGAGTCGGCTGGGCTTTGCAGCAACAGAACAAATTGGCGGAAGCAATTCCTTACTACGAAAAAGTGACTGAGGAAACGGAAACGGAAACGGCCGCCAAAGCCAGATTCATGATCGGCGAATGCTATTTCGCTCAGAAGAACCACAAGGAAGCGACAAAGCATTTTCTCAAAGCTGCGTTTGCGTACGGTCACAAAGAATGGTCCGCGATGGCCTGGTTCGAAGCCGCACGCTGTTTTGAAGTTTTGCAGGATGTGGGTCAGGCAAAGAACTGTTATCAGCAGATGATCGACAAATTCCCCGATCATCCAAAAGTCGTCGATGCCAAAAAAAGGCTGGGGGAATTGTAATGAACCTGTTGCTTCAGAATTTCATCTCCCATCCGACGGATCATTTGGAGTGCGGCGACTTGTCGCCGCTTTGCCTTTCCAAGACGGCATTTTTGTCAATCGGTGTGGGAAAACAGCGAACATTCCATTTCAATTCCAGGTGCAGTCCGCAGCACAAACGAATGTCGTTCCCAAGGCCAAATTACCTGAAAAAGAAAGCGGTGACGAGTCACCGCACTCCAAACGTCGCTTGTTTAAGCGATTACACCGGACACCTCCTATGGCCAAAATGAAACATTCTTTTCGCCGGGCTTTTGTTGCGATTGTGGCAGCAATTGTCTGTTGCGCGATCACAACGCCGATATTGTGTGCGCAGGTCGATGCCCCCGCTGACGCGCCGGCTGTCGAGAATGCGGCTCCGGAGGCGCCGGCCGTGAACGTGCCTTTTGAAGCACCGAACGAATTGACGCGGATGGGGGTGCCACAGCCGCTGCCGTTCCTGTGGGATCTGGCGGTGCGGGGCGGAGTGTTCATGATCCCGATCGGACTGTGTTCAATCGTCGTCCTCGCGTTTGCCCTCGAACGGCGCTTCGGGTTGCAGAAAGGGCGAGTCATTCCGCGTGGTTTACTGGTCGCGCTGCAAAATCTCAATCAGCCAAACATCGGTATCGATCCACGCCTGGCGTACGATGAATGTCAGAAATTCCGCTCACCGTTGGGACGAGTCATACAGGCCGCGATTCTGAAGGTGGGACGACCTCATGCGGAACTCGAAAAGGCTGTCGAAGATGCGGTAAGTCGGGAAGCAGACGAGATGGCTCAGAATATTCGGCCGATCAATGTTACTGCCAGCATCGCCCCTTTGCTCGGACTGCTGGGCACAGTTCAGGGCATGATTCTGGCCTTCATGGTGATGAGTACGACTGCTGCCTCAGGTGCGGCGAAGGGACAGGAACTGGCGCAGGGGATCTACACTGCGTTGGTCACCACATTCGCCGGTTTGTGTGTGGCGATTCCTGCGATCATTATTGCCAATTCGTTAGAAGGTCGGATTGAACGACTGCTGCGCGGCATGGAGGATGTGTTCAACGAAATCCTGCCGCTGTTCGAACGCTTTGAAGGCAAATGGCGAGTCACTATGAAAAGCGATGCATCGGGGGTGATGCTGAAAGGGACGAATCCAAAGCCGGATGCGATGGCGTCTTCAAAGTCAGGAGATCCAGAACTGAAGATCCGGAAATCTGCACGTCCTGTAGCAATTGGCGAGGGGAAGGAACAGCCGCAGTTGCCATAGGCTGCGGGTGGCGTGGAGTCAGGCGTTTTTCAGTAGGGTGCGTGAAGCGGGGCGGAACGCACCATTTTGAGAAAGTGAAACCGGTGTGTTACGCTGTCGCTGCACACACTACTTGAATCAGTAAGGGCTGGGGTGCAAATCACAGTCTGGTTTTGTTCAGGCAAGAAAATGACAGGGTAAGAAGATGAGTCGCATTGGAGTTGTTTAATTTTCCTGCCCCGTAATCTTCCTGCCATAACTTGCGATTCCGCTTGTGTACCCTCCCGCGTCCGAGGCACAGGCAGAATGTTCCGGGATTGATTGCATCGACTGATGCCTCCTTTTTAAATCCGCCAGTTATTATTGCGTTGATCCTGAATCAACACGCCCGCTAACGCCCTTCCGCTCATACGACAGAAGCACCTTCATGCGATTTCGATTCAGGAACCGTAACGCCAGCAGACGCAACATTGACATGACGCCGATGATCGACTGCGTGTTTCAGTTGTTGCTGTTCTTCATGGTTGCCAGCCGGTTCGACGAAGAATCGAAAGTGTCGGGCGAAGGTTCGCTCGATGCACATCTGCCTGATGCGGTTGCAGCAATGCCGATGGTGATGCGACCAAAAGAAATGATCGTCAATGTGAATTCTCGCGGCGAGTATTACGTCGGCGGCGAAATGCATTCGGAGTCTCAGCTGGGCGAGCGGCTGCAGCGGGCGGAAATCAACAATCCGGGAAATCAGCCGGTCGTAATTCGAGGTGATGAACGATCGGACTGGAAGTACATTGCAAAAGTGATGAGTCTCTGCAATCAGGCAAAGATTCGCGACTATCGTGTCGCGGTGCTGCCACCGAATGAAGTCACGGAGGGCGGGGATCCATGAGAGATCTGGTCCGAATTGCAGATGATGATTTGAAAGATCTTACCCCTGGCCAGCGTCTGCGGATGTTCGGAGCCATCAGCATTGCCCTGACGTGCGGAATCGTGTCGCTTCGGGGCATGGCCATTCTGTTCACCGATGCGCAAGTCGTTCCACTGCCGGGGATGGATCAACTGCCGGGACAGATCGCGTGGGCCACGGCGTTAGTGGCCATGCTGGTGGCCGTAACGATCTTGGTACGCGGTGTGATTCAACGCCGCCTGCAGTGGGCAATCGCCATCAGTCTGCTGATCCATTTTCTGCTGTGCCTGTCCGTTTCCGTCGTCGAATTTCGCGGCCCGCACCCGATTCCCTCTGCGGCTGAAGAATTGCCTGGGGCGACACCGGAAGAATTCACGCTGCCGGATTATGCGGGAGAAGAAGCGTCCCATTCTGATGCTGTTTGGAAACAGCAATCGGAGAGTGCCACGCCGGACAACAACGTCGATGTCGCACACGCAGAAATGGAGATTGCCGACGCGAACAAGCCACAACCCGACGATGCGAAACAGGCTCCGACCGTCGAGAAGCTCGAGCCTATGGAACGTCAGGAGCAGGTTAAACTCACCGACGACGCTGCAGCAGAAATGGAACGCCAGGCAAACGAGAGCAATTTGCCGACGCCACAGCCAGCCGACGCACCAGACGTCACAACTGCAGAAAGCGCGCAGCCAATGCTGGACGTGCGGATGGATCAGGCGAAACAATCCAGTGAAGTTCCGATGACCGAGCGCGAACAGACTGAAATCGTGTCCGCAGATCAGCAGCTTGAGTCAGCAAAGTTGCAGGCTCAGCGAACGGAGGAGGCGAGCAGTCCGGAAGACGTACATGCCGACATGGCCGCGAAAACGAATACCAGGCCTGAAGCGGCGATGGCTGCCAGTGAAGACGTGAAAGTCGCTACTTCCGACGCTCAGCAAATCGATGTGCGGGAACAGCAGCTTGAAATTGCCCGCCAGCAGGCGGCAGCGGCATCCGGATCGGCCGGTGAGCCTGAGACGAGCGATGCGCCTGCGCCTTCTGCCAGCCCCGCCGTAAGTCGCGCGAGGCCTGAACGGGCGACGGGAATCGGTGATCCATCGGCATCAGTTCCGACAACTGGCGGCGGAATTTCGATGGCACGCAGCAGTGCAAATCCGAATGCCGCCGCAGGGAACGCCGGTGCGGAAAGTGTGGAAGTCTCATCCGCAACAAGGGTCGGCGCGCCAGCGCTGGCTGAGTCGTCTGTGGCCACGTCCAATCAACGCGGCTCTGCTGCTTCAGTGCCGGCAGGATCCGGGGCGGACGGATCATCGACGGCTGCAAGTGCTGGTCAATCGAATGGGCAAATTTCCGGAACCACAGTCGCCAGATCAGCGAACGCCGGCAATCAACCGGCGATCGGAAATACAAACGGACAACCGGGGATGACGGGGCGCGGCGAGGGGCGACGGGCCGATGCCGTCGGAACGACAGCCAATGAAGTCGGAGTTGCCGTAGCGGGAGGTAACGGAACGAAGAACGGAGAAGGAATGATCGCCGGGCCTGCCAGTACTTCGGTTGGGCGGAGCCGGAACGGACTTCCCACGCGATCGAACTCAAACGGCGCCGTCAGCGGTCCTTCAGGTCCTGCATCGTCTGCTGGTACGCAATCCGGACCAATGCGGTCATCGTCTGCGGCTGTTTTGGGACGGGCAACAGAACCAAATGCTGTGCTGAATGCCGATGCCGGATTTGCCGGTGGCACGAATCCTGGACGTGCGATGTCGCGAACTTCAGCGGCGATTTCCAGTCTGCCTGCAGGCGCTGCCGCAGCGGAGCAAAGCGGCACACTCGTGTTTGCGGGGCCCCAGGCAGCAGCGATCGGCGGTGCGCTGGCGAGCGGCGGTTTGGCCGGGCCGCGCCTGAATTCCGTTCCGCGTCGATCTGCCGGACTGCCCGGCAGCAGCGGTCCCGCCGCAACCGCAGGCGCACCGTCGGGTTCGAACGCTTCGCAACCCGCGCGAGTCGCCGTCGGCAGTCCGCGGGCTGGTGTCGGAAACAGTCAGCCAACCCTCGCCTCAGCCGATGTCGTCGCGAGCATGATCAGGAAGTCCGTGCCCGGACCTGGCGGATCTCCTGAAGCACGAATTGCGGACAGCCTGTCCATGCGAACTTCCGAAGCCCGGCGTGAAGCCGCAAAGACGCTGGGCGGTTCCCCGGAATCAGAGGATGCCGTTGAACGAGGACTCATTTGGCTGGCACTGAATCAGTATCCCGATGGGCACTGGAGCATCGATGACTTCCCCGGTGAACCCACTGCTGATATTGGTCAGGGTAGTTTTCGCGCCGACAGCGCCGCAACCGGACTGGCTTTACTGGCATATCTTGGTGCGGGTTATACGCATCAGTCGGGAAAGTACCAGGACGTTGTGAATCGCGGCGTCACATGGCTGCTCAAACGTCAGAAACCAGACGGCGATCTCTTTGCGGACGAATCTGAATTCGTTTGGTTTTACAGTCATGGCATGGCTTCCATTGCACTGTGCGAGGCGTACGGCCTCACAAAGGATGCCGCGCTGAAAGAACCGGCTCAGAAGGCGTTGGACTTCATCGTCGATTCACAGCATCCGGAATTTGGCGGCTGGCGATACCGTCCGAAATTTGAATCAGACACGTCTGTCTCCGGCTGGCAACTGATGGCGTTGAAGAGCGGCGAAATGTCCGGCCTGACCGTGCCGAAAGATGCCTACGCACGCGTCGGCAAGTGGCTGGATTCCGTGCAGAGCAAAACGTCTGCAGGACAGTTCAGCTATCATCCCTCGCGCGACGTCAGTCCGACCATGACGGCAGAGGGCTTACTGATGCGACAGTATCTGGGAGCTAAACGCGATGACGCTCAGTTGATCGCCGGTGCGAATTTCCTCCAAACCCGCCTGCCGGATTCTGGGCAACGCGATTCATATTACTGGTACTATGCAACTCAGGTGATGTTCCACATGCAGGGCGCGCACTGGAGTGCGTGGAATCATAGTCTGCGAGATTCACTGGTGGAGACTCAAACTCAGGAAGGCGCATTCAGCGGGAGCTGGGATCCCGCTCGTCCGACACCCGAAAAATGGTCCGGTGCAGGTGGACGGCATTACGTGACGTGCCTGAATCTATTGATGCTGGAAGTTTACTACCGGCATCTGCCGCTGTATCTGGAGCTCGAAAAATGAGAGTTGAATTTGACGAGCCGCCGCCGGCCTCCAGCTCTTGTCGTTATCCACATTTGGCAAAGAAAACCAGAGCCACTTTGTGCTACCCGAGCCAACGGTTTTGAAGTTGCGCGTTTCGGCTAGAAATCGTACTCGTACTCGTACTCAATGAAATGGTACTCGTACTCGAATCGTGTTCATCGAGTACGAGTACCGCCGACGGCTGAGTACGAGTACGAAAAACAGGGGTTTGACACCGATTTCGAATGAGAGAAACCCAAATATCGCAACTTCAAAATCCAACGGCGAGGTTCGGGTTCGGTTCGGCGTCGCACATCATACAACGCCCCTCTTTCAGAAGGTCTTGGTAGAATCTGCTCGACTCCATCCGTGCAAGGCGGATGGGGTCTCAAAAATGTGGGTAAGGACAAGGCGTCGAATCAGATATGCTCCGGTGCCCGATCGGTGAATTCGAAGACAAGGAGGACCGGGGTTTCGCGAGCTGAAGATACTGACGGCGCTGTGGCGACTTCGTCCGCCGGTGGAGCTGTTTTAGTGGTGGCCCCGGATGAAAGGGAGGCCCCATCGACCGCGTCGTCGTGTGCCAAAAGCGTTGGTGCATCAGCCGCAGGAGCGTCCGTGGATTTCGGCAGGGCCATGTACACCTGACCAAAGTGCAGTTCCGAGTGGGTCGGAGTCTTTAAGGATTCCTGGACGCTGTGAATCAGACTTTCGCGGGTCGAATTGGCGACCAATTGAGCATTCCATTCGGCGGATTTCGCGTCCGTTTCAGAAACAACACTGTTGATGAAGGCATTGTCCTTAACATCCGTCGATGTCAATAGAATGCCAAACCGAGTGTCGTCATCGTCGTTGCCTGCAACAGACTGGATGGCCATGCCATTCTGTGCCACAAGGGCTTCGATGTTTCGCATCACGGTATCGCGGTCTTTTGAATGCACCTGCACGACGACAATGTCCCAGTCATCGTTTTCGATGAACACGCGCATTTGATTCTGCTGAGCAATCGCATGCCGCTCAGCAACGGTCGATGGCGGTGCAGAAGCTTCGGGTTCAGTTGATCCCTGAGCGGCAGCCCTGTCTGCAACGGCGACTGTCGCAGGAATATGGATCGTCTGTCCTGCTGGTGGGCTATCGCCTGTTTTGGCAAGCTGGAGCGTATTATCGGCCGGAGGCTGGAGTAACAGGACAAGAGCCACAGCACAGGCCGTGACGGAAACGGCGATGATCCCACGCATGATTCGGCCACGACGCGCATCCCGTGCTGAAGCGGCAGGTGCAGTCATAGATACCTGTTGGATGGCATCATGCACGGACGTCGCAAATGATGCGGACACCGGTCTGACTGGCAGTGCTCTCAACCGACCACGCAAGTCTGTCATGGCGGCGCAACAGCCGCGATGGGCATCCGTCTGCTGAAACAAAGCCAGTTCAGCTGACTCCTTCGGTGTCAGATCGCCGTCCAACTGCCGCGACAACAGGAACTCAATCTGTTCTGTTTTGGATGGGTGGCTGGAAGCGGGATCTTGAGCGGAGTTCATCGGTCTTCAACGATCTGGTGGGAAAACAGTAGTTTTTGCCCCATCTGCTTTAAAAGGTGATCGGCGCAATGTGGGCGGCGGGGATTTTCCCTTTGGACGAAGAGGACGCATCCGAGGTTCCCGAATTCTGCAGGATTGTTAAGAAATTCGGCAGATTGGCGATCCCGCAGCCATTTTTACACTGGCTTTCGCAAATGGTGCCCCGTGTCTCCGACGCGGGTTGTCCCGGCCAGTCCAGATGCCAGTTTTACACTGGTTTTCGCACGACACGGTGAAAATGCAGCTCCACTTCACGATCCACGACACGGCGGATACCCTCGACAATGCAGTTCGGTTCATGGTCGGTTTCTCCCACCCGCTTGATGTCAGCTAGTGGTGTTCCTGGCAGTACACTGAAGGCACTTTGAAAGACAATCTGGTTTCCGGCGTCCAGTTCCGGGACGATAAAATGTACGGTCGCCCCAAAACACAGCATATGGTGCTGAAATGCATCTTCATAAGGGCGGAAACCAGGAAATGGAGGTAACAGGCCGTGATGCAGATTGATGATTCGTCCTCCGGCAAATTTCCAGCACAGTTCTGCTGGCAGCACACGCATGTAACGGGCCAGCACGACGTAATCGATTTGCTGTTCATCAATGACCTGTGCCAATCTGGCGTAATCCGGATTGCCGACACTGTCGCCGATATTGACGAACGGAACATCAAACTGATCGGCGACGCTGCGGCAGGCATTGCGGTTGCCGATCATCACGGCGGCTTCAGCCTTCAGCCGCCGGTCGCGTATTGCACGCAGAATTGCCAATGGCGGTTCCGTGCGAAATGTCGTACAGATGGCCAGACGTGGCGGACGATCGTGTTCATCGCGTGACCAGACACGGATCTGCAGTCCTCGCAACTGGCCGATTTCCTGAAGGTGCTTTCTCAATGTCGCGACCGGCGCACTCGTGCCTGGCCAGTCAATACGCATGAACATCGCAAAAAGCTGTTCCGAGTCCCGGTCGTACATCTGAATTTCATGGATGTTTGCACCGGCCCCGGTGACGTAGTGAATGATCGGATCGGCCAGACCTTTGTGGTCAGGGCCGACGGCTGTGATTGTGACCTGCATGAGTCGTTGTTTCTTCTGGATTTCGATTTTCTGAAGCATTCGGACTGAATTTGCAGCAATTCACGAATTACTCCGATTTTCGTGCTCGTGCTCGTACTCAGCCCGCAGGGCGGTACTCGTACTCGATCCAGCTGGGCCGTTCGAGTACCATTTCATTGAGTATTATTTTATCGAGCACGAGCACGAGCACGAGCAAGGAGCAAGGAGCAAGGAGCAAGGAGCAAGGAGCAAGGAGCAAGGAGCAA
>CAZFDW010000174.1:0-11662 GCA_964517865.1 uncultured Chitinophaga sp.
GCGACTTTAGTCGTCCGGACTTTGATCGTCAGGCCGAGTAAAGAATCGATGCATCGGCGCAGGCGTGTTCCCGCCGCCGCCGTTCTTTCTGTCACGCTTCGCCCGCTTGTCGTCGGCTCGTTGCTTTTTTTCTTGTTCTCGTTGACGCTTGGCGTAGGTGTTCTGATTTTTTGCGATCGGAGGCTCCGAATGAAATTCAAGGCATCATCGAAAACAGAACGCAGCACGACTTCGTTCCGCTTGAACTGTCTCAACGGCTCCTGATCGCGGAGTGTATCACATTCCGCCAGTCTCGTCGAACGAATCATTAATCGTCGTGCAGGCCGTCTTGCGGCTGATGCGTTTGAGCAGTCCTTTGAGCACTTTTCCGGGGCCGACCTCATAGAAGTCCGTGCAGCCTTCACCGAGCATCAGGTTGATAGAGTCTTCCCAGCGGACGGGATTAACGACCTGGCGAATGAGTAATTGACGGATTTCCTCGGGATCTGAATGCGTCTGTGCATCGACGTTCGATACTACAGGAATCTCCGGCGTACGGATTTCCACCTCGTTCAGTACGTCAGCCAGCGCCTCATCGGCAGGCCGCATGATGTTGGTATGAAAGGCACCAGCCACGGCAAGCGGGATGGCTTTCCCTCCTGCCGCAACAGCCAGCTCGGCCGCTCGCTCACACGCAGCATTGTCACCGCTGACCACCAGATTTCCGGGACACAAATAGTTGGCGATCTGAATGGAGCCGTGCCCCGATGCTTCTTCACAGATCTGTTCCACCTGTGCGCGGTCGAGCAGCAGAATGCTCACCATGCCGGAAGGTGTGGCATCGGCAGCCGCCTGCATCGCTTCGCCACGACGCTTCACCACACGCAGTCCGTCTTCGAAAGACATGGCGCTCGCAAACACCAAAGCCGTGTATTCACCGAGACTCAAGCCCGCCGCGAATTCGCATCCAAGTACGATTTCCGGCGAATCCGCACGCAGCTTTTCTAACGCAGCCAGACTTGTCACGAAAAGCGCGGGCTGACTGATCACGGTGGAATCAAGTTCCGCCGCAGGGCCTTCAAAGCACAACTTTGCAAGGTCAAATCCAAGAATCGATTCGGCTCGTTCGTACAGTTCCAGCGCCTTCGGATACAGGGCCGCGATTTTGCGCCCCATGCCGACGTGCTGTGCGCCCTGACCGGGAAAGAAAAGTGCGATTTTGGACATGAATTCACCAAACAGAATTGACTGACCCGGCACTGTACGATTGCCAGACTACTGCTCTGTCAACAATGAAACGAGGAATGGTGGCTCAGAAAAGGGGTCAGGAACCAATAGTGCGAAGCACCCTTCGGGCCATTTGGCTATTGGTTCCTGACCCCTTTTCTGAGCCTTGACAGAGCACTACGGATTCTGCTGACCGAGGAGTTCCGTAATCTGCGAATTGATATGACGATTGTCAATTTCAGTCGCCATTTTTAGCGCATTGCGGATCGACCGGTGATCGCTGGAGCCGTGGCAGATAATACAAATACCATCGATTCCGAGCAGCGGAGCTCCGCCGGACTCCTGATAGTGAAATTGTTCGGTGACTTTGGTGAGCGTCTGCATCGCATGATCGCGTTCCGTCGTGAGAGACTTCATCAAAGACCCGCCAACAGTCTTCAGTACAAACTCCGCCATGCCTTCGCTGACCTTCAGCACGACATTGCCTACGAAGCCTTCACAAATCACAACATCGACGTCGCCTTGATGCAGGTCACGACCTTCTACATTGCCGATGTAGTGTTCTTTGATCGGAGAATTGACAAGCAAGGCGTGTGTCTCACGATACAGATCCGTGCCCTTGCCCTCTTCACTGCCGATATTCAGCAATCCGACACGCGGCGACTTGATGCCCAGCAGTTCCCGCGCAAACACCGCCCCCATGAGCCCGTACTGTGCCAGATGTTCAGCGCGGGCAGCAGGGTTTGCTCCCACATCAATGATGACACATGAGCCCTTAGCGGTAGGCATCCGCACGGCGATGCCGGGACGCTTTACGCCTTTCAGGAATAGTCGAGTTCGCAATCCGGCAGCGACGACTGCACCCGTGTTGCCCGCACTGACGACAGCTTCCGCTTCTCCTGCGGCCATCAGTTGCCAGCAGCGAGCGATCGAACAATTTGGCTTTTCACGCAGCGCGGCTGTGGGCTTTTCTTCCATTCCCACGACGCCGACTGATTCCACAATCCGAACACTGTCCGGAAGCGAACCGACATTGGCGATCTCTTCTTCCAGGCGTGCGCGATCACCTACCAGCAGGATTTCGAGATTAGGATTTCGCTCGACCGCTTCGAATGCACCAACGATATTTGGGCCGGGAGCGAAATCACCCCCCATCGCATCCAATGCGATCCGCATTCTGTTTATTCCTCGACCTCAACCAGTGTACGTCCCTGGTAGTAGCCACAGGTTGGGCAAATCACGTGTGTCGGTGCCATCGTGCTGCATTGAGTACACTTGGCGAGTTGACGGGGCTTGATGGTATTGTGACTGTTACGCTTCCGCGAACGAGACTTTGACTGCCTTCTCTTTGGTACGGCCATGACACTTCTTCCAGACGCTATCGTTGTCCAAAACTACCCGGGAATTCATCGCAAACCGAAGCCAACAGTTCAGCCCATATCGATCTGCCTCAACCGTGAAGCAACTCGACAAATGTGCAGAGGTCTGCAATGAGAGTCGCGAATGGTGTCAAACTGACTGCGGCATGTCAAGAATGACTGGCCTGTTGGTCATGGAAATCGCAGGACCGAGGTTGTCGAAACCGTCTGGATCGACCAAAGTTTAACGACTGGGGCCATTCGATGGCTGCTTATGATCGCAGATTTGAAATCTCAGATCTGAAACAATCCGCACTTGGCACGTGATTTTACCCAACATGACCGATTACGAAAAGCTGGGACAGTTTTATCTTGGAAAAGCCCACGACCTGAAAACAGGCGTGACATCACCCGACCAGTTGGTGATGTATGACTCCAGGGATTTGACGACGCACGCTGTCTGTGTCGGAATGACTGGCAGTGGCAAAACAGGATTGTGCCTCGCCTTACTGGAAGAAGCCGCGCTTGACGGTATTCCGGCAATTTGCATCGATCCCAAAGGCGATCTTGGAAATCTGATGCTCACGTTTCCGCGTTTGCAGGCGGCCGACTTTGAACCCTGGGTTGACCCGCAGGACGCCGTCCGCAACGAAATGACGACGACTGAATACGCAAAGAAGACTGCCGATACCTGGCGTCAGGGACTGCAAGAATGGGGACAATCGGGTGACCGTATTCAGAGACTTCGAAATGCCGCAGAAGTCGCCATCTACACGCCCGCCAGCAGCGCCGGACGTCAGATTACGGTGCTCAAATCCTTTGATGCACCGAACGCCCAGGTCCTGAATGACGCTGAAGCATTTCGTGACAGAATCCTGTCGGCCGCTTCCGGCTTGTTGGCTCTGCTGCAGATCGATGCCGATCCCATCAGCAGTCGTGAACATATTCTGCTCTCTACGATCTTTGACTTTTTCTGGCGGAGCAATCAACACATTGAAATGGGAACACTTATTCGATCGATTCAGGCACCGCCCTTCAACAAAGTCGGGTTTCTTGACCTGGAATCGTTCTATCCTCAGAACGAACGCTTCAAGCTGGCGATGACGCTCAACAACCTGCTGGCGTCGCCCAGTTTTGCGGCATGGCTGGAAGGCGAACCGCTCGACATTCAAAAACTGCTGTACACTCCCGAAGGCAAGCCACGGCTGGCCGTGATTTCCATCGCCCATCTGTCTGATCAGGAACGCATGTTCTTCGTGACGATCCTGCTGAATGAAATGGTGTCGTGGATGCGAAACCAGACCGGCACATCCAGTCTTCGGGCAATCCTTTATATGGACGAAGTATTCGGTTACTTTCCGCCGACCGCTAACCCGCCGTCCAAGCGGCCGATGCTGACGCTGCTCAAACAGGCCCGTGCCTTTGGACTGGGCTGCGTCCTCGCGACGCAAAACCCCGTGGACCTGGACTACAAGGGCCTGTCCAATTGCGGCACATGGTTTCTTGGTCGGCTGCAGACCGAACGCGATAAGATGCGTGTGCTGGAAGGACTCGAAGGGGCGGCCAATTCCGTTGGTTCAAAGTTCGACCGTCAGGCAATGGAGCAAACGCTTGCGGGCCTGGGAAGTCGCGTCTTCCTGATGAACAACGTGCATGAAGACGCCCCGACGGTATTTCAAAGTCGCTGGGCGTTGTCGTATCTTCGCGGACCCGTGAGTCGTCATCAGATCGAAGCTCTCATGGCTCCGCTCAAGAGGTCCGAGCAGGTCACAAGCGGCACCGGAGCCGGCGTAGCGTCTGTCGCAGCTCCGCCGCGATTTGCCGCGCCACATGCGGAATTGCCCAGCCAGCCAGCGCGACCCGTGCTGCCGCCAGGAATTCCGGAATTCTTTCTTCCGGTTCACATGCATGTCACGCGAGTTGTCTACAGGCCATCGTTGCTCAGCCAGGCACGCATACATTTCATTGATGCGAAGAAAAGCATTGATCTCTGGGACCCGGTGACGCTGATTCGACTGGCCGCAGATTCTGTGCCCGCTGATCCGTGGGCGGAATCTGACGAATGGGACGAAGCGGACTTGCCTCAACTCCTGACCGAGCCGGAATTTCCCGACGCAGACTATCGGGACTTGCCCGCAGAGGTGACTCAGAAGAAGTCGTACACAAGCTGGACGACGGCGTTGAAGAACCATCTGTATCGCGATCGAAAGCTTTCGGTCATTACCTGTGCAGAGCTGAAGCAGACGTCACAGCCGGGTGAGTCCGAATCGGATTTTCGCATTCGGCTGCGCATGAAAGCCCGGGAAGAACGAGATCGACTGATTGAAAAACTGCGGCGGAAGTACACGTCGAAGTTCTCCACGCTCGACGATAAGATTCGGCGAGCCGAACAGAAGATTGAAAAAGAGAAGGCTCAGAAATCATCGAAGACGCTTTCCACTGCCGTGAATTTCGGCACGAGTGTCCTTGGGGCGTTATTCGGTCGCAAGGTCGGCAGTGTGACCAACATCACACGCGCCGGATCAGTGATCAAATCCGCATCCGGTATGGCATCAGAAGCCGGTGACATCCGAGCGGCCGAAGAACAATATGCGGCGTTGCTCCACGACCGTGAAGAACTCAACACGACAATCGAAGCGGAAGTCCGGCAGATCACCGATCAACTGGATACGGATCTGATGAAATTCGACAGCATGGAAATCTCCCCCCGCAAAACGGATACCGCCATTGATCGCATCGCCCTGCTGTGGCTGCCATACGACGATCACGGGCAAGGCGAAATTCAACGGGCATTCTAGTCCTGAAACAGGCGACCTTTGGAGTGCGGTGACTCGTCACCGCTTTCTTTTTCAGGTAATTTGGCCTTGGGAACGAAATTCATTTGTTCTGCGGGCTTCACCTGAGATTGAAAAGGAATGTTCGCTGTTTTCCCACGCCGATTGACAGTGGTATTCAGACACGCACCAGGATTGTCAGAACGGCCAGATCATGGGAATCAGAAAAACGCAGGTCACCCAGAGCAGCAGATTGAGCGGCAGGCCAACCTTCACGAAATCGGTAAATCGGTAACCGCCAGCACCAAACACCATCATGTGCGTCTGATAGCCGACGGGTGATGCGAATGCAAAGGACGCGGCCAATGCCACTGCCATGACAAAGGGTCGTGAATCACAGTTCGTTAACTCCGCCGCCTTCAGGCAGAACGGAAACGCCAATGCTGCTGCACCGTTGTTGGTGATGAGTTCATTCAGCACCATCGTCACAAAATAGATGGCGGCCAGCGTCGCATACGGCCCGAAGGGCTGCGTCATCGCGACAAGTTTTGTGGACAGATACAGGGCTGCGCCGGATTTTTCGAGCGCGCCGCCAAGTCCGAATGACGCGCCGATCGCGACCAGAATCTGCCAGTCGATCGCTTGACGACCATCAGACGCGGACATGCAGCGGGTGACGATCATCAGTCCGCCCGCGACGAATGCCCCCAGCATGGCCGTTTGACCATCGCCGAAGGACATCACCGCCAACAAAGCAAAAAAGATCAGCAAGGCGACCGACCAGCGTTCGTGCCGCAATGGCTGCGACCCTTCGACGTCGCTTACCAGATAAAAGTCGGGATTATTTCGATGCGCCTTCACAAAGTTAGGACCCGTCTGCATGAGCAGCGTATCACCGGCTTCCAGTTTGACGTCACCGATTTTTGTTGCCAGTCGTGCGCCGTTTCGATGAATGGCCACAATCGCCGCGTTGTAGTGAGATCGAAACTGAGCTTCTCGAACAGTTTGCCCAACCAGTGGCGATGAACTGCTGACGACTACTTCGCACAACCGCCGGCGACGTTCTTCCTGCGCGGATCGGTCGGTTGATTCCGCAGCTGGCTCCAACCCCTGAATCTTTTTGAGGTCAACAATGGTCTCGACGACACCGGTAAACACCAGGCGGTCGTTCGCTTCCAGAACTGTATCGGGACTCACCGGTGCAATGATCGAGCCACGTCGATCGACTTCGATGAGAAATAAGCCTGGCAGACGTCGCAGCCCGGCCCCTTCGATGCTCTGCCCCACCAGCCGACAGGCAGGCGTCACCAGCATTTCCACAAGGTATTCACGCCGGGCATCTCCCAGTTGTTCCAGCAGTTCCTTTCGCTCCGGGAGCAGCTTTCGGCCAATCGTCAGCATGTAGATGACACCGATCATTGCGCACGGTACGCCCGCCATCGAGATTTCAAAGAAGCCCATTTCCGGCATGCCCTCTTTCGTCATCAATCCATCGACCACCAGATTCGTGCTGGTTCCGATTCGTGAACAGGTTCCACCCAGAATCGTCATGAATGAAAGCGGGATCAGCAACTTTGATGGAGCAACGTGCTGTCGACGGCACCATGACAGCACGACGGGAATCAGCATCGCGACAATCGGAGTATTGTTAAGAAACGCCGATGTGCCGACGCAGAACAGCGATAGCATGATCAGCCCGCCGAGTTCAGTCCTGGCTGGCCCCAGTACTCTTGTTCCGATCAGATCCACAAGCCCCGTTTCTTTGAGTCCTGCCGTGACAATAAAGAGTGCTGCGACCATCAGCAAAGATCCGCTGACAAATCCGCCAAAGGCTTCCTGCGCCGTGATGACGCCGCAGAGCGACAGAAACACGATTGCTCCGATGAACACCATGTCCGCCGGTTTTTCATTCGCCAACGCGATCAGCACAAGCAGCGTGACGATGATCGTAAGCCACATTGGATAGTCGACGTTGATCTTGTCCCAGATTGTGAACGGCACCAGCGTCGGAATGCTGTCCGCAGAAATCAGGAGCACATCGACGCAACGGGGAACGTTCGTGTCTGCGGCCTTTGCATGAACCGCGACCACGTTTTTTCCTTCGCGCAGGGCAGTAATCGATTCCGGTGACAACGGAATGACGGCGTGTTTTTCCAGGCCGCTGTCGAGTTTGGCAGCCAGAGTTCCGTTGATGAAAATTTCAGTTTCACCGGCCGCCTGAACGAACAACACCGGGTTGGGTGGAATCGACTTCAGGGCCACAATCTGCCTCAACCAGATCTCAGACGAAGTCCACTCCGTCAGGACACGGCCGGTTGCATGATCCGCTGTGCCGAATCCGCCAGAACCTTCCATCCACTTGACGGCATCCTTTGAATTGCCATCATCGTACGTTTCATCCAGCCAGTTTGTCGGCTGTTTCAGCGTATATCGCCACGGTCCTGCCTCAGCCCCTGCCGCTGCCGGCATCCACCATGCACTCAAGGCCAGCAGCAACATTCCTGTGGGGAGCGTTCGAATACTGGCAGCCACATGGATTCGAAACGAGTTTGTTCGATGCACTTTGTTGTACTTCATGTAATCGACTCTTAGTATGACTGACTCTGCAGAACAGATTCACGGCGCACCAGCAATGTTTCACTTCGGCTACTTCATCAACGCCGCGATTTCTTTCTGCGTGAATCGGTTCTGCAGACGGGCTCCCAGTTGTCCGACGATACGGGCTGCGGCATGAGACGCCAGATGCCCGGCCTGTTTCCAACTCATCCCGTTAGTGATCCCGTAGAGCAGGGCACCGGCGTACATGTCACCGGCACCAGTGGTATCGATCGCATCTACGGAGACCCCCTCAATCGGAATGGCCGTTCCTTCATGCATCAGAATTGATCCGTTCGCCCCCAGCGTCATCGCGACGTTCTCTGCGTGCCGATGCAATTCTGCCGCACATTCGATCGGGTCGGTCTTGCCGGTCAGACTTTTTGCTTCTTCCTCATTACAGAAGAACAGATCCACAGGTCCTTCCACCAAAGCCCAGATTTCATCTCGGCACATGTTGCACAGAAACGGATCAGACGCGGTGAAGGCAACCTTGCAGCCGAACATCTTTGCCGCATTCATGGCTTTGTAAGCCGCAGCCCGCGTGCCTGGATTTGTGAGCAAATAACCTTCGACATACACATACGTTGCACGTTTCAGTTCGTCTTCGTTGATGTCTTCTTCTGTGAGCGTGGCTGACACGCCAAGATTTGTGAGCATCGTACGTTGAGCGTCCTCAGTGATCAGGACGGCACAGGTTCCGGTCTGCCCGCTGCCAGCCGCAGCAACTTCAATCGTGACGCCCATTTTTCGCATAACGCGAAGAAAGAATTCCCCCACTTCATCGCTTGCGACTTTGCCGGCGTAAGCGGCTTTGCCACCAAAATCCGCGACACCCATGATTGTGTTGGCGGCCGAACCGCCTGCACAGCGGTTGAGCGAAATTCCCTTCAGACGACTCAACACGCTCTGTTGCTGCCCGTCATCGACCAGCGTCATAATGCCTTTTTCGAAACCAGTCTCTGCGACCCAGTTATCTGAAACTCGCGCCTGAATATCGACCAGGGCATTGCCCACTCCAAAAACATCGTATCGCATGTTAAAAACTTAACTTTCCAAAGGCCTGTGCGCGTCGGTCCGACCTGACGATCAGGCGGGTCGTTCATTTGCCCCGCAGCATAGCAAACTGCCCGAATCGTTCGAATCCCTGACTTTCCCGGCACGTTTTCGCACCGCGAGTGGGAATTTTCGAGTTCAGATCCGTTACCATCCCAGGCACTGCGGACAAGATGTTTTTCCGCACCGCTTCTGAATCGAGCCCGCAGAAACTCAACGGATGCAACTGCCGCATATTCTGTATTTTTCGACGCTCCGAAACTGGCTGCGACTGCTTTGGCGTTACGGTAAACAGTTTGACGTTGCTCAATGGCCCCGCGCATCGCGGATCACGCTGTTTGTCATCGCGACGATCCCGATCCGTTTTTTTGAACAAATGCGATTTGGTGGGGCGATCCGACGTCATCGACTTTCGGAGCCGCCAGTCTTTATCATCGGCCATTGGCGAAGTGGTACGACCAATATGCACAATCTGATGCTGCAGGATCCGCAGTTTGCAAGCGTCACGATGCTCCACTGCGCGATTCCCAGTGGCTTCCTGACATGGGAATGGCTGGCCCGCTGGATTCTGTCGCGGCGACTTCCCAAAAGTCGGCCGATGGATGCCGTGCCGTTGGGCATCGATGAGCCTATGTCCGAAGACTTTGCACTCGCCGGACTGACTCACATGAGTCACTATCTCAACTATTTTTTTCCACAAATTGCCGAACAGACGTTTCGTGAGACTGTGCTGTTCGAAGGTGTCAGCCCGCAGGATGTGTCTCACTGGGCAGACCATTACGAATATCTGATACGGAAAATCTCCTATGCCAGCGGTGGCAAACGATTGCTGCTCAAGAACCCACCGAATCTTGGCCGTATTCCGGAAGTGCTGAAACGATACCCTGATGCAAAATTTATTCATGTTTATCGCAATCCGTGGCTGGTTCATGCATCTTCCATGAAGCTCATGCAGCGTTTCATGGAAGACCTTGCATTCCAGACACACGGTTCGACTGCAATCGAAGATTTCATTTCACGCCGCTATGCTGAGATCATGCAAAAGTGGTTTGCCGACCGGGATCTGATCCCTCCCGAAAACCTGATTGAACTTCGGCATGAAGACATCGTCGCGCGACCCTTGGAAATCGTAGAATCGATCTACCGGCAATTCGGCCTGACAACATGGTCCCGGATGCAACCGCTGCTGAAAGCCTACGCAGACTCATTGGCTGGCTATCAGAACAACGAATACACGTTCGCCCGGGAGTATCTCAACCGCATCGAACCTCACCTTTGTGCCACGGCAGAACGACTTGGCTATTCAAGGCCGTAACCCGATGCCGTGCCGGCCGATCAACTATTCCCGCGACAGCACGACACGATCATCCTGCACATCAATTCGTTTGAAGTGCCTGCCAAAGATCAGCGGAAAGAATTTCGAGCCGGGATTTCGTTCAGCAAGACCAGTGAGTTCCACGGATTCATTGAGAATGGCCTGCACTTCCGGTGAATTCTCGTCAAGCACTTCTATCGGGACATTCGCGCTTCGAAATGTCCGGATCAACAGACCAATTGTGGCACGTTTTTCATTCAACTGAAAGTTCCGCGTGCGAACAGAACTGCCCGGCGCTGTGTCCGTAATCGTGACGGAGTACTGCAGTTCCTGCAGTATTGCGTGGAGTGCGGCGTGTTGTTGAAGCGTGGCCGTGACCGTGACGTTTGAACCTGTCCACTTCATCCGGATGTCGGGAATCCTGTTTTTCCAGGCCGCCATCACCGTGGCTTTCAGCTTGCTGCCAACGAGGTATCGGTGATCCAGGATTTCGTCGGGATCGACGGGAATGATTGTCAATTCCGCACGATCGCCTGCCAGCCTGAACGTCAGGTCGAACTCATTCAGAATCAGCGTCGCAAGTTTAGCGAAGGACATTCGCGGGAGTCTTGTTTCTGCCCAGACGTCGTGAGGTACTGCGTCGGGGTTCTCGATCACAACTCCTGCGGTCATGGCGTGATCCAGCAGCATCTGACGCGGCTCCGACAGTTGTTCCCAGGACACATCGATTTTCGCGGTCAGCCGACGAAATGAGGCGGCATCAATTTCCGTCCGCAGTGTGTTCACCTGGTCGTCGTTGTCGCTCAGGAGAATCGGAAGCCGATGCATGGCTTCCGCCGGGCCAACACACGCAAAATCTTCTGTCACGCAATACGCTCCATCAGGAATCGCGGACGAAATCAGTTTGAGCACTTGAACTCGCGGCACAAAATCCGTTTTCACACTAACCGGTCGATGAGGGTCAATTCTGCGATCCCGCAGAATCGCGACGTCCGTTTGTGCCTGCAGATCGCGGAGCTGGTTACCGAGTTCTACGCCGATACTGAACCAACTGATGCTCGTTGCCAGAGCGGTTTGGAGATCCCTGCCGGTCTTGAACGAGGATGGCTCGTCGGCAGGGATGACAAGAAGAAAGAAGAGGATCGTGAGCATATTTCAGGTTAAATCCCTCTGAATCCTGGTGCGGGCTTCCCCCGCAACCGAAACGGGTAGACAGATTTCGCTGAAATCTGCTGGGCCGACTTCGGCGAAGTCGTTCTACATCAGTCGGCCTCAAAATGATGCGTCGCCAGCAATCTTCCCGGGAATATACAACTCTCAACGTTTGCAAAACACGACCGGGGTCGGCGTTCCTTCCA
>CAZFDW010000175.1:0-1576 GCA_964517865.1 uncultured Chitinophaga sp.
GAAATTCTGTGTACCGACGAAAATCTTCGTGTGACCGGAACTCAGAGCGTGGCACTGGAGTATGTTCCAGAAATGCAAGTGTCGATGGCGTTATCCCTGCCGATTTGCACGTGCAGTATGGCTGCCGCCATTTTATCCGTTATCTGTGTGAGTTTAGAATTGCAGAAGCGTCTTGCACGAGCTAAGGACCTGTCCAGGAACAAGTCCGTCATGATGAGGCCTCAGGCTAACGCTTTCGCGACCATCAATAACGACGTTTAGAGCCGGAAATTCGAAACACTGATCTTCGCTGATTAATCGGTAATGCAGAGGAATCAGACTCGAAGGGCTGACGCCCTGCCGCTCGCCTAACTGATTCTCTTCTGAGATCTTACTTCTGACTTTCCAACCCGTGTTTTTCCATCGCACCAAAACACGGCGTTGTTGCTCGACAGGTTCCTGCTCCGCACGTCAACAACACCTGATCCGTCGGCATTGCGTATGCAGATGCGGGCAAAGGCAGACATCTGTCTGCCTCAGACCCGTTGCTGGCAGCAGGTCTGGTTCGCTTTCCGCGACCGGCTCGTCAATTCGCCGTCGGAGCTTTGCGAGGCGATCGCTCCCTGCAAGGCGTCCGCGACGCAACACTTCGACCTCGGTCGGCGTGATACCGTACAACGATGCTTCGCACAATGAACACAGGAAGGAACCTGCCAGACTCGCCGAAACAACCGCGACAATCAGCAACGGCACTGACAATCAGTTCATTACGACTGAAAGTGCTTGCGAACTTTGGCGATCACCTGAGCCTCGGTCATACTGTCCGCCGCCTCGACGTCAACATTACCGGCGACGGCACTTTTTTTGCCCATCCGATTCCTGAGCTCTTTTTTTGCTTCCCCAGGTCCGATGATCAGAATTGATTCCGCAGAATTCAGATGGGAAATGACGTCGTCGTAGAACGCATTCAACTCCGCCGTGAACTTACGTTCGCGAGTGTCGTCGGAAGGAACCTGCATCGGCTCAAAAGTTCCGGTCGTGTGATCACTGGATCGACGGAGCTGGCTTTCGGCTCCTGATTGAACACGGACTGACTCCTCACCGGATTCCGAAAGCCTGACCACAATGGCTTCTCGATGATCCACCCAAATGCCAACTTTGTTGCTCATTGAAAATTTCCTTCGCGAGTAACTGTCCAGTATCTGGCGGAATCACGATAAGCACTGCCAGGGATTGGTATGCCTCGAGTGGGCATTTTCCATGCCGGACAGCAACCTGAATCCATCGACGATCCGTTGCATGCGGTTTTTCGCCTTTCCGCCGGTTTGTGAACACATTTCACGGAGGGAAAACTGCACGATTTTCATAAAGCGTGCAGAGTCTGGTGTAAACCGCACACCACAATTTTATTTCCGCACACTTCACCCGCTTGATAACTGCGAGCCTGTCGTACAGCCGGCGACAGGTTCCTGGCGCGGTTCCGCTCAGGTGATCCCACAAGGCCGGCCCACAGAATCCCTGAACAAGCGACCTTTGGAGTGCGGTGACTCCTCACCGCTTTCTTTTTCAGGTAATTTGGCCTTGGGAACGACATTCG
>CAZFDW010000175.1:1676-4953 GCA_964517865.1 uncultured Chitinophaga sp.
GAACGACATTCGTCTGTTCTGGGAACGACAAAGGTGTCAGCGGGTTGGCGCGTCAGGTTGATGAGTTCGGTGCGGAGTAGACGCGGCGACCAAACTTAAAAAAAAGTGCCGGTGTAACGACCTGGTCGAGCACTGTGGACGTCAGCATGCCGCCAAACACAACAAGAGCCAGCGGGTACAGGATCTCTTTACCCGTTTGCCCCGCTCCAAACAAAAGCGGCAGCAGTCCAATGAAACTGGTAGCCGCTGTCATCATCACAGGTGACAAACGTTCCAGACTACCTCGGATGATCATCTCCTCGCCAAAAGCTTCGCCTTCGTGTTCCATCAGGTGAATATAATGCGAGATCATCATGATGCCATTGCGGCTGACAATTCCAATCAAAGTAATAAAGCCAACCCAATGCGCGACAGAAAGGCTGGTCGCGTTGATCCAGACTCGTGGCCACTGCCACCATTCCACGGCCTGCAAAGCTTCCGCAGATGGCTGATTAACGATCAGCAGAGCGACAACGGCCCCCAGTGCAGCCAGCGGGATATTGACCAGTACCTGGACTGCGGCTCGCCAGGACCCAAGGCACTTTGTCAATAACAGAAACACACCAATTATCGATACGCTGCCCAGAACCAGCAGTCGAAAATTGGCCTGCTGTTGTGCCTCGAACTGACCTCCGTATTCAATGTGATAATTGCCCTGCAACGACCGAAGTTGCTCTTCAATGGGCATTGTCAGGCTCTTGATCTCTCCCACGACGCTGGCCAGATCCCGTCCTTCGACATTGCAGAAGACGACAATGCGGCGCTGCACGTGTTCCCGATTCAGCGTGTTCGGTCCGGTTGTATCCAGCACATCCGCAACCTCACCCAGCGAGACCTTGCGGCCGGACGGCGTGTCCAGAATCGTCTGCGCGATTACATCGGGATCGTTACGAGACGCTTCGTCGTACCAGACGACAAGCCCAAAAATTCGATCATCATCCAGAACCTGCGAAACGACACGGCCCTTGTACGCGGTTTCCAACAGGGTCGCCACATCCCCGGGCGCTAATCCATAACGCGCTGCGTCTTCACGACGAACCTGCAAACGCACCTGTGATACTTCCACTTGAGGTTCCAGTTGCAGATCGACAACGCCACGAACCCGACTCATCGCCGTGTACACATCCTGACTGGCATTCCGCAGTTCTCGCAGATCGTCCCCGAAAACCTTGACGGCGATCTGAGCCCGGACGCCGGACATAATGTGGTCGAGACGATGTGAAATCGGCTGACCGATGTTGGCCCTGGTGCCGGAGATTAAAGTGATACGTTCGCGGATATCTTCCATAACCTGTTCACGCGGTCGCCCGTGCGTTTCGAATCCCCAGAGATGGGCGATCGGGATCATTCGCAGGACTGCCGCACTCCAACCACGTTTGGGACGACGATACTCCTGAACACGGACATCGATCTCAGATGAGTTCACGCCTTCCGCATGCTCATCCAGTTCCGCTCGGCCAGTGCGGCGCGCGATCGAAAGGACTTCAGGAATCTGCATCAGCCGCATCTCTGCGCGCTGAGCCAGTCGCTGACTTTCATCCAGACTGGTGCCTGGTTCTGCCTGAAAGCTGATCGTGAATGTGCCCTCGTTGAACGGTGGAAGAAACTCGCCACCCATCCAGAACAGCGCCAGCATGGCAACGCTGACCATCGCAACTGTCCCGCCAAGCACGAGATTGACATGCCGCAGTGTCCACCGCAGCATGACGGATGTGGCAGACTTCAAAGCACGGAGGACAAACGGATCGCCCCTCTCTTCCAGAAACCGAGCCTTCGGCAGCAGATAAGAAGCCAGCACCGGCGTGATCGTCAGCGACACGATCAGCGATGCCAGCAGCGACGTCA
Organism: uncultured Chitinophaga sp.; assembly: GCA_964517865.1. Classification (GTDB taxonomy): domain Bacteria; phylum Planctomycetota; class Planctomycetia; order Planctomycetales; family Planctomycetaceae; genus SXXK01. The sequence continues at coordinate 3,561 of CAZFDW010000175.1, forward strand.
TGTAGGCCACACCCAGGGGTGCGAACATGCGGCCTTCGAGGCCAGCCATGGAGAACAGAGGAAACACAACCAGCACGACGATCAGTGTGGCATACACGATCGAGTTACGAACTTCACAGGATGCGTCATAAATCACCTTGAGGGCATCGTCGGGCACGGTCTTCTGACGATTCTCTTTCAGTCGCCGATGGATGTTCTCAATGTCCACAATGGAGTCATCCACAAGGTCGCCGACAGCAACCGCGATACCTCCCAGCGTCATCGTATTGATTGAAATGCCAAACCACCGGAAGATCAGTACTGTCAGCAGGATGGAAACAGGCATGGCCGTCAGCGAACTGAGACTCGTTCGAAAATTCCACATGAAGATGAACAGCACAACGACGACCCAGACCGCTCCGTCACGAACAGCCTCGACAACATTCTCCACGGCTGCCTCAATAAAATCCGCCTGTTTGAAGATGCGATCTTCGATGACGATTCCTTCTGGTAAGTTACGCTGAAGTTCTTCGAGCACCATATCAATCTGCTGATCGAGTTTCAGTGTGTCGGCATATGGCTGCTTCTGAACGGCAAGCACGACGGCCGATCCACCCTCGAATCTGTCGCCTTCTCGCAGCAGCACACTACCAGCACCGCGCTGGATCGGGCCACCAAACTGTACGTCGGCCACTTCTTTCAACAGCACGGCTCGTTGGTTCCGCCACATGACGGGAGTGTTCTCAATGTCCTCCAAAGTCATACTTTGGCCACTGATCCGGATCAGGGATTCCTTCGGCGATCGCACCATGATGCCGCCGCCTGCAAGGACGTTGGCCTTTTCGGCGGCAGCGGTCAGTTGCTCCAGCGTGATGTTTTGAGCCGCCAGTCGTGCCGGAGAAGTAATGATCTGATACTGTTTGAGCGTTCCTCCCATGACCGTCACTTGAGAAACACCTTCGACGGCGAGAAGTCTGTTACGAACCGTGAATTCTCCCAGCGTCCGCAATTCCATGTTCATTTCTGCGGCAGCAGCATCGTCGGCGGGTCGCTTCGTTGAACGCAATCCGAGGAGCATGATCTCGCCCATAATGGACGAGATGGGAGCCATGACCGGATTCACATCCCCCGGAAGCCGCTCTCCTGCAATCTGCATTTTCTCCGCCACGATCTGGCGGTCGCGATAAATCTCGGTTCCCCACTCAAACTCTACCCACACAATCGACAAGCCAATTCCGGATGCGGAACGCACACGTTGAACCCCTGTTGCTCCGTTCAACAGATACTCGATCGGTCGCGTGACCAGCATTTCGACTTCTTCCGGCGCGAGACCAGGCGCCTCGGTCATTACGGTCACGGTTGGTCGATTCAGATCGGGGAACACGTCCACAGGCATTTCGCTGAGCGTGTATCC
>CAZFDW010000175.1:5053-11577 GCA_964517865.1 uncultured Chitinophaga sp.
CGCAGCGCCGCATAGCCCGTCTGGAGTGCCATGACCCCGCTGACAGCGACCGAGTCATTCAGGATCAGGCCGTCCAGAATCTGAACCGCCACGTCATCGGAGCGACCGAGTGAGACGATTCGGCGTTCAAACGTCCCATCAGCCTTACGAATGAATACGTACGATCGAGTCCCTTCGCTGACAATCGCTTCACGCGGCACCGCGAGTTGTGGCGGCAGTACTCCGGTCTCAATCGTCAGTCGAGCCAGCATGTTGTGCTGAACCGGCAGGCGCGGCATCTGACTGAGTTCTATCCACACAGACAGCGTTCGGTCATCCCTTCCGACGGAGCGACCACTTCGGACCAGAGTCCCCGTCACGACTTCCGAGGGATCCGCGACAAATCGAACACGGACCGTCTGCCCCACCCTGACCCGCGCAAGGTCTCGTTCCGAAACAAAGCCCTGCACCCACACGTGAGACAGGTCGTGAATCTCAAACATGGACTCATCAGGCTGCACAACATGGCCAAGAACCTTGTCGAAATCGATCACAACACCATCGATCGGTGATCGGACAGGCAGTGTTGGTAACAATGTTCGCGTGTTTGCAAGCTGTGTCAGTTGTTCCTCGGAGATTCCAGCGGATATCAATCGCTGCTGCATGCTTTCACGCAGGCCGCCTGCCAGACTCCGGCGACTCTCCGCTTCCCACAGCCGTCGCTGGGAAACAGCATCACCAGCCTCGCCAAGATTGGTCATAATTTCCCGCTGCAGCTCCGCATCCAGATGTGCGCGCAGGAAATCGAGCTGCAGGTTCTGAAAGTCCAGACTGACAATTTCTGCCAGCACATCCCCGGCTCGAACCTTCTGTCCACGATCCACAAGAATCCTGGCGATAGAGCCGCTGAGTTGAGAAGAAGCCACCGTACGCCGCGTTGGCGGCACATCAACAACACCATCCACGATAATCGTTTCCGCCAGAGCCAAAGGGGACGCAGGTTGCAGCGTGAGCCCAATGTCGCGGGCTGTCTCATCGCTGACTCGCAGCACGCCCTTCGTGAAAAAACTGCCAAGCTCATGACTTCCCTGCGTGACAACGCGATCCCCCGGGAACAAATTGCCGCCGCGCACTTCGATGAGGTCTCCCATACGCTGCCCGAAAACGATCGTCTGCTTCTGGTAGGTCGATGCCACCTTTGTCTGCTCTTCTTCGACAAGCACAAACCGTTCGGCACCATCGCGAATGACAGCCAACATGGGGACGACAACCTTCTCGCTCGTGTCCCCGATTTTTAATTGCACCTGTCCCGACATGCCGGGCAGAAGCAGCCTGTCTTCGGGAGCCGAATTCGACAGTGAAGCCCAGACGGTTCCCAGATGTGTCGCTGGGTCCAGAGACTGACCGAGCACATCGACCCGGGCCGCGATCTTCTGATTCGGATGGGCCGTCAGAGTCAACTCCAGCGATTGGCCGAGCGCGACTCGTGCAAGGTCCTTTTCCAGGACGCCGATCTTTAGCCAAAGTGTTGACAGATCGAGAACTTCAAACAGATGCTCTTTGGAGTTGATCACCTTGCCGACAGACAAATCCGTGTGTGTCACCGTTCCACTGATCGGACTGCTGAGAGTCAGCCGCTGTTGACGCGACTCATCCGGGCTCCGCACCATCACTTCCAGTTCTTCCGCAGGCAATTGAAGACTAAGCCACCTCGCACGGGCAATCTCCACTGCCGCACGATCTTTCTGAGCCTGGTTATTCGCTTCAATGACACGAGCCTCCGGAATCGCACCCGTCTTCCCAGCGGCTGCCGCTGAGGCCAGCAGTTTAAGAGACAGATTCAGCGCCGTTTGCGAGTTGCGAATTTCCAGTTGCAGGGACTCAAGGTCCGGGCTGTCCAGTTCCGCCAATAACTGCCCGGCCTTGACCGACTCTCCCGGTGTCACAAGGAGTTCGACGATCCGGCCTGAAAGAGGTGAACTCACCATTGCATGGCGGTTCCACGGCGAAACCAGGGTTCCATAGGCCAGAATCGACGGCATCACTTTCTTCGGGCTGACTTCAGCCGTCTGAACATCCAGCGTCGCCCGCGCGGACTTCGTGAGAATCATCTTGCCCGTGTCGATATTGATTTCCATCCCGCGAGTCGGAAGCGGTTTGTGTCCTTCATGTGCAAGGGCGTACGCTGAGACAAGACAAACTACGACCAGCCAGAAGTACTTTCTCATCTCTTCGTTCCCGACCCGAAAGAATTGAGGAGCGTCACAGGACTCCTAGTTGTTCACATCCACGCGAACGGCCATCACGACATGACGACCTCCAGTCTTCGATTCCCAGCAGACAATCACAGGCCCTTTGCCATTTGAGGCACACGTAATCATCGGATCGCGCGCACCTCCGGCCAGTTTTTCCGGTTTGCCTGCGGCATCGTGCTTGAGAAGCAGGTCACCGTCGCGGCCGATCGTCCAGACGATGACCGAACCTTTCAGAGTTCCTGTCATCCAGGGCTGCTCCCCAGATCCAAGACGCACTTCCGGTGACCCATCGCCGGAAGCCCGATAAATATTTCCATCACGTCGCCAGACTGTGTCAATCGCCCCGTTTGGGCCAGCCGCCAGCATTCCTCCGTCCATCGGACAAGCGTCCAGAGTCCAGGTTCCCGAACCCAGTTTCGTCGCGTGTGAAAACGATTTTCCACCGTCTGCTGACGAGGTGACATACATATCGCGGTTGCCGCCGATGGAGTTTCGAAACATGACATGGACATTGCGACCATCAACAATCACCGACGGATGACAGCATTCACAAACACTTCCATCCGGCGATCGATAGACACATTGGTTCGGCTCCCAGGTGATACCATCGTCTTTCGAAACCGTCGCATAGATTTCTGACGCCTTGTCTCGAAGGTCAAGCCAGACGCACCAGATCGAACCGTCTGCGCCGGACGCCATGGCGTGCAGCCCTTCTCGAGCTGAATCAGCCGTATCGTTCACTCGCACAGGACCCTGCCATGTTTTTCCGTCGTCCAGCGATCGCCAGGCAAGCACATCTCCGTCGCGACCCTTGCCGATCTGGCCACCAATCGCCGTCACAACAATCCCGGTTTTCGTCTTCACAATTCGAGGACCACGACGCATTCCAAGCGACAGGTTGGGAACTCGAAATGCCTGCCGCGACTCTCCGAAAGTGGAGCCTTCGTCGAGAGACTGGCTATAATGCACCATGTCGCCCAACCCGAAGACAAGATGCACCGAGCCATCGTCTCCAACCGCCGCCTGCGGCTGTTTTGGTATCAGCTTTCCACTTCCGGAAGCAATTACCACGGAATCACCGGCGGCATAAGCCACGGCAGGCTCTGTCCGAGCAGACAGTGTCAGGCCACAGGCAAACACAACTAACTTCGCAATCATATATTTCATAGCGATGATCCACCTCCTGTTGAATGGGGAAATGATGAGATTTGGAAAGACATTGAAAGACATGGAAAATGCGACTACTTCTGATTGTCATCCGCCTTGATGAAAACGTCCGGATCCTGGAGTTCTTCCGGTCGTTCCCTGGCTGCTTTCACGAACTCGTCCACGCACGGTGGACAGCAGAATTGATATGGCTTGCCATTGATGATCCAGGTGAATTCCGGATTGGCCCTGGTCATACTGATCGGACAGATGCGATCCCCCGGCTTCGGCTTTGCATCATGTCGTGATATCACCCCTCTGAATTTCTGCGACGCAGTCATGTTCCCGTTGGCCTTGATGTCAGCCTCGGTGTACTTACCACCGGCTGTCAAATAGAGCTCCCGCTCTTCCTCCGCAGGCAGACTCCCTGGCATGTCTCCTTCGTGCGACTCCGTCACCGTCGTAAATCCAATGCGGAATCTCTCGCCCGCGATTCGCAGGTTCGGAATAGTGACTTCCAGTTGTTGGCCGCGCAGCTTCTCGGGCAGTTTTCCCACGAACTGCGATGTCATACCGGGTGCATCGCCGTCCTGGGGAACGGCCGTCATTTCGATCGCCGTTGAGTCCGGATCGCCAACGGCCTTGGCATAGGCCTTGACCGGCTGGACCTCGACTTCCTGAATCCGGCTCTCGTCCTTGCCAAGCATCATCAGTCTGAAGTCACCACCCACCTCGATGACTGCTTCCGCATGGTAACTGTCCGAGCCAATCGGAATGATGATGCCCCCATGTGAACCCGGCTTGTGTGGATGTTCCTGGTCAACGGTCTTCTTTTGACTGTCATCAACCGTCGAGGTCAAGGGTACTGTCGGCGAGCTGCCACCGGTTTCTTCTAAACTGGAAGGGGCAACAGGCGTCGGATCAGACTCTGAGCTGCATCCCGCCAGCACTCCCAGGAGGACGCTGGTTGAGAGCAGAGGCGTGGAAAAAAATATGTGATTTGATTTCATGTTGAGACTCCTTGCAGTTGCTCTCGCGGGATTGCGTCGAGCAAGTCGGGGACACGGAAACTGTCCGCAGATAATGCAGATAATGCTGTCAGGCGTTTGCGGGCGACGTCGCCTGGGACGTGCGTGTGCCGGGATGGTGTCAGATTCTGTCACAGAGTTCGCAAGAACTCGGGCAAGCACCAGAAGCCTGCCTCTCTGATGAATCCGCCACTGTAACGGCAGGACGGTGCAGAGTTGAGTGTACGTATCAACAGCGACGCACAGAGTGCGCAATCAGAATCTGTGTGCCCGTCGGCCTCGAATCAAATCTGTCAGGTGGCAGCTTCCTTTGCTGCCGCAACCCGTCATCTGCCGACACGAAGACAATCGAACAGCAGATCTCCGAAAGTTCCAGCATCCACTTCACTGCCGGCGATGTCAAAAGCATCTGATTGTCGTCGAGCTTCGCTGCGAACGCGAGATGTTTACGGCACGGGCATTCGTGGTGCTGATCACCATCCGAGCTCACTGGACACGATTCGGGAGAGTCATCACGGGAACAACAGCAACAACTCGGTTCAGATGTCTCAGTATTCGAAACGCGCAATGTGCAACAACAGACCGCAGGCCCCAGAACGGTCGTCCCAATGAGCAACAATAAAAGTAGACGATGCCACATAATGAACTTCGCGGTCGAAAGCGAAAGGATTTTGCAACGCGAATGATATCGAGATTTCGATATCCGCACCAGATCAGGTTCGGAAGTGACTGTATTTCAGCACCGCTTCTGTGTTGGATTGCCGTGGACGAGAAAGGTGAACGAGCCTATGTTCAATACCCGGTCTGCAATCCCAGCCGCAGCTCAATGATGGTCGGGCTGAGAGCTGAGCAAACCGGGATCGTCGGCAACGACACACGCCTCCGCCAGAAAATGCCGGACGTCATTACCATCCCGCAGCTCTGCAAAGATGCTGGCTGGCAGACGCACGCATTTGGCAAGCTTTATCACCTCGGCGGCGGTAAAGATCCCAATCAGAAAGCGTTGTGGATGGATGCGGGCCACTCGTGGCATACCGCTCAGGCATATGAGGCAACCCCCACTCGGTCGCAGAATGATGGAGGGTCGTAACGCCACTGGCGGAGCCCTCAACTGGTGCCAATGGGGTGCTGCCGAAGGTGACGACGATGATCAGCCCGACGGCCAGATCGCTTCAGCCACCGTGGCGATGATCAACGAGCCTGGTGACACGCCCTGGTTCATCGGATGCGGCTTCATGAAGCCACATGATCCCTTCATCGCGCCGAAGAAGTATTTTGATCTGTATCCCACAGGCTCGCTGAAACCCTGGCATGATCCCGCTGACATGATACCGGCTCGCAAGGAAGCAGTGGGCTTCGGTGCGTATGGCGAGGCGTTCGCCAGATTCACCGACCAGGAATGGCTCGAGCTGTTCCGCGCGTACTGCGCAGGCACGAGCTTCATGGATGCGCAACTCGGTCGCGTGCTCGATGCACTCGACAAGAACAAGCTCTGGGACAAGACGCTCGTCATTTTCGTCGGCGATCACGGCTACCACACGGGCAAGCGGCAGTGGTGGAACAAGAACACGCTGTTTGAACGATCCTGCCGCGCTCCGCTTGTGATTGCCGCGCCAGGTATGAAGGGCGGCGTGACGAGCCGTTCGCTCGTCGAGTTTGTCGATCTCTATCCCACAATCGCCGATCTGTGCGGGCTCAGGATTCCACATGAGGTCGCAGGGGTGAGTTTGCGCTCTGTGTTGGAGTCGCCTGAAGCCAGCGTAAAAGACGCCGCCTTCACGTTCGTCACACGGAGGCCGAGACTCTATGGCCAGAGTATCCGCACCGCACGCTGGCGATTCACGAAATGGAGCGACGATCAGACCGAACTCTACGACCATGACCGGGATCCCGAAGAACTTCATAATGTCGCCGGCGAATATCCTGAAATCGTTACGACACTCTCAAAGCAACTTTCAATAATTGGAGAACCTCAGCCATGAAGCATCTTGTCGCCTTCATCGTTAACGAAAAGCGAGCCGTGTGATATTGGCCAGGAGGGGCAATAAACACGGTCGATGTGGTAAGCACCAGTGCAGAAGTTCCTTCGTTTAACCGCGTGCCCATCGGGCCGCGC
>CAZFDW010000176.1:0-11550 GCA_964517865.1 uncultured Chitinophaga sp.
TCTCGAACGATCGCTGTACGACTTGCTGGAGTTGCTGATTCAGGCCAAATACAGCCGTGTCAGACTCCCGCTGTTGCAACGAGCAAATCTGCAACTGGAAATCATCACAATCCACACGCTGCGCCAGGCCCCAACCGGCTTTACGCCGGTTGAGCCAGGGTTTGGAAACTACACGGAGGTCCCGCCGCAGGCAGGCTCCCCGTCCGACCCTGCGTCGGTGGAAGCTGGGTTTGACAACTATGTCGCGCGCCGTATGTAGTTTCCAAACCTGCGGTCCACCGGCGTGAAGCCGGATGGGGCCGTGGAGGGAGTTTTGTGCGTGGTAGTTTCCAAACCTGCGGTCCACCGGCGTGAAGCCTTGACGTTACCCACATTCATGTTCAGAAGTCAGCCATTCTTAGTTTCAGCCGTGGAGGATTTCGCTCCAGGAAATCCTGCGATTGAACCCGGTACGGGTTTCACAACACAGCCTGGGGTCGCCGCGTTGCGGCGCACCCCAGGTCAGAAAATCAGGATCCGTCCGAACCCCAACGGGGTTCCACAACTCCCGAGGCTTAAACAACACAAGGTATTTGCAATGTGGAACCCCGTTGGGGTTCAATGTGTTTGATGCGGTTTTTCCTGGGGTGCGCCGTTATCACGGCGACCCCAGGCTGTGTTGTGAAACCCCGTTGGGGTTGAGTGTGCATGGAAAAGATGTGGGTAACGACAAGGCTTCATGCCGATGGAGCCAGGGTTTGACAACTATGGAGCCAATCTACACCCCCAAAAATGTGAAACCGGCGTACCAACTCAACTGGGGACTCACAATCTTCTGGCGAGAACATCCAGTGCGGGACTTGGAGTGGTTGTCGCAGCTTCAATCAGCCACAGAACCCGACGGTGTCAGAATTCTCAAACATCGATCGACTACTGCCAATGCCAGTCAGTTCTTCGTCAGTACCAAACCGCATGTGTCGCCGGCTCAGAGAATTCGCAGCGTCAAAGGGCGGCTGCAGTATCTCGTTCGAGCCGACCAGCCAAAAGCCTTCCAACGCAACTATGCTGTTCGGAGTATCGGAGCGGCAACACGCAGTGTGGTTGAAGACTACGTCTCGAAACAACCGGATCGCCATCCGATGACGGATGCACGTGTTCAGAGTCTGCTTCGTCAATATCAGAAGACATATCCTGACGTTGACCTGAGTCAGCCCGTGTCCAGCGCTCATGGTCAGTACTGGTACATCCTGCATTTGGTCATTGTGAACGATCACCGCTGGATGGAGATTCGACCGGGCGCACTCGACAAGGTGAGTGCGATGATCGAATCGGTTGCTGCAAAGCACGGCCACCGAATTTCTCGAGTTGGATTGCTGGCTGATCATGTCCACATGACGGTGGGATGCATTGTCGATCAGTCGCCACAGGACATCGCGTTGAGCTATCTCAACAACTGTGCATATGCCATCGGAATGAAGCCGATTTTTCAGTTTGGTTATTACGCGGGAACCATTGGCGAATACGATCGCGGTGCGGTGTAGGCAGTCGATCTGTGGACTGGCAAAGTCGATTCCAGAGGGCGAGGGCCGAGTAGCCGCGTGTTGCGCGGCGGGTCGTTCAATAATAACGCAGCCAATGTGCGTTCGGCCAAATAAAGAACCGATCCGGCGGGTCTGGTAGGCCGCAAGGTTCGAAAGCCCCGCCGGATCATTTGTTGTGTCGAAACCCGCGTCGGGCGGCATCGACCGGAGCATATACGAACAACTGCTGGTTGCCATCGCAACCCATTCCGTTGCCGACCGCTAAAGTGGGGGATTACAGGATGCCTCATTGCTGTATTGGGATTGCCTGCCACTCTATCGATATGGCTGATGGCGTCTATCTGTTTGTCCGCAATCGCCAGCCTACGGAGATCACCCCCAGCGACGATTCACCCCTTCTTTTCACGCGACTCACCGTGAATTGCGCGTCTCACAACGGCCCTCGGCGCGGTCCTGTTCCTTGATTGCGTTGATGGGAAATACTCTAAGGCCGATCGGCTGAGCACGTTCGCAAGCAGAATCCGGCGTAAAACGCCGGTGTTTCGCGGCACAGCAGGCATGCGCAAAGTGATCTTGAGTCATCACGGCGTTCGTGGTCAGAATACTGCGGACACCACCATTACGCTTGCAGGGATGCGACGGTATTGCCGGGCACGCAGCAACAATCTCACAACTCTCCATTCCGCGCAATCGTGTTGGGATGCTGTGCGCTGTGCAGCGGTTGCCTGTCGTCGCCACCCAAGGCACCTGCGATCGGCAGCAGCGTGATTCAGGTCTCGGCCGACTATCGCGATTCGCTGTGGGAACAGGCCGTGGTCGTGCTGCATCGAAATCATTTTCAGGTGGCTCGCGAGAGTAAACTGGAAGGCGTCATCGAAACGCAGTATCGCGGTGGTTCAAGCATGCTTGAGCCGTGGCATCATGATTCCATTGGAGTCGAGAACCGGCTGGAGAGTACGCTGCAGTCCATTCGTCGCCGCGTCAACGTCAGCATGCAGTCATCGGGTGCAGGCTTGATGACGGTAAGTGTCCGCGTCGATAAAGAGATCGAGGATTTGCCGGGCTTAGCCGCAAATTACGAGGGCGGAGCAACGTTCCAGGAATCTCAGCCATTCAATCGCGACCTGGACCAGGTTGTGGGGCAGACCGGACCATCACGTTGGCTGTCCATCGGACGCGACCCACTGCTCGAACGACAACTGCTGGGACAGATCCAGAGCTGCCGCTGAATGCCACTGTCAGTCTGCCGCTCCTTTCCATCATCCGGCGCACAAACCTCGCTTTGCCACCGATCATGAGCTTTGGGAAACTCGCGGCGGCAGCGAGTCCTGCAGGCTTTGTTCCGTCATTTCACATCGTTTCAGGAAAAACGAAATTCTCTTTGACGTCTGGATTCCCTGACCTAGATTTTGCTTGTCAGCGAGCGACTAACGCGGACTGAACTGCGATGCCGCAACTTGCGGCTGCCAGGTTTAGTTAGAGTTAACTCTGCGTCGCAGAGTCATTTCCTGTGGTGGTCAACAGCCACCGTGACGTCACCAGCTCGGATACGGGCACATCGTGAGGGATTTTCAAATGAGTAAGATCGTCGGCAGCATTAAAAAGTTTATCGTTTCAGAAGACGGCCCAACCGCAGTTGAATATGCGGTCATGCTGGCTCTGATCATCGTTGTGTGCCTGGCAGCCGTTTCTGCCGTCGGCAGCAACGCCAACGCCAAGTTCACCGAGGTCTCAGGTTACCTGACATAATTCACACGGGCGACATTGCCCGAAGCGCATGAGCGCCAGCTCGCTGGCACTATTGCAGGTGGATTTCGAAAAAAAGGGGATGCGAACGAACTTCGCATCCTCTTTTTTAGCTGCGCAGCAATGATCACCGCTCTATGTCCGGGTGCAATTTTTGCCCTGAGAGACAACGCGAAGATCAACAAAAACGCCAGGAATTTTTCATCACAGAAACCTGAGTGTGCGGGGGGGTGGCTTGATTCTGACCGCCCCTTTTTAGCACGCAAGGCCACAAATCACACCGGAGTCGTTTCATGCTGCCATACTGGATAGAACTGTCACCGGCAGATCTCATTCAGGGAACAGCCGTGCTGACCCTTTTTCTGGTCTATCTGATGGGCAATCTGATTGCCCCGGCAGGTCGCTGATACCAGTCACATCTGAATCACGGCGGTCCCCTCCGCCGCAACCAACTCATAACACTGCAACACCCTTCGTTGAAAAGGACTCGCGCCATGGAATTTACTGAATTCCTCTTTATCAACTGGCACGTCAAAACGGTGTCAGCCATTCTGATTCTTGCGGCCTGGATTGACGGCCGAGAACTGAAGGTTCCAAACTGGATCACGTTTCCGATGATCCTTGCCGGGCTCGTCTATTGCACATGCGTTGGGGGCATTGCCGGCCTCGGAGGTGGTCTTCTTGGCATGTGCGTTGGCCTGCTGACACTTATGCCACTGTATGCTGTGGGCGGAATGGGTGCGGGCGACGTGAAGTTGATGGCTGGTATTGGTGCCTGGCTCGGCTGGGAAATCACTTTTGCTGCATTCTGCGTGTCAACCGTCGTGGGTGCCGTAATGGCCGTCCTGATGGTTCTGCGGAAAGGCGCGATGAAGCATCACTACGAGAACTTTCTACTGATCCTGAGCGAATGGATGGTCATCAAGAATCCCTCGGAGTTGTCTCGCATAGCGGCTGAACGAAAGCCACGCATGATGCTGCTGCCATACGGAATCCCAATCTGCATCGGAACGATTGGCTACTTTCTGTATCAGGGGATGATGTAAGGAAACTACTGCAGAGAGAGGCAGGATCTGCCGATTCCTGTATGGATGTTTTAGAGCGAAGAAGCGACCGATGTGTTGTCGAGTCGCTGCAAAGAGTCACGACAAGTGTCGGATTCGACTCGAAGTTACTGATCTTCCGGATTATCCTGGGTAGATCAGCAAGATTGGCAATCCGGCCAGCATTAGATGAAGCGGGCTTTTCTGCCCTGCCGATGAAGATGCTGGTGGGTATGGATTGACTGCACCTTTTAACCTGTTTCTGCACAGACTGCCGGTCCTGCTGATTAACAGCCGGGCTTGCCGAAATTCAGGAGCGGATGACTGGTACGCAAATCCAGGAGAGATCCACTGAAATGAAAAATCAATCGTTGATTCTGCTGGTTGTTGCTGCGGGTTGCGGACTTGTTGCCATGCTTGGCGTCAAGAAAGCGATCAGTCAGAAGCCCGTAGAAAAAGTAGAGACCATTCAGGTATTGAGTGCAATTGCAGACATTCAGGTGGGAAGCCGCCTGGATGAATTGAACACCAAGTTTGTGGAGATCCCCCTTTCAAAAGCTCCGGAAGGAGCCATTACGTCTCTCGACGAAACGACCGAACGCTCTCTTAAGGTTCCGGTCATGCCGGGGGACTGGATCCTTAAGAGCAAGTTGACAGAACCAGGCGAAATTGGAGCTGTGGCCAGTATTCCATCGGGAATGGCTGTCGTCACGATTCCGGTGGATGCCACGACATCGCACAGTGGTATGATGCGACCGGGAAATCGAGTCGATTTGTTGCTGACCTACGATGACAATTCCTCGGGGCGCAATGTTAAGAAAATGATTACAGTGATGGAGTTTGTAGAAGTTTTTGCAGTGGATGCCCGCATTTACGGCATCGACAAGGAGGGAGATGGCCTGGCAAAGAACATCTCATTACTTGTTGAGCCTGAACAGGGAAAGGTTGTCAATCTGGCAAAGCGATTGGGTGAACTGTCCACGATGCTGCGTCCGAATGGTGACCTGACTTCATCGGGTAAGACGGAAATCTCGGCTGAGTTTCTTGATAGTTCATTTTCGGGTTCAGGTCACCTCAATCGGTCAGTAATGGAAAATCGTGAAATCGGAATAGCTGATGAATCCGATGAATCCGATGAATCTCCATCGATGAATGAATCACTGGAACAGGAACTCGCACGAATACCCGCAAAAGGTCCGGAAGCTTCCGCTCCTGTGAAGGTGGCTCAGCGCGACGACGCGAATATCTGGACGATGGAGATCTACGAAGGCAACAATGTTCGGTTGGAAGCGGTTCAATTGCCGATAGATGCAGAGGTACCGGCGTCTGGAAACTGGAATATGTGGGATCTGTTGAAGACGAAGTAAAAATAGTCGGACTCAGGCAATGGGCCTGACGTCCGAGAGAATTCTGTGAGTGTCCTGGGTATGGTTGCCCGGCGCGACAGAATTTCTTAGCGATCGCGCGGAGCGCGTTATGAGTTGGGGATGCGACGTCCTGCGTTACAGCGGGCGTCGCTCTTCAGCACTTTGGGAGTGCAGGGATGCCATTGCTTCGAATGATGACCAGTTTCACACTGGCTGCGACAATCCTGGTACTGCTGCCTGCAGCTACGGCGACTGCGCAGAGTGAGGGAAGTTCTGCTGTCTATCGGATTCACGACGGCAGAAACGAACTGTCTCTCGTCGAGCGTTTCTCGATTTTCGTCGAACATTCCGCCAAGATCCGCCGGGTAATGGATTTTGACGAAGAAGTCATCACCATTCAGGTCGTGGAAAGTACGCCCACTCAATTTCGGGTGTACGCATTGCGTGGCGGCGTCACGACGATTACTATCGTTGACGAGCACGGGCGCGACTACCGGCTTGAAGTCCTCGTCGAAGGTGACGTGCGGTACCTCGAGTCTAAAATCCGCCGCAGCTACCCCAATGACGTGATCACGATCGAAGAGATCAACGAACAGTCAGTGCGTCTGGTCGGATGGGTCTCTCAACCGGAACACATCAACGAGATTGAAGAAATTGCCAAGCAGTTTTATCCCACCGTGATGAATCACATGAAGACGGGTGGTGTGCAGCAGGTGCTGATGAAATGTACCGTGCTGGAAGTTCAGCGGTCAAAGCTTCGCCGTCTCGGTATGAACTTCACCTTGGTTCGCCCTGAAGGATTCCTGTTCAGTACTCCGGGTCCCATCACGCCTATTAGCGCGATAGGCGGGGCGGGTGGCCCCACACTTTCGGGCCTGTCAAATTCCACGGTCACTTTCGGTTTCACGAGACCGAATTCTCAGTTCAACGGCTTCGTTCAAGCCATGCTGGAAGAAGGCATGCTGAAGTCGCAGGCCACGCCGATGATTGTGACTCATAACGGACGCCCCGCGAATTTTCTGAGCGGCGGTGAAACTCCTGTGCCGATTCCGGCGGGGCTTGGCACGACTGGTTTCGAGTTCCGTGAATACGGAATTCAGATGAATGCTGTGCCCTACATTCTCGGGAACGGTCGAGTCCGTCTGGAAGTTGAAACGATTATCCGCGACCAGGACTTTGCTAATACGGTCACCGTGTCGGGCACGACGATTACCGCATTCAAGACGAACAGTGCGAATACGCAGGTGGAAATGAACTTCGGCGAAGCACTGGTCATTGCGGGACTGATCTCACAGAAGCAGGATGTCCTCACTCAGAAGATGCCGTTTTTCGGCGAACTGCCATATATCGGGGCAGCCTTCAGCCGTAAGACAGCAACAGAGTCAGAACGGGAACTGATCATCATGGTAACTCCCGAATACGTGTCCCCGGCTCCAGCCAGCCAGTTTCCTCAACAGGGCCCGGGTATGTTCACCGACACGCCGACCGACAAGGAGTTATTTGGCATGGGACTACTGGAAGTTCCAAAATACGGCGATCCTTGCGAAAATGGCTGCGAAAATTGTATGCCAGGCGGAAACTGCCAGAACTGCCCGCATGGGCTGCAAACGAATTCCTGCCCGGACTGTCGTCAAAATGGTGGGTCCTGTGTACCGCCAGGATACGGAAACTCTGATTCACAGTTGGGGCCAGAAATGCCGGCGATCGATTTGGAGCGATCAACACAGACAAAACCTGTGAGTTCCTCCCGCACCGTCAGTGGCGATGGCAAAAGCGAGAATGGAGTAAGTCACAGAAAATCAAGGACTTCGTCAGGCACTGCACGATCCGAAAGCTCCGGCCTGATCTCCCCAACTATGCGATAACAGGAACCACAATATACCACAAGCGTCAATCGATGATCTGCCTCGCTGTACATTCTGATCTGGATCGAGAAATACCATGAAAAGCGTCCTGCGACTTGCGACCGTTGATCCGGATGAGCGCACGCGCAATTCGCTGAAATCCATGCTGCTGGGAATCGATACCGTGTGGCTGGAAGCCGAATGCGCTCGGTACGAATTCTTTATGGATGTCGCTCAGCAGACTCAGCCCGATATCGCGCTGATCAACCTCGATGCGAATCACACGAAAGGCGTGCAGCTCGTCGGAGAAATCTCCCGAGCTCTTCCGGGCTGTTCGGTTCTCGTGGTGAGTTCGTCTCAGGAAGGCAGCCTGATTCTGCAGGCGATGCGCAACGGCGCGCGTGAGTTCCTGAATATGCCGCTGCAGCTGGATGACTTCATCGCAGCTCTGGACAGAATCCGGGTTACCCTCGGCGGTTCCGCCGGCGACGGGAATGTACGAGTCGGTAAAATCATCACGATCGCCGGAGTCAGCGGTGGCGTCGGAAGTACTTCACTGGCAGTCAATATCGCGGCCTCACTGGCGCAGGATCCAGCCAACTCACCCGTAATCATTGACCTGGATTTGACGCTCGGCGATGCCGACGTGTGGCTGGACATCATTCCTGAATACACGATCCGTGATGTTTCAGAGAACATTTCCCGCCTTGACTATGGTCTGTTGAAACGATCACTCACGCGGCACGACTGCGGCGTCTACCTGCTGCCCAGGCCGGTTGAACTTGAAACTGGTGAACCCATCAAGCCTGACGACCTGCGACGTATTCTGGCGCTGTTGAAAGCAACATTCTCGCACTTGATTGTGGATGTGACCAAGTCGTTCAGCCGTCTCGATATATCGGTAATGGAAGTGTCCGATAAAGTCCTGCTCGTGACGCAACTGGATCTGTCGTGCCTGCGAAATGTCGTGCGGATCATGCAGTTTCTCGAACAGGTTCCCGGAATCAAAGAGAAGGTGGACATTATTGTCAATCGGGCGGGTCTCGAAGACAACGACATCAGCCTGAATAAGGCCTTAGAAACCATCGGACGAACTGTTTTCTGGCAATTGCCAAATGACTACGCCACGATGGTTGGCGCACGCAACAATGGCCTGCCACTTTGTCAATTTGCTCCAAAAGCCCGTTTGACACGCAGCCTCAGTGATATGGTCCGACTGCTGACTTCGTCTGACTCTGGTACAAAGCCCGTCGATGAACCGGTAAGGAAAAAGAGTGGCCTGTTTGGTCTGTTCGCCGGTCGTTAATTATGGGGAACGAGGCGTGTCATTCCCGGCGGTACGCCCGCGACCTGCCATAATGGACTATACGACTGCTCATGCGGATAAAGACGCAGAGCGTCGCCGACTGCAGCGCACTATCGCACCGCCCATCGCCGTGCCGCAACACAGGCAATCGAGAAAAAGATCGCAGCCATACTCAGGATGATGCTGACTTCCCTGAGAATTGAGACAACGATTGATTCATCCGGGGTGTTGTACCAGAACACCTTCAGAAATCCGTCCATTGCCCAGGCGTTAAATGCGATCGAGGACAGTTTGAGAATAAACTCAGGCATAATGAATCGTGGCATCATGCTGCCTCCGATCGCCGACATGATCAGGATGACGATGGACGACAAGCCTTCGAGTTGCTTCCGGGATTTACACAGGGTAGCGATCATCATGACAAATGCAGCAGAGGCCATTGAGCTGACGAGTGCCATGATGCCAGCTCCTGCGAGCGTCTCCACATGCCACAGGTCCAGCCCGAATACGACTGATGCAAAGACAAACATCAGGGAGATCTGAACCACGCCGAGTCCGACATAAAAAATCCAGTGTGACAGCAGCAGGTGAATAATTGTCATGCGTCCCGACAACAATCGCTCCAGAGTCCCGCGTTCTTCATGTTCCAGCAGACTCGATGCGGCCCCGGACATCGAAAACATCACAAACATAACTGAGATCCCCGCAGCATAATAGGAGATCATCTTCGCCGAAGTGATGTTCGACGTCCCGGTCTCGTCTGCCTGAACAACGTCGCGGGCAGAATGGGATTCAATCCGTACGATTCCATCTGTCATAGAAAAGCCCTTCAGTCCCGGCGAGTTGCCTGCTTCTGCCTGATCGGCATTCGGATCGTTGCTCAGCAAGGTCTTGAAAGCGCCAGCGGCCACCTCCTGCAATGGCGAAAATGGTCCTCCCATCGTCCGGAATTGATCGAGCCCTTTCTCCATCAGCACACCCGGAGATGATGTAAACGCTGACGCCTGCAGGACACCCGCCAGCATTTGTTCGGCAAGCGGATTGGCCGGATCATAGAGTAGTTTAATTGATGGTCGATCCGACTGGCCAAACTCAGCCATCGACGCCTCAAGTCCTTGCGGCAGAATTACGGCCGCAGACGCCTTGCCGCCGCGCACAGACGTAGCCGCCTGTTTCATTGCATCGCTGAAAACCTCACCGCTGCCAGTGGTCGTGGCAGCCGGCTGACTCTCTGACATTGAATTGCCAGTGATTGTGTGTTCCATCAGCGTCACCTCCAGATTATTCATGGCCTTCAATGAATCCAGGAGACGTCCGGAGCTGGGCGTCCCATCCTGGTCCAGCACGATCACTTTCAGTTTCCCCTTTTCAACCCCGGCAGATCCCGAGCCAAAAATGATTGCGAAGACGGTGAACATGACGCAGGGCAATGCAAACGTCAACAGCATTGCCATGCGATCGCGGACCAGTGAAATACATTGTGCTGTAATAAGTGCGAATATCATGGCAGCGTACCTGTTACATCCTGTCTGAATTGTCGAGACCGGGGACGTGGAAATCGAATCTCGCTATGATTCGCGAAGCTCATGTCCCGTGAAGTGCAAAAATACAGACTGCAGAGTCGGCACTTCAATGGACAAATCGGCGACAACGATTCCGGCTGCGGCAAACTGCTGAAGCCGCACCTGCAGATCTCTCGTGATATCATCGACAAGAAACGTCGCCGATTTCTCTCCCCGCAGCTCGCTGCCATCCGGTAACGTCGTTGGCGATTGACCTAATGTAAATACGACGCGACGACGGCGACCGACACTCGCATCCAGCAACTCGTCGAATGTCCCGGAAGCAACTGTACGTCCTCCGTCGATAATGACGATGCGATCGCAGATCTGCTGTGCCTCATCCAGTTGATGCGTCGTCAGCACAAGCGATACTCCCTGAGCCTGCAATTGCTTCAGCATGCCCCAGATCCGCTGGCGACTCTGGGGATCAACACCCACGGTCGGCTCGTCGAGTAACAGAATATCGGGACGATGCAGGACACCGCATGCAATGTTCAGCCGTCTCTGCATGCCTCCCGAGAATCTCGAAGCGGGTTCACGCGATCGATCTTTCAATCCGGTCCACTCCAGTGCCTCCGCAGTTCGCTCCGGGAGATCCGCTGGTTCAACACCAAACAATCGTCCAAACAGATTCAGGTTCTCTTGGGCGGTCAGATTGTCGTAAATCGCGATGTTCTGAGGAATCACACCCAGCCGACGAAGCAATACAGGATCACCGCCGGCCTGCTGAACCTGCCCATGAATCAGCACGCGCCCCGAATCCGGTTTCAAGCGACCTGCAATTGAACGAATGAGCGTCGTCTTGCCCGCTCCATTCGGGCCCAGGAGTGCAAGGCATTCACCTTTTCGCAGCGAAAATGAAGCTCCATCCAAAGCCGCGCGACCGCCAAACCGGCGAACGAGGCAATCGACGACCAAAGGTTGATGGTCAGACATCCGGAAGATTCTACAGGAAAGTGAAACAGCCCGATTGTAAGTACCACCCGCTGACCAAGCGAGCACGAAACGTTGCATGGACTTCGTTCAGGGCTATGGCTACGAGCTTTGTTTAAGGAGATCCTAACCGTTCACGTCTCAGAACAAAATCTGCGCAAGCAACCACAGATCAACACAAATTCACACAGATAGAAATCAACAGTCAATCTGTGTTCATCCGTGTCCA
>CAZFDW010000177.1:0-8829 GCA_964517865.1 uncultured Chitinophaga sp.
TGGGTAAGGATGAGTCCGGCAGAAAGGACCTACTTTAACAGCCATCCGCGACTGCACCCAGGTGAGCGTCGCGGCGTCAGCTCGTTTTGAGTCAATTTGTCAGACAGCACCTTTGCAGACTGCAGGCTAGTTCCAGCGACTACGGCTCTGTCAACCCAGCGAATTGGGGGTTGAATCTGTAGGCCGGACCAAGCGGAGCGCCGTTCCGGCAGGTCGCCCCAATGCCGGAACTGCGCTTCGCTTGGTCCGGCCTACCTCAAAATCAAGGCTTGACAGTGAGCGACGGACGTACTTTTCATGCTTGGTTCGTGCAGCGACGGCGTGAACAGTGACGGTTCGTTCGAAATGCCGGTTTCCTTCGCTTACACTCCGAAAAGCGCGCACAGCATCCCACGTTACCTGCTGTCAACCGCGTTATATGATACCGTCCTCTATTGAGATATTTGACCGACTATGAATCCAACTTCGCAGGAAATACTTGCCACGGTCCTGTTCGCCCTCGCCGTGCTGCACACGTTTTTTGTTAAGCGATTTGCTCACTGGGCTCATAAGTATCCGGAAGGCTCCGTCGGCGAGAACGTGCTCCACTTTCTTGCGGAAACGGAAATTGTGTTCGGGGTCTGGGCCGCAATCCTGGTCATCGGCATCGCCCTATTAAACGGCTCCATTCAAGACGCGGTGGCCTACGTCGAAAAACTCGGCGGCAGCGCTGATCCCGCCGAGGTCGAGAAGCTCGGTTCAGTTGCCGAAGCCGTCGCTTACGTCAAAGGAACCACAGACAGCTACAAGGAACCTAAATTTGTCATGATCGTCATGATCATTGCTGCGACAAGGCCTGTTGTGAACATGGCTGAACTGCTCATTCTATGGATAGCACGCCTGCTTCCGATGCGGGAAAGTGTCTCGTTCTACATCGCCGCTCTGTCTTTCGGCAGCCTGTTTGGATCGTTCATTACTGAGCCCGCAGCGATGACGCTGTTGGCAATGCTGCTGCGACGGCGATACTTCGATCAGAACATCGGCAGGATGCTGGCCTACGCAACAATTGGACTGCTATTCGTCAATGTGTCGATCGGCGGAACTTTGACGCACTTCGCAGCCCCTCCGGTCCTGATGGTGGCCAGCAAGTGGAGTTGGGGAACCTGGTTCATGGCCTCAACGTTTGGCTGGCGAGCTGCCGCCAGCTGTCTCTGTTCCACGCTGATTGTCACTCTATGCTTCTGGAAACAGCTCAGAGCTGTCGAAGCAGACACAACGGAACACCAAGCCATCCCGGCATGGCTCACCGGCCTGCATCTGGTCTTTCTCGGAGCCGTCGTTGCGTTTGCTCATCATGCCGATGTGTTTGTAGGGATCTTTATGATTTTCCTGGGACTGGTGGCTGCGACTCAGGAGTATCAGGAACCTCTCAAACTGAAAGAAGGGCTGCTCGTCGGATTCTTCCTTGCTGGTCTTGTCACACTGGGGTCACTGCAAAATTATTGGCTGAAGCCGCTGATCACCAGCCTGGATGGTGCACAACTGTATTTTGGTGCCACGGCGCTGACTGCGATTACGGACAACGCCGCTCTGACTTTTCTGGGCTCGCAGGTCGAAGGCATCTCGAGCGACCTGAAGTACGCACTCGTTGCCGGAGCGGTCACAGGGGGTGGTCTGACGGTAATCGCCAACGCTCCGAACCCCGCAGGTGCCGGGATTCTGCAGTCATCGAAAGCGTTTGGCGATGATGGCATTCATCCGGTATTTTTGTTTCTGGGTGCCACACCGCCAACTCTGATTGCGATCGTATTTTTCTGGCTGATCGGGTGATGGCACGCGGAGTAGCGTCCGCACCAGATCTCAGATTGCCCGCAGCACAGCGGCAGCACTCTGGCCCATCGCTGTGCGATTGACCGTCACAGCCGTGCGGTTTCTCATGCGGACAGCCTCACCACGCACCACGTTCAGACCACAGCGCGGGTCGGGAATTTCGTAGTTGAGTGTGGCGGGAACGTAACCGTTCTTGAGTGACAACAAAGTCCCGGCAAGTTCAACGGCACCGGCACCCGCATCAAAATGACCGACATAACTCTTCAAGGCCGTCACCGGAACGTTCATTATGTAATCTCCAAGCACGCGATGATAGGCTCGTGCTTCGACAATGTCATCCGGCTGAGTGCTCTTGCCCTGAGCATTGATGTGGCCCAGTTCGTCCGGGCGTACGCCTGATTGTCGCAACGCTGATTCCATGGCGCGCACAAGACCCAGACCAGCGGCTTCATTCGCCGCACCACGTCCGTCGCAACCCGCGCCGGTGCCAAGGATTTCCGCGTAGATCTCCGCACCGCGTGCGACTGCGTGTTCATAACTTTCCACCATGAACGAAGCCGCACCTTCACCAACCACTGCGCCTTCGCGTTCGAAATCGAATGGTCGGCAGGCACGCTTCGGATCATCAGATCGACGCGATAAGCCTTCAAAGCTATGGAACTTCGCAATGTCCACCGGATGAATGTTCGAACTGCAGGCACCCACAATCATGCAGTCAGCTCGATCGGCTTCGATCACGCGCACCGCTTCTGACAACGCCAGCAATGCTGATGCGTCCCGGCAGGTAATCGTATTATTGGGCCCACAAGCATTGTGATCGATTGAAACGTGGCTGGCAGGCATGTTCGGCATCTGACGCAGCAACCACAATGGAGCGATCTCAGCCAGTGCGTCCTGACCCCATTTACTGACGTCAATTCCACCTTCGGCTCGGCAGACTTCTGCGGCGGCAGCCAGTTCACTGGGGTGACAGGTCATGCGCCCGGAACCAAACACAACGCCAAATCGGTAAGGATCCACCATCCCCGTTTCGAGGCGAGAATCCTGCACCGCCAGATTGGACGACGCCACGCCCAGCTGTATCGCCCGAGTCATCACCTTCACGAATTTCTTGTCGCGAAGGTAGTCGGCAGGATGAAAATCGCGAACTTCGGCACCAAATGCCGAAGGCAGCCCATCAGACGGCATTGATTGCAGGAAGTCGATCCCGGATCGACTGTGGACAAGACTGTCCCAAAAATTTTCGTTGCCAATACCAATCGGTGAAACCACACCGACACCCGTTACAACGACCCGGATTCTGTTGCGCCCAGCCATGGTAACGCCTCACATCAAACACCCACATTGCGACTCAACGCTCTGCAGATGTGACCCATCTTGGATTCATCGGAAAATCCATGCCGATGAAAGATCGGCCCTGTTTCCCCATGAACTCAAGGCTGATCGTGTGCGACATCCCGCCTTACCCTCGTTCATCTCTTTGCCCCCGCAAAGAAATGTTTCGGCGATCCAGCTTTCATTGATGTCGGCAAATTCTGTGTCCAAATACAAAGCATCCCCGCTCCAGTACCGACTCACAGAACTTTCAAGATGGTGATTACACGCCCATCGGTCCAAACTGTCAAGTCGTCAATTCAACGGGCGGCCGACTTCGCAATTTTGGAACCTGTTCCTATGTTCAGAACATTGAGAATTTCTCGGTTGACTCAAAGAACTCCCAGTAATTTGAGGAATTCTCTGCAAAAGTCAGGGTGTGCTGGCCAAGCTGGGGCTGTGACCAGATTCTTATCCACGAGAGCCCCGTTGATCGCTATTTGGGAATAGGTTCCGCCGGCCAGCGTTATCTCAGGACCACACGCCGGATACGCCGTACACGTCCGGCCTTTCACGATACCCGCCGCCGTGAGAATCTGCAGTCCGTGGCAGATGGCGGCAATCGGCTTATTCAATTTGTCGAACACGCGCACGATTTCCAGGACACGCATATTCAATCGCAGGTATTCTGGCGCCCGTCCGCCAGGAATCAGCAGGCCGTCATAGTTGGCCTCGTCGATCGTGGCGAAGTCTGCGTTGAGCGTAAAGTTGTGGCCCGGCTTTTCGCTGTAAGTCTGATCGCCTTCAAAATCGTGAATCGCCGTGCGAATCTGATCACCTGCTTTTTTGCCAGGGCAAACGGCATCGACGTGAACACCAACGGTCAGCAAAGTCTGAAACGGTACCATGATTTCGTAGTCTTCCACGAAATCACCCGCCAACAGCAGTACACGTTTGTGAGTCATCTGAATTCCCCGAGGGTTGAGCGTAGATCGAATATGCTGATCGCTGAGAATACCGAGGGTATCGTATGTCTCACCTCGACGCGAACGTACGATGGACATTCATGTCCGTCGCATGGCCCAGAATCGCTGTCGAAGCGAAGATCTTTGAATGTCGGTAATGACTTCGGAACCGGGACGGTTTCTGGTGAATCTCTCGGACAAGAATGTCCAAGGTACGCGAATCTCAGGCAAGCCGCCTGGCCCCGAAAATATTTTTTCCCACCAGCCGTGTCAGTTTCTCTTGCCGTTCGTGTTTAATACAGCAGGAGAACATTTTCATATGGCCAACATGCCGGACACACATGAAAGCCTGATTGTCAAGGTGCAGGATCCGGCCAATCGTGAGGCATGGGAACTGTTTGCTGCGATTTATCGACCGGTCGTTTACCGGTTGGCTCGTGTTCGGGGCTTGCAGGATGCCGATGCGGACGATCTGGCTCAACAGGTGTTGATCGCCGTGGCCCGCGCGATTCCGGACTGGCAGCGCAAGAGTCCGCAGGCACGATTTCGTCATTGGCTGCGTCGTATCGCGAAGAATGCCATACTGAATGCGCTCACGCGTGGTCCCAAAGAACCCGCAGTCGGAGGTTCAGGTTTTATGAATCTATTGCACGGAGTGACGCAGTTTGATGATATTGACCCGCAGATCGAACTGGAATACAGACGGCAATTATACCGGCAGGCCGCTGACGTCATCCGGGCTGCAGTGCAGGAGCAAACATGGCACATCTTTGTACTGACGGTCGTCGAAGGACAATCCACAGAATCTGTAGCAGACAAAATGAATACAACGACTGGCAACGTGCATGCGATTCGCAGCCGCGTCATGCGACGACTGCAGTCAGTCGTCCAAAAGCTTCAGGAGGCGGAAGAATGAAACCGCACACATCCATCTGCCAGCCAGATCAATTGGAAGCTCTGCTGGACGGCCAACTCTCAGCCAGTGCAGAACAGCAGATACTCGATCATCTGAATGACTGCGAACGCTGCCGACGCCGACTGCATGAATCCGCCGCTGCTCCGGAATCATGGACCGACGCGCGGTCTTTTCTGAAAGACGATGAACTCGATCGAGTCTCTCTGAGCAGCATTGGCAATCGTCACGCGGTTGCCGACGAAGACGCTGCCGCGTTGCCGCAGATCAGGCATGTGATCGAGATCCTGAATCCCACCGATGACCCGACGATGCTCGGTCGGCTGGGTGGCTACGAAGTGTCTGGTGTCGTCGGCGCGGGCGGCATGGGTGTCGTCCTGAAGGCCTTCGATCGGCCACTGGATCGCACGGTCGCCATCAAAGTGCTCGCACCACATCTGGCCACCAGCGGTGCAGCTCGGCAGCGATTTTCCCGCGAAGCCCGCGCTGCTGCCGCCGTGCTGCATCCGAATGTGATCGCCATTTACGGAGTCTCTACCGACGCCGCGTTGCCGTTCCTCGTGATGCCATACGTCGGTGGATCGTCCCTGCAGAAACGGCTGGATTCTGAGGGAGCGTTGCCGGTTGTTGATATCCTTCGAATCAGCCTGCAGATTGCCTCCGGTCTCGCCGCAGCGCATCATCAGGGACTGGTGCACCGCGACATCAAGCCCGCCAATATTCTGCTGGGCGACGGCGTTGATCGCCTTGTGATCACCGACTTTGGCCTCGCCCGAGCGGTCGATGATGCCTCCGTGACTCGCACCGGAATCATCGCCGGCACGCCGCAATACATGTCACCCGAACAGGCACGCGGCGAATCCGTCGATGGCCGGAGCGACTTGTTCAGTCTCGGGAGTGTGATGTACACAATGTGTACCGGCCGAGTTCCCTTCCGAGCGGAATCGCCATACGGAGTTCTGCGCCGCATCACTGACAATTCACCGCACCCCATTCGCGACATCAATCCGGAAATCCCGCCATGGCTGTGTACGATCGTTGATCGCCTGCATGCCAAGTCTGTCACTGATCGATTTCAATCGGCTGCGGCGGTCGCAGAATTACTCACTCAATGCCTCGCCCACTTCAGCCAGCCCGGCATTCATTTCCTGCCGGCGGAGTTACAGCGAAGCAAAAGACACAAGCTGTTCAGCGGTCGCCCGATGAGAATCATGCTGATCATTGGGGCGTTGACAATCGCCGCGCTGCTGGGATACACGTTCATGCCGCCAAACGTAGAGGCGTTACGTCATCAAGCAGACCAACAACCTCCAATCTCAGAATCATGGAAACCGCCCAACGCCAGCATCGACGACTGGAACGACAACCTCGACGACGTATTTCGCGACATTGAACAATCACTTCAAACCCTGACCCATGAGCGGCCCGGCGCTAGCCGCCGGTAGCTGTTTTCAACCCGTAGGCCGGATCAAGCGCAGCGCCGTTCCGGCATTTGTTGTTGCTCCACCTGCCGGAACGGCGCTGCGCTTGGTCCGGCCTACATATTCGATTTCATTGGTCATTTGGATTTAGTCATTGGTCATTCCCACACCGGTGGCGCGCTCCGATCCGCTCACAACACAGGAACCCCAATCCATGCACAAGATCATCCAGCTCATCGTCAGCCTGTTGCTCATGACGCAATTCGCATCCGCCCAGGAACGGCAGATCAAGATCCTCAACCCCGACGGCACTCCGGCAACGGATGCCAAAGCCATTGCGATCATGGCGATCGGAATTTCGTCGCCAGTCGTGAATGAGAATCTCGAACTCAAGACTGAAGCACCGAATGCCACAGCCGAACAGTCACCGGTATCCGGGCTCGCCCCTTTTGCGGCCGATATGACGACACCATCGACACCACTGCCGCCTCGCACTGACCAGCGTTCCTCAGTGAAAGCTGCATCAAACAACAACGGAACAATCTCCTTTGACGAAAACCCTTATGCGATTGTCGCCCGCAGTGACCAAGGCTTCGTGTTCATCCCGAAAGAAGCGTTCACCGACAAGGCGACTTTGCGCCCTTGGGCGAAACTCAAGATCGACATTCGCACGATCCCTCAGGAAATCCGAGATTCGGCTACTGTCGAGGTAGTATGGACAAATTGCTTCGGTGGCAGATTTCCACCGGGAACCGCAGATGGACTGGTGATTGAACCTTCAACTAAAAAAGATCGCATCGAGGACTGGAGAATCGATCCATTTGTCAAATGGACGCATCACACAGGCATCCCACTGGCGGGGCGCGAAGTGGCTTCGTTTGAAATTCAGGTGCCGCCAGGTGAAGTATCAGTGCGCCTTATTGATACCTCCCGGAAGATCGCCACCGACGCTGACCCATTAAATAGATCGGGGTACATGGCCATGCTGTTTTCGCTCTGGAAAACAAGAAGTGGTTCTACAACCGACGTTGCGTTTTCCGCCTATGGATCAGTGAAAGGGAGACTCGTGAATTCGTCGCAGGATCTACCGGACTGGAATCTGCAGCATTCCGGTCAGCAATCTGTAGTAATGGCTGTTCCGACCGATTTGTCCACCTTGGCCGCACTGTCACAGGGTTATCTCGTGATAGAAGATCGGTTCCCAAAATTTGCTCGTTTTTTAAATGTTTTACCACACGATAAGTCGGAAGTTCCAGATCCGCCATCTCAGGACGAAATCGACCAGTACGTCAAGTACCTTGCGACGGACGAAGGGTTTCAAATGCGCAAATTTCCAAAGGAATCGGAAGCGCCAGTTGAGGAGGAAGGCTCTTTCTACTTTCCTGCGCTGCCGGTCGGCGAATACAAATTTCTGCTGAAACTTCCAATCTCACAAGGAGAAGCGAATGATTCCCCTAAACCGCCGATCAAATCTGATTGGTTGGTCAAATCGGACGATGAAAGACACGGAAATGCAGCGCACGCCGAGGTGAAGGACCAGGAAAAAACGGATCTTGGCGAGGTTCACGTCCACCCGAGCGAAAGGAGCCACGACGGCAAGACCGAATCAATCAAAATCACACACGTTGTTACCGAAGACGGTTCACTTCGCGTTGCAACTGCAGATAACTTCGCAAGGTCTGCCACTGCCGGTCTTCCAATCGCAGTCCCCAATCCGCGGATGATTCAACCGGGTGAGATCATTGGATCCACGCCGGATACATCTCCCACCGCAACCGGAGATACGGTAGTGTTCGAACAGGACGTTGTGCAGGACGGCAGGATCGTGAAACAAATTGTGCCTCAGCGGGTAATCCCGGCGGGGAATGCCCCGTTGTATCAGCCAGGAACTTCCTCCAACGCAGTGAGTCAGTCGCAACCCGATGCCGCCGCAGGCATTATCGAACAATGGCTGAAAACCGCAGGCAAAGACGCCGACCGCGAGGAACTCAATGCGTTGCTGCAGAAGCACCTGGAATCAGAATTCGACGCCAATCAAAAATCCCGCCAGGCCGAAATCGAACGCCTGCAGCAGTTGCTGGGCAAATCCGAGGAATGGCTCAACAAACGACAGGAACGCCGCGATGAGATCATCAAAAAACGCATTGAAGAGTTATTGCGACAGCGGGAGTTGCCAACGCCGGAGGAGAGCAGCTTACGCCGATAGTGTGGAGCCGGAACTCGGCGCGATATGAAAACCAGGGGCATCGCCCCTGTGAATATGGTAAAAGTACTTGCACATGTCCCGAAACGGCAGCCGCGGAGCGGTGACAGCATGTTGCCGCAGGTGTCAGCCAAAAAGTGCGTGGTTGAGGTGCGTGGTTGAGGTGCGTGGTTGAGGTGCGTGGTTGAGGTGCGTGGTTGAGGT
>CAZFDW010000177.1:8929-11531 GCA_964517865.1 uncultured Chitinophaga sp.
GGTGCGTGGTTGAGGTGCGTGGTTGAGGTGCGTGGTTGAGGTGCGTGGTTGAGGTGCGTGGTTGAGGTTCGTAGTCCCGCCTTTAGGCGGAATCGCGGTTGTAATTGCCAGCCAATTCCGGCTGAAGCCGGGACTACAAACGAGTTGCAATTCGCACTCTACAGTGA
Organism: uncultured Chitinophaga sp.; assembly: GCA_964517865.1. GTDB lineage: Bacteria > Planctomycetota > Planctomycetia > Planctomycetales > Planctomycetaceae > SXXK01. The sequence goes on from CAZFDW010000177.1 coordinate 9,097, forward strand.
ATCAATAAATGCCGATGTCTGGTGCGATGCTTCGCTTCTCATCTGCCAGTGCAGCAGATGGCCGGCTGTCGGAAAATCAATCCGCGTGCAGTCAAGTAACTGGCCGACCATGCGATCAGCATCGTCAGCAGGCAACATGCCTCCCAATGCTGTGTTGCCGCGGAGGAGCAGTGTGGGGCAACGGATCGCCTTAAAGATCGACTCAGCGTCGTAGCCTTTCTGCCAGTCGTCTTCCAGAATTGTCCTGATGACGTTTGGGTCGAGCTGCCTCACACAGCTCGCCGTAAACCGCAGAGAAACGGCGTCGCGCACGTCGCCAAGTTTCATCGTGCGGCCGTCCGCCGTGGGCTTCATGGGGACATCTCTCAGTTGCGACGCGATTTCATGTGACGAAAGATCCATACGCCCGGCCCATTGCCGCATAGCCACGAAGGTCGGATGGTAGTTTGTCGCTCCAAGGTTTTGCCAATACCCCATCGACGGCGGATCTTCAAGCACGATGGCCGACACCGCATCCGGCATCTGAGCGGCCACCGCCGCAGCGACGAGCGACCCCAGCGAATGACCGTAGACAACCGTCGGGTGACCGATCGCCTGCAAAGCGGCCACTGCGTCATGGACGTAATCCGTCACATGATATCGCATGTCGGCGCGACCTGACTCACCGTGGCCTCGAAAATCGATCGCTGAAATCGTCAACTGATCCGGCAGTACGGCGGCAAACGCCGAAAACGTCCGCCCTGCTCTGGCGACTCCGTGCAGCATGAGCACGTCACGTCCGCCCCCGGACTTCAGTTCGAACATGTTGATAGAAACACCGTCGGCGGTCGTAAGTTTCTGATTTGGCATGTAAAGTCCTCCACCGGTTCAACTGCCGCGACTATCGTCGTACTGCTCAGCAAACGTTGATTATGTTGTTTTCGTGAGAAGATTTTTGGCAACGCATCATTTTGAGGCCGACTCAATGTAGGCCGACTTCGCCGAAGTCGGCACAGCAGATTTCAGCGAAATCTGCCTACTCGTTTCGGTTGCGGGCGAAGCCTGCGTCAAGAATAAGTTGTAACACATTCGCCGAATTCCGGTCGGCTTGCTTTCATGCGAATTCATCGTCTTACCGCATTTCAGATTCCCGTCGCTTTGAAGAAAGCCGTGCGGCATGCGTCACACCAGCGTCGAGCAAACGAAACGCTCATCCTGCGATGTGTGCTGGACGACGGCAGTTGCGGCTGGGGTGAAGGATTGCCGCGACCATATGTGACCGGCGAAACAACTGCGTCTGTCTGGCGGCACCTGGAACAAACCGACTTTTCATCCCTCCGCGATGCCACGTTTTCCTGTGCCTCCGATGCCAGCCTTATGATCGATGACTTTCGGTTTGCAGACGTCCTGGCCGATCCGGGCATCGAGATTCGCGAATGTTTCGGCAACTCCGTCCGCTGTGCGCTGGAACTGGCAATCCTTGATGCCGCGTGCCGTGCCGAAGAAATCAGCCTTGGCGATTTCATCCTGCAACATCCCGCAGCAATCGACTTTGCGAAACCCTGCGACGACGTTTTCTACAGCGGTGCCGTAACGTCCATGACTCCGCGAAGTCAGTGGATCTCGGCACTGAAAATGAAGCTATTTGCGTTCAGGCAGGTCAAAGTCAAAGTCGGCACCGACGGAATCAGTGACGTCGATGCGCTACGCCGCGTTCGGCGTGTCGTCGGACGCAAAGTGGATCTGCGAATCGATGCGAATGAAGCGTGGCACTGCGATGATGTCGCTTCAAAACTTGCTCCGCTGATGCCCTTTCTGCCGTCCAGTCTCGAGCAGCCGGTCCCGCACTCTGAAGTCGCGGGACTCAGACAGGTACGATCGGAAATCAGCGTTCCGATTATGCTCGACGAATCCCTGTGCTGCCTGGAAGACGCCGAGCGAGCAATCGCTGGAGGATTCTGCGATCTGTTTAATATCCGGCTTTCCAAATGCGGCGGGATATCGAGGTCACTTCAACTCGTTGCTTTGGCGCGTCAGCATGGCATCGGCTTTCAACTGGGTTGTCAGGTTGGCGAGACCGGCATTCTCTCGGCCGCCGGTCGCCACTTTGCGTGCAACGTGCCGGACATTCGATATCTGGAAGGCAGCTTCGATCGATTTCTGGTCCGCGAATCGCTCACGGAACAGGACCTGACGTTCCGCTACGGCGGCAAAGGAACGCGACTGCATGGCTCCGGACTGTCCATCGACGTGAACGAATGCCGGGTCCGCGCACTGGCAGTGCGGACGCTGGAAATCATTGCATCGTAATTGTCTGACCTGAGCCAACCGCCATTCGGCGATGTCCCTGGACTGCGGCAGCCTGCTGCCGCTTTGATACTCGCAGCCTGCTGCGGGACTTTGGGACCGGGCCTGGTGATGGAGTAGTGTCTGGCACTTGTCCTTGTTCAACTCCG
>CAZFDW010000178.1:0-11511 GCA_964517865.1 uncultured Chitinophaga sp.
GCCTTCCACCGAGGCCACGGCCACGACGGCTTTGTCCACAGTGTCCAGGCTCGTCCAGGCGATGGACTGGCCCGCAGTGTCGCCGAAGGCATCCACCAGCACGCTGGTCTGCGAGCCTGCGGCCAGAGTGCCCGTCACATCGCCCGCAAAGACCACGTCGTTGGCGTCGGCCGTGGGCTTGATGAACAGGCGGTCGTTTCCGCCACCGCCGCCACCATTGACGGTGATCTTGGCGTTGGTGGTGACCACGCTGCCAAAGACACCATCGACGGTGACGTCGTCGCGGCCATTACCGGTGACGTCGATGATGATGCTGGTCAGATTGGCATAGGGCACGCTGAAGCTTGGCGTGGCGGGTTCCACGCCGCCTTGCACGAACTGAAAGACATTCGCACTTGCCCGGCCTGGAGGGCACCGGGCCCCTGGCTGATCCATCGCGTCGAAGCCAACAGCACCGGCGTCGATGGCACCCGTGAGTAATGAGCCTTCGGCGAGAATGAAGGTGTCGCGGTTGGCCACATCGCCAGACAGATTCTCGATACCGAGGAAGCTGATGCCACCGGCTGCGGCGACCGATCCCTCGTCCAACGCCGACAGCGTCCAGATCACCTCGGGCAGACCCAGCACCGAGAGCTTGTCGCCGTCAGCCAGCGCGCTCGGGTCTTCGGTAAAGAAGACCGGCGAATCGAACGGCAGGGTCAGATTGACCGTGACATGGTCGGCACCGGCGCGGCCGGCAATACGAACCGAGGCTGTATCGGACCCGGTCTGTTGAGCCAGGATGGCGGATGTGCCACGATCGACGATGCGAATCTCGGAACTCGGGTTGTCGAAGAGCACGGTGACGATGGGGTTCGCAGCCGTCATCGTATGATTCTCCCGTGCTGACCGACATTCCCCATTTGGGTTGAGCCAGGAATGGATCCAGGCTCTCAGTTGCTCAGAATTCCGCGTCGCGCACTCCATGCGTAGTCTTACTGCGAGGTTTTGTCAGATCCGTCCCGCTCGCGCGCCGCTATTGCGTTGAAAGTGTTGCCAGCCGCGATGTTTTTTTACAAGCCAACGCGCGATCCACACAGCCCCCACTTTGTCGAAAGCCTCGTTTGCCACCATGTGAACGCTTCAAGAGTCACGCCCCGCGACCAGCGGGGGCGGCAGCAATGACAAGCTCAGGCATTGGTTTGGAAATGCGTTCCGAGGCGAGAGATCAGATACCTTCGTGACACTGCAATCCACATTCATATTCCTGACGACGCACTACGACCTCTCGTCTCGATGACTTGCATGCAAAGCCGCCGTGGATGAGGCGCGAGTTGGGCCGAGGAGGCCCCAATGCAGGGGTTCGTCCTGAGTGTACTGCTTGCCGAGATGAAGTGCGATTTCGGCGCGGGCGAGTTCATAGCCCAGATAGAATGCATGGCTGGCATCGATCGGAACTTCGGTTCCTCCCGTTGGAGCGTTGCCATGGATGCTGATCGCAGAATCGCTGGACGTTGCCTGCTCAAACATCCTGAACACATCGCGTCCGTGCCAGTGGCCGTGGCGATTCATCAGATGCAGCTCACCTGCTTCTGCGTAGATGCGAAAATTCGGATCAGTCAATGCGGCAGCCAGCTGCCGCAGTGATTCCTCCGACTTAGGCTTCAATCGGGCGTCACGCAGCATGACGAGAGCGGAACTCAGGTGTTTTGGAATCGTGCTGGCCGCGACGGCATGGTGCATCACGCGGCGGGCGGCATCGAACTCTGCGACGGACGAGCGGCACCAGTTGATTACCTGTGTTGTCAACACACTTTGAATCCCGAGTTCTTCACAGACTGCCGCGAGGATCATGTTGACCCCCGCAGAATCGACTTCCGTCAGTTCCGTGATATTTCCGATGCCCATCATCATCGGCACGTCCGGATACACTTCGCGCACACGCATGTACCTTTGCAGCGATGCCGTAAACCCCATCCCGATCGGTTCAATGATCGGATCGACACGAAACGCAGTATCTCCTTCACTCAGGCGCACAATCAAACGATCCAGTGACGCCAGGTCTTGCGGCACATCCGGAATTGCGACTACCTCCACACCAAGTTCTGCAACCCAGTCGATGTTGGCATGATTGCAGCTCAGGATAAGTTCTGCGCCGGCCTTGACTGCCTGTTCGACTTCGTGGCGATCGAAACTATCAATCGAAACCCGCAGTCCTTCGCTGCGCAGCGTCGTCACAATCTCGGCAATCCGCGGACTGCTTTCGCCCGGGACGCCACCGACGTCGATCACGTTCGCCCCGGACGCGACCAACGCCTTTGCTGCGCGGACAATTTCCAACAGCGGCATGCGCGTCGCATGATTGATTTCCGCGAGGATTTCGACGGAATAGCGACTGAGGTCTGCCGTTCGGCGTTTGCTGAGTCCGAAATACTCTGGCAGATCGTACAGGTCGCGCGGGCCCAGTTCGAACGGTTTGCCGAAGTGCTGTTGCAGTTCGGAGAGATCTCCATGGCACCAGCCAGGCAGGATCACGCGACTGATGTGTGGAGGAACAGAGAGACGTTTGAGCAACAGGCTGACATGCAGCAGTGCGGCGACCTGAATGCCGGGGACGGCAATTTCATAGCGAAAGCCCAGTTTCTCCGCAACGCCAGCAATGACTTCGCGCAATCCCGGCTCCGCAAGGCGTCCGGTGACAAACAGGATTGTTTCGCTGGAATTCGCAGTCGGCCGGCTCATTGTGCATTGTCCATGGAACCAACTCTCAGACCACCTACGAACACATCGACAACGTTCAGTCCTTCATCCATGACCAGAATATCGGCTTGCTTGCCGACGTCCAGACTGCCGGTCAGATCCGCGATTCCGGTGCGTTCAGCGGGCGTCAGGCTGGCCATGCGAATCACCTGCGACAAACTCGCCGAAGTGCTTTTCTTCATGTGACGTACCATGGAGTCCATTCCGACAATGGAACTCGCCAAACTCCCATTGGGTGCCCATCCGACTTTGTCGTCGCTGCGGAACATTGTTCCGTCTGCAGCGTTGCCGAAGCGATATTCCCCAGGCGGCATGTCCAGCGCGCGATTGCAGTCAGTCACAAGGCAGAGTCGATCGGCACCCTTCATGCGGAAGGCAAACTCCAGCAATTCCGGAGCCAGATGACAACCGTCAGCAATAACTTCGGTACTCATGTCTGCGTTCATCAGCACAAATTCCGCCATGCTGCCCTGCATAGGAACGTTGCAGCGTTGCCTGATCGACGGCACGGAACTCATGGCGCACCAGAAGTGATCGACATGTCTCATCCCGGCAACGAACGCCGCCTGCATCTCGTTCCATGTGGAATTCGAATGCCCGCAGGTGATGAGGCAGTTGTTCTGGCGAGCCATGTGATAGAACACGCTGGCTCCCGGAAGTTCGGCCGCGCAGGTCGCGATGCGAATGAGTCCGGTATCGAAGTACTTCTGAAATTCACTGACAATCGGACTTCGGCGGCCATCGGCCGCATGGCAACCGACCTTGTCCTCCGCAAAGTACGGCCCGTACAGATGCACGCCGGCGATGCGAGCGGCCCGCGAAGGTGACTGCGACAACTGCTGCGAAGCGACCGCACACGCATTGATCATGTCCATGATCTGAAGAAAACTGCCGGTTGTCGTGGTGGGAAAAATCGTCGTGGTACCATGCCGCAGATGGGCGGCACAGACGCTGATGACGGCTTCCGGCGTGCCATCCATGAAGTCCGCCCCGGCACCGCCATGGACGTGCAGGTCGATGAACCCCGGCGCGATGACTCCGCCTTTCGCGTCCATGATTTCAACATCGTCCGACAGCGGTCCGCGCTGACCGACGGAGATGATCTTTGAGTCTTCACAGCAGACCATGCCGTCGTGAAGCAAACGATCGGGCAGTACAACTGTCCCGTTGACAAATGCAATTGATTTCATGGTGCGTGGGTATTTCCTGGTTCTTCTTCAGCAGCCCATCGTGCTCCCGGAAAAATAACATACACACAAAACAATTCGTACAAGGAAACGCGCTCCTGCTTTGCAACTTTAAAATGGCTTTGCCGTGTGTTTTTTTGCGGCGGCTTGGTTTCTCCATGGCCGACGAGCAAGTATCATAGGAGATTCTGTGACCTCACAACCAGGCCGATTCTGGTCCGCGACATTTTTCCCGGAGTCCATTGACGATGTTCCTGCGAAACTGCATCCAAACGTCTTTATGCGTTATCGCTCTGTTGGCTTCTGCGAATTCCGCGGCCGCTCAGGAATGGAAGAGCGGCGTCGAATGGCAGGAGCCGCCGCTGGTGATACCGGGCGCCACTAACCAATTTCCTTGAAGCGCCACACTATAAGCCACATGCTGAGACTGGCCCGATTTCGCTGCAGTTCCACGGTGATTCTGTCAGGTTCCGCAACATCTGGGTTCGCGAAATTAAACCACCCGTCGGCCATCGCACAGGCCCGCCGTTCAACGTCCAGCCGAAGCCGACGAAAAAAGAGGAATCTGTTCCAGAATCGCTCGATGAGAAGAAAGATGAAAAAATGCCGACCGAGGCGGGCAGGAAATCTCCATAATGCTTCGTCAGGACCAGAGAATTGGATAGAGTCTGTAGGCCGGACCAAGCGGAGCGCCGTTCCGGCAATTGCCAGACACCTGCCGGAACGGCGCTCCGCTTGGTCCGGCCTACTCCAAAATTATTCTGAATCGGATAACGAATGTTCGGGAAAGAAAAGCTGAAACCGATGGACACACACGATTACTTAGTTGACCACTCAGGACTCGACTGGAAGAACCTGCTGGGTTCATGGGAGTGGTTGCTGGAAGACGACATGGAAGTGGCACCGTGGCTCGTCAGTCGGTTTGGGGACTTGTTCTTTATTGACGAAACTGGCATCGTATACTGGCTCAACATCAGCGACGGTGAAATCACCGAAGTCGCATCCAGCGAGGATGAGTTTGTCAAACTGCTCGACATGGAAGACAATGCTGGTGACTGGTTCCTGATGGGGCTGGTCGATGAGATGCTGGAAGCCGGAAAGACACTCGGCCCTGGCCAGTGTTACGGTTTCAGGTCTCTGCCAGTTCTCGGCGGCGAATTGGAGTCCGGAAACGTGGATGTTTTGTCGATCACTGAATACTGGGCTTTCTGTGGCCACATACACGCTCAACTCGACGGCCTGCCTGACGGGACAGAAGTTGAGATTGACGTGCCGGGCCGGTGAGGCAACTTTCCAATCCACAATCCTGATGAGATCAAGTTGTCCATGAGCCGTCGAAACAGGCACTTTTCGCGAATTCAGCTCTGATTTCGACCTGGATCGGAAAAAAAATGCCTTGAACTGGAAAAATGTGCCCTCTTGCACCCTTGTGGCCTTGCGGGACTTGATCATTGGCATTGCAATTCGCCACTGTCAGAATGAGGCCGACCGAGTTGTCCTCGACTGAGATCCTGAAACAGCAGATGCGGAGTTCTTTGAAGACGCTGCGGAGATGCCGTTCGTCGTGGAGCGAGAATCGTTAATGGCCTCAGAATCGATCTGTGATTTAAAATCGCTGGATTTCAGCAAACCCTTGTTCACGCTGGAACAGATTCGGGAAATTAACCCACAGCGGTTTGAGATGGAACAGCTTTCGGCGATCATCCACGTTGATGAATCTCAGCATCTGATCGTCGGATACAAGCAGTTGTCCGATAATGAGTTCTGGGTTCGCGGACACATGCCCGGTTTTCCGTTGATGCCCGGCGTTGTGCAATGCGAAGCGGCCGCTCAGTTGGGAGGCTTCTACGCTCGAAAGTACGACCTCATCGGCGGTGATTATCTGGGCTTCGGCGGAATGAACGACGTCCGATTTCGCAAACCAATATATCCCGGTACGCGACTTGATCTGATCGCCAAAGTCACGCGGGTGATGGCCCGTCGCCTTGCACAGTTCAATTTTCAAGGCTGGGTCAATGGTGAACTGATGTTCGAAGGACAGATGCTGGGTGTCACCGTTAACAAAGTTTGATCCGGTCAAACAAAGCCTGACACATGCCAACCGCCTCGATCAAGCCCATGAAGCCCTGGTTTCAGACCATCGAAGACGTCGGTCAGTCGCTCAATTGGTGCGAATTCTTCGGCAACCACCAGCCTGTCGAACTGGATATCGGTTGTGGTCGCGGCCTGTTTCTGTTCAATGCCGCTGTGACGGCACCACAGACAAATTTCGTGGGACTGGAGATTGACTATCGCGAGGGACGACGCACGGCGACGCGACTCATGAAACAAAATCTCCCCAACGCGAGGGTGATCGGTGGCGACTGCAAAACGTTGTTGACAGAAATGATTCCGCCGGGATCTGTCGCTGCCGCGCACGTGTATTTTCCGGACCCCTGGTGGAAGAAACGGCATCACAAGCGTCGCCTGTTTAACGACGAATTTACGGCGATGCTTGCCAGGATCCTGCGGACGGACGGTCTGGTCCATCACTGGACGGACGTCGCCGACTACTTCGACATGGCCCAAGGGCTGTTGGATCGCCACCCCGATTTCACGAGATGTCAGACGCCTGCAGAACGCGAAGCCACCAGCGATATGGATTACCACACCAGCTTCGAACGCAAGAAACGAAAGCTGGGGTTACCGATCTATCGCGGATTATGGCAGCGACGCTGACGCTGACGCTTCAGCGATCCATAAATATCAGCAGAATTTGAACGGGCCACTTCCCGGTGACGGTGCGCGCACCGCCACCGAGTTCTTGCTATTCGGGCTTCTTTTCGGCTGCATTTTCGCGTTTTATGGCCTCGTAAACTTCTTCGCGGTGAACGGAGACATCGCGCGGGGCCTCAATCCCAAGGCGGACTTTGTCACCGCGGATTTCGATCACCATGAGAGTGATCGAATCGCCAATTACGATTTTCTCGTCTTTCTTCCGGCTGAGTACTAACATGTCCAGTCCCTGGTCAATCTTTCGTCTTGAATGATTGCTGCCTGACCTGATCTTTGATTGCTGATCCAACGAGGAACAGCGGTCCGCAGAATTAAATCCCGATGACAACCCTGAGACGCAACGGTCTAGGGCTGCCAAACGTATTTCATTTTCGACGCTTGACTGTCTTCAAATGCAAGAATTGCCGAAAGGCAAGGACTTTAAAAGCATTTTCTGCCGGTTTGATGGGGTGAATCCCGATCTTCCGTCTGACCCGGCACGGGTGACTCCGATTGTAAGGATCGTGACAGGCTGGATTTACACTCGAGGAATCTCAAATCCTTCCCGAGGCGTTCTCGCAACGAATTTTGCGGCCTGAGCGTCGTCCACGATGCTTTCCGCCTTCGGATCCCATTTGATCGACCGATTCAGGCGAGCGGCAATGGCAGCAAGGTGGCAGGTATTCATGGTCTGCACATGCGAATAAACGTCAGACACCGGCAAACCACCTTCAGAGAGACAACGGTAGAAATTCTGCTTATGACCTTCGAACGGCTTGCCCTTGTAGAGTTCCATCAGTTGCTCAGGACCGTACTGATCTTTGTCCCAATTTTCTTCGATCGGTTGACCTGAGATTTTTCCACGATTGACGAAGAATCGGCCTTTTGAGCCTTCGAACAGGATTCCGTTGTCACCGCGACTGGTGATATGCATTTCTACTCCGCTGGCATAACGTGCAATGACGTTGAAATCGTTTGACGAATTGAAGGAATCATCCTGTGTCGGATACCCGTTTTCGAATGGCACAGGATGTTTTGCATCCGTGCCGTCGATTTCGATCGGCCCGGACCCTTCGCCGTCTTCGCCGATTGCCCACTGCGCGATATCAACATGATGTGCACCCCAGTCGGTAAATTTTCCACCGGAGTATTCATACCACCAGCGAAACGTTCCGTGACAGCGTTGTTCAACATAATCCACCAACGGAGCCTGCCCAAGCCACATGTTCCAGTCCAGATTCGCTGGCGGATCCGACTTTGTGAACGGGCCACCGACGTCGCCGCCGTTGATACCGACCGTAATCTTTTGCACGTCACCGATCAACCCTTTGCGAACCAGATTCACGGCGCGCAGGAATCGTTCATTATCGCTGCGTTGTTGCGTCCCCACGAAGAAAACGCGATCCGCATATTTGCGACAGGCGTTGCGGATAAGTTGATTTTCTTCCAGAGTCAGCGTCAGTGGCTTCTGGCAAAACACATGCTTACCTGCCTGCAATGCTTCGATGGCAATCTTTACATGCCAGTGATCCGGAGTCACAACACTCACAACATCAATATCAGATCGCTCAAGAACCTTTCGATAATCACCGTAGACGTCTGCCTTGCCAGAGGCGACCGCCTCTTCGGCATTGACCTTGTCAGCATGTTCCTTGTCCACATCACAAATTGCGAGAATATCGCCAAAGTGTTTGTGTTCGTGAGCATCACCACGACCCATGCCTCCGACCCCGATACAGCCGATTCGCGGCCGGTCGTTCGGTGACAGATTTGCAAACGTGGAACTCGTCCACGGAAAATACGCCGCTGCCGCTGCTGTCGCTGCCAGCGACGCCGCCGAGGTCAGAAACTGTCGACGATCAGTTCGGGGCTCTGGTCGGGAATGGGAACCGGACATGAACATTTCTCCAGGTGGGAAAGAGGACCAATGAAGCAATTGCCCCGTGAGTCTATCCAACACCCTGTCTTGCCTCAACCAACTGACAACACTGGGTCGCGACGGGGTGCAGTCGCCGATTTCGGTAGGTCCTGCTTGCCGAGCAGGACTTCGCGGCCACGCCGCGACCAGCGCCGAGTCGCGATCGAAAAGACGACCACACACCGACGACACCCGTTGTGGCTCAATATCAGCGGGAATCATGCGTTTCTTCCGTATATCGGGGATTTTATGAGTCGCAGAATCAGCCATGACTTGAAACGATCGGACGGATAGAATACGCCCTCGTTGTGACCGACTTGTCGCAGTATGAATGCCGTATCGCTCTCCGATCCGCAGGCCATGTTAATCAGCACTCTCTTCGCAGTCATTTTTGTCATCGCGATGCTATTCATCGTGGTCGTTGCAGGCTTCGTGTTTTTCAACGTTTTCAGGACGCTGAAGCGAGGGTCTCAAACGCCGGGGCAGAATCGAAGCGAATCCGGGGCCGATGGAAGACGTCGAGCGCTGGAAATCGTGTCGCAACGACCGCCGCACGCCGCAGCGTTCAAATGCGGGAACTGTGGGGCAACCGTGGATAGTACTGCGGAACTTTCCGCTGACGGACGAGTCCGCTGCAATTATTGCAATGAGTGGTCAAGTATTCTCTGAGATCGTCTCCTGCCATGCGCCGTATCCGTGTCGTGTTTTCAATCGGAGCCATGCACGGCGGCGGCTCAGAACGGCAGATGTTGCTGCTATTGCGGCATCTGGATCGTCAGCAATTCGAGCCGTTATTGTACCTCGTTTACAAGTCCGGCCCACTGCTGGATCAGGTTCCGTCCGACGTACCCGTCACGTCGTTTGACACACGCATCACTCCCTCCCGGATTTATTTTCCGGGGCTGATGCATTCTCGCCGTGTGCGAGACTACGCGCGGTTCCTGAAGGAAGTTGATGCAGACGTCAGTTACGACCGGACATTTCTGATGACGTTGATCTCTGCCGCCGGAGCCCAAAAAGTCGACGTGCCGAATGTCTCCACAATTGTGACCGATCCGGAAACGGGTTTCGCACCGGTTGCCGGTCGCTTCCAATGGCTCAAGCGAAGAATTCTGCATCGACTGTACAACAATTCAGCGCAGGTCCTGGCGGTGTCGGACGGAGCCAGGGAAGCGGCAATTCGCTTTTACGGGATCCGGCAGGATCGCATCGCAACACTTCAGAATGGTGTCGATGTGGATTGGATTCACCAGCAGGCGACGGAGGCGATTCAGGATGACTGGTGGACCGGGGAGAAGCGGGTGACGACCGCGGCGCGTGTGTTTCGCATCGTGACAGCAGGACGATTGAATCCACAAAAAGGATTTCATCTGTTGATTGATGCAATCGCTGATGTACGTCACGAATTTCCGGAAATCGAGTTTCGCCTCGCGATTCTCGGCGACGGACTCTCTCGAAGTAATCTGGAGAAACAGGTCGCAACGCTGAATCTCCGTGAGACCGTACACCTGACCGGATTTCAGGATCACGCGATCGCATGGTACCGATCAGCGGACGTGTTTGTGTTGCCGTCGCTGATCGAAGGGATGCCCAACGTGTTACTCGAAGCGATGGCGTGCGGAACGCCCGTAATTTCGTCCGACTGTCGTTCCGGACCAAATGAAATTCTGGACGGCGGACGTTATGGGAACCTGGTACCGGCAGGCAGCGCAGATGAACTTCGCCACGCCATCGCGGCGATGCTGAACAATCCGTCTTCAGCGCGACAACGGGCAGCAGAGGCAACGACACATGTGGCACAACACTGGTCGGCTCAGGCTGCCGCGCACCGTCTGGGCCAAATCCTGAAACGCTGCACCCGAAAAAATGGCAAAAGTCGAGCTTCGTGAGCGGAACGGCGCTAGCGGACTGTTGATTTAGTCCCAATTCTGTTCGTAGTCCCGGCTTCAGCCGGAATTCGCTGGCGGTTCCGGCAAAAAAACCGCTTGAAGGCGGAACTACAAACTTAAATCAACACCCCGTTAGCCGCCGGTGAATGTCTGAAAAGAACCCAGCGCGGGCTTTTCCCGCAACCCAGGGATGTGTGTAAAAGCCGGGCTAACCAGGATGTCGCGGATTTCACAGATAGACACACTGTGACTCATCCGTACCATCCGCGACATCCGCGGTCAGAAAACTGCGATTGGAAAGACAACTTCATCCGAAATGCACCGCACAAGACTTTCTCGTCTTGCGCAAATTCAGAACGTTAGTAGTCCGAAAACACCGGCTTGGACGACGACAGTTATTTCTGCGCCGGTCCTAAGCTGGTTCTTCCGAATCGAGCGTATCGCACAACGGCACGCTGGGGTTTTCGTCGCGCAGCAAGTCACGCAGGGTCGTCGCGCGAAAGGCATCCTCCATGGATTGCAGCGCTTTATCCATGCGGAAGTGCAATGCACACAGTCGAGTCCCGTGTGACTTCAGGTCCAGCGGGCATTGATTGATGCGTTTGATCGGATCGACTGCGTTCACGACGTCGAGAATCGTTAATTCATCCGGTGACTGAGCCAGCGAGACACCGCCGCCTATTCCTCGCTGAAGATGGACAATGTTTTTTTCTTTCAGTCCCTGCAGCACTTTCGCCAGATACGCAGGCGGAACCTGCGTGACTTCGGCAATCGCGGCGGTCGTCTGCGGTACAGGAGCCCGCATGGCCAGATGCACAACAGCTCGAAGCGCGTATTCAACAGTCTGAGAGAGCATGATCACTTTCCACAAAACAGCCTGGACTGCGACCACGGTCAGACGATCCACAATCTTGGCGCGGGCTTCGCCCGCAACCGAAACAAGTACACTCCGCGCGGTGGAAACTGATGCTTTCTTAGTTTAACGGCGAGCCGTAGGCGTAGGCGAATCCTGCTTCCGCCTACG
>CAZFDW010000179.1:0-11449 GCA_964517865.1 uncultured Chitinophaga sp.
CGCGGAAAATGAACCGGCGGGCAACGAACCGGCGGGCAACGAACCGGCGGGCAAGCAGCAGCCGGGAAAAAAGCTATCGCCGGACCCTGAGCGGCGTGAGTTTCAGGAAAGTCAGTTGGAGCAGTCTGAGGCACTGGAATCTGCCGAAGCCGCGCTTGCCGCAGATCAGGAAATTCTGGACGACCTGGTGAAGAGTCTGTCAGAGCAGTTGCCCGAAGCATCCGGTGCTGAATTGACTCCGGCACAGGCAGCGCAGTTGCAGCAGATGCTCAATGCGAAAACAACTCGCGAGGCATTGGCGATGTTTCAGCGACTGGAGCAAATGCTGACTGAGAAGGGTCAGCCTCAACCGCCACGCGATCCCAATCAGAAACTCGTTCCCGCTCAATTGCCACCCTCAGCGAAACTCGCTGCCATCGGCAACGAAGCGGGCGTGGTTGGCGGTGTGGAAGCGATTTTGGTTGAGTTAGGCGACTTCGATCTGAAGGCTCGCACGGTGATCATGAAGATGCAACCGCGTGAACGTGAAGAGTTATTACTGGGTCTGCGTGAGGAGGGACCGGAAGGCTATCGCAAGTTCATCAGTGACTATTTTCACCGACTAACCAAAGTACAAAAAAAATAAATACGAACCTTGAAATCCGAAAAACGAATTTCGAAATCCGAAACAAATTTGAATTACCAAATGACAAATGACAGAAACGTCGGGACTTGGCAAATATGACCTTGAAGATCGCACATACGAGTTCGCTCGTTGCGTGCGTGCGTTCGTGAGAACTTTGCCCAGAACGATTTGCAATATTGAGGATGTGAAGCAGGTGGTGCGATCTTCAGGTTCCGTTGGGGCGAATTACATTGAAGCCAATGAGGCATTGAGCACGAAGGACTTTCGGATGCGGATCAAGATCTCGAGAAAAGAATCAAAGGAGACGCGATACTGGTTGCGACTTTTTGACACAAGGGAAGACGACGCTCTGAATGCTGAACGCGACAGGCTCATCCAGGAAAGCACCGAACTCATGCTCATCTTCGGTGCCATCCTCAAAAAGTCTGAATAGCGTTTCGAAACATTCAAATTTTGCATTTCGTATTTGTTTCGGATTTCGACATTCGTATTTCGGATTTTGCCCCGTATTTGTTTCGGATTTCGTTATTCGAGTTTCGGATTTTGAGTTCCCCCTATGGTAGAAACATTTCTAAGATCAATCGGTGTCGGTGACGACGTGCTGGAGCATCTGGATAAGGCAGAACTGGCCTTCCAGCGCCCGGTGCTGTTGTGGGTTGGGTTGTTTCTGCTGATTCCGATCGGCTGGTTCATCTTTCGGCGTCAGCGCGACAACCTTGGGACGCTTCCACAGAAGTTTCGGATCACTTTGACTGTGACGCGGATCGTGGTCCTTTTTGTTCTGGTCTGCATGTTGGCCGGGCCGTATCTGAAGATCGATCATCAGATCACGAAGCGACCGATTATGGCGGTGCTGATTGATCATTCACAGAGCATGCAGTTGCCAGCCGGACCGTTTGCCTCGGACGACGAACTGATGGAGATGGCTGCTCTCGTCGGCCATCAACTGAAGGAAGGTCAGATCCCGGCGGAAGTGCGTACGGAATTGAATCAGATCAGTCGTGGCAGCCTGGCCGCAGCGGCAGTGAAGCATTCCGTTGACACGTTTCTGAAGCCCTTGAGCAAAGATTATGACGTCCGTTTTTACTCGTTCTCACGCGACATCAGTGCGGTGGCATACGACGAGAACAACGGCACGCCGCTGGGCGAACAGACAACCGAAGCGGGCAACGGCTCTCATCTGGGCGATGCGTTGAGTCACGTGCTGGCGGAAGCGGCAGGCCAGCAGGTCGCAGGGATACTGTTACTTTCTGACGGGGAAAACACGGGCGGCGAATCGCCAGCCCAGGCAGCCCGTGCCGCGGCAGACGCTCGGACGGCGATCTATGTCGCACCGATCGGGCCGCTCGCTCGGATTCCTGATGTGTCGATTGTCGATGTCTACACATCCGGTCTGGTGTCTGTGGGCGATACCGTTTCCGTGAACGTCTCACTTGAATCTCAGGGCTTTGACGGCAAACCGGTCAAAGTCGAGCTCAGGGACGGCGATGAATTGCTGGACACGGAGGAAGTCGTGGTTCGTGATGCCGAGCATCAGCATGTCGAACTGACATTCAAGGCGGAAAAGGCCGGGGCAAGATATCTGACCATCAACGTGCCTCCGCTCGAGGCAGAAGTCGAACAACTGCGTGCCAACAATGCCGACACCGCGCTGGTACGGGTCAGTGAAGACAAAATCCGAGTGCTGTTTATCGACGGTCATGCTCGCTGGGACTTTCGTTTTGTCAAGAACGCCATTCGTCGCGACAACGGGCTTGCCGGTCGAACTGCCGAGATGCCGGATGTCGTGCTCGAATCGGAGTGGCGAAGATTGCCTGATGATCAAAAGACAGCCAGTCTTCCTCAGACACTGGAAGAGATTGCCGAATATCACTCGATTATTCTCGGCGACGTTTCGCCGGAATTGTTGACTCCCGCTTTCCAGGACCTGCTCATCAGAGCTGTGCGTGAGAAAGGTGTCGGGCTGTTGGTTGAAGCCGGCGCTCAGTCGATGCCACACCGATTCGATGCGTCGTTCCTCGAACTGTTGCCTGTGCGATTGAAACAGGGAGTGGCGGGAGTCGAAGCGCCGGTTTATGAACCCTTCGAAATCCTCGTCAGCGCGGACGGGCTGGTTCACGAGACGATGCGTCTGTATGACGATCCTGGTCATAATCATCGAGTCTGGAGCCACATGCCAGCGTACTACTGGTGCGCCGCGGCCGAACAGCCCGCTCCGGCAGCAACGGTGCTGGCGTGGAATCCGAAACTGGAAGGGCGATTCGGCAGGACGCCGTTGATTGCATACCACTATGCCGGAGACGGAAAAGTGATGTTTGTCGGAACGGATTCCACCTGGGCGTGGCGGCAGAACGTGGGCGACAGATACTTTTACAAGTTCTGGGGGCAGGCCATTCGATTCGTGGCGAGGCGTGAGGCCGATAAAAACAAGAGCAGTTTGGAAGTACGTCCGTTTCGCGCTCAGCCGGGTGAAGAGGCGCAGATTGAGTTGATGGCATTTTCGCCGAACGGTACACCTGTCAACATGCCCACACGGGAAATCACTTTGCTGGGACCTGGCGAAAGACAAACCATCGAACTCACCGGGGACAAGGCACGGGAAGGTCGATACGTTGGCAAATTCACGCCTGACACGCCGGGGATCCATCGCCTCGTATATGATGCCACCGGCGCTGAGCCGGTCGAGGCGACGCTTCAGGTGCTGATGTCACCGGAAGAGTTTCGGCATCCCAACGTGAATCGCCCGGCGCTGGAACTGATTGCGAAGTCAACTGGCGGTGAGGTTGTCAAACTTCCGGAACTCGGTTCGATCCCTGAAAAGCTGAAGGGTGAGACCGAGTTGCAGTCGCTCCACCGCGAAGCCACGATCTGGGACAACTGGCTGACGTTAAGTGTGTTGATTGTGGTGTATTCGGTAGATGTCGGAATTCGGCGATTGATGGGACTGGTGTAACAGGAGTGTAAATTCATGAACTGTCACATGCTGGCAATTTTAATGCTGACGGCCGCAGTGTGGGTATCGACGAATTCGATATCGGACGCACAGGAAACCGCCACCGGCAGCAAGGCGACCTCCGCCGAGATTCTGACCAACGAAGCTGTGATCGAACGTGTCACGATTTCAGTTGACCGTGCTCTCGAATACCTTGCAAAGCAGCAACGACCGGACGGAGCATGGGATGGCAACAACGCCCCCAATGCGCTGGCGCTGCTGGCGTTTATGGGCCGAGGTCACGTACCGGGGCGAGGTCCCTATCGCGACGTGCTCGAAAAAGGCAAGAAGTTCATTCTGCGGACTCAGGATGCGAATGGCGTATTTGTGCCGCAGCGCGCCGCTGGTTCAGGTCCGATGTACCAGCAGGGTCTGGCAACGCTGGCACTCGCCGAACTTTACGGCATGGATCCTGATCCGGAACTCGAAGCCGCGTTGCGTAAGTCGGTTGACCTGCTGATTCGCTGTCAGTCGGATAAAGGCGGCTGGCGCTATCAACCTCAAAAGGCTGACGAAGACCTGAGCGTGACTGTGATGCAGATCGTGGCACTCCGAGCTGCGAATAATGCCGAGATTCCTGTGCCTGCTGCGACGATTGAAAAGGCTGTGGCGTATGTGAAGACCTGTGCTGATCCCAATGGCGGGTACGGTTATCAGAATGGCAGTCGAAAGCCGCCGACAACGGCGGCTGGAGTCGTTTCGCTTCAACTGCTGGGTTACCACGAAGACGAATCGCTGCCGAAGTCGCTGGACTATCTGGTGTCGCTGCCTGTCGAATGGGGCAACGGAGGCGGGATCGACTATTACTTCTACTTCCACTATTACGCGATGCAGGCGACCTACCAGGCGGGCGGAAAACACTGGGCCGACTGGCATCCTCGTGTACGGGAAATGCTGCTGGAGAAGCAAAACGCCGACGGGAGTTGGAACGTGCCGGGTGGCGGTGAATCGGAGAATGTCGTCGGCCCGAACAGGGTTTATGCAACCAGCATGGCAACACTGGTCCTGGAAGTCTACATGCATTTTCTGCCAGCGTATCAACGGTAGACGACGACTGCAGAAAAACGACCGTAACTTGATTCTCCGAATCGAGCGCCCGCCTCAACGCCCTGAAGAAACAGCGACTGCAGCGTAACAGGTTTCTCTGCCGACCGTTGTTGTGTTTATTCGCCTGTCCAAAATTCGGTTCTCGTGCTGTATTGTCCAGACGTGCAAGCGTCTCAGGGATCTCTGCGTCCGCACACACCGCCAATCTTGTCACCAAACCTGGTATTCGAGGCCTCGCAAGTGTACAGTGGTTGATAGTCGGAATGCGGTACTGGAATTAGATCGCAGTTTTTCCTGATGTGGAGTTGGACAGTGTTGATTTTCTTATGTCTGTTGTGCAGCCTGGTTCAGGACGATCCGGTGTTTTCCGGGCCGCAACCAGGGGAAAAACTGCTCCCTTTTGTGGCGACCGGAGTCCTAGGAAAAGATGCTGATCAAAAACTTGACGTCGTCACTGAAACAGACACCAAACCGTGCGTGCTGATCTTCGTACATGAACGAAGTCGTCCGGCGTTCGGACTGTCGAACATGGTGTTGCGACTGGTTCAGGATCGCGGTCCGGAAAAGGTTTCCGGGAGCCTCATCTTTCTGACCGATGATCCGACCGAAACCGTCGAATGGATGAATCGCGTCCCGGACTATTTTCCGAAGCAGATTCGCCTGGGTATTTCAGTCGATGGCAAGGAAGGCCCGGGGGCGTATGGCTTGAATCGCAATGTCGCTTTGACCGTGCTGATCGCCAAAGACAATACTGTGAGTGCGAGTTTCGCCTTGGTACAGCCGAGTATCGAAGTCGATGGCCCGAAGATTTTCAAGACGATCGCCGAGGCGCTTGGCGAAACGGAAGTTCCAAAGATTGCCGACTATCAACCGCAACAGCGTCGAGGTGACAGTCCGCCGATGAAACGCGAGGCTGATCCGCAGCATCCGGAAATCCGGAACATGCTCAGTCCCGTGATTCAGAAGACGGCGACAGATGAAGACGTTGTGGCGGCGGCAAAGAAGGTCGAAGACTTCGCAGCAGAACACCCGGACTTCAGGATTCAGATTGGTGACATCGCTCGACGCATCATCGCCGCCGAAAAACTCGAAAATTACGGAACGGCCAAATGTCAGGAGTATCTGTCCAAATGGGCTAAGGAATTCACGAAGGAAGTCGTGGAGAAACCTAAAGCGACGAAGGAATAAATGTTCTCGTTGAGGTATCACAATGTGGATGTACCTGTGGATTGCAATCCTGGCCGGGGAGTCACAGTCTGCTCCGTTGGATTTTGACACTCAGGTGATGCCCATCCTGACGAAAGCCGGCTGCAACACTGGGGCTTGTCACGGAGCGGCAGCCGGGCGCGGCGGATTTTACTTATCGCTGTATGGCACTCGCCCGGCCACAGACTTTGCGCAAATCACGCTGGCGATGGAAGGCCGCCGTATCGATCGAAGGCACAGCGAGATGAGTCTGCTGTTGCTGAAACCGACGGAACAGCTTAGTCACGAAGGCGGCACACGCCTGGAACTCGACGGTCGAGACTTCAAAACCGTCCAACGCTGGATCGATGAAGGGGCGAGCAGGAATGACTCGCGACAGTTGCGGGAATTCTCGTTCGTCGGCGAAGCGATTGTGGGGGACGGAAAAAGTGTTTCCGGGCAGCGGCGCGTGCAACTCATCGCCACAGCTCGATTCAGCGACGACGCGACTGACAATGTGCTGCCATTGACTGTGCTGACTCCGGATGATTCCGATAGTGTGAGTATCAACGAACTCGGGATCGCCACGTTGCGGCGTCCGGGACGACATCTGATTATGGCGCGATTTCTGGATCAGGTGCGACCACTGGAATTGATCGTTCCGTGGGAAGATGCCCCGAGGCTTCCGGCGACAGACGAAACTGCTCATTCGACGCAATCTATTGATGGCTTTATCAAACACAGACTGGACGAAGCAGGGCTCATCGCGTTACCGACAGCAGATGATTCCACGTTGATTCGGCGGCTGACTCTGGATCTCACCGGAAGACTGCCGAGTCCATCGGCTGTGCAACGCTATGTCCACGATATTGCCCCCGATAAACGGGCGCAACTGCTGGATCGTTTATTACAGTCGGAGGAATTCAACGACTTCTGGACGCATCGCATGGCGTTGCTGTTTCGAGTGCCGCAGGCGAAAGGAAACCCTGCAGCGGCGAAAACATATTACACATGGCTGCACGACTGTGTCAGGAACGATGTTCCGCTGAACAGCATGGCGTCCCAACTGCTGCTGGCCAATGGTGCGGTGACGGAATCAGGTCCTGCCAGTTTTTACAATGTCGCCGGCGACGCACGCGGGCAGGCGGAATTTGTGAGTCAGGCATTCATGGGCGTACGGCTGCAATGTGCCAACTGCCACGACCATCCTCTGGACGCATGGACTCAGGACGACTATCACGGACTGGCGGCGGTATTTGCACGCATCAAACGTGGAGCCGTCATTCGTGAAAACACGACCGGCGAAGTCATTCATCCAGTCACCTCGGAGCCAGCCATCGCGAAGATTCCGGGCGGGCAATTTTTGTCGCCGGAGGCTGATTATCGAACCGAACTGGCGACGTGGATGACATCCGGTGACAACTCGTACTTCAGCAAGGCGATCGTGAATCGCGTTTGGAGTCATCTGCTCGGACGAGGGCTGGTGGAACCAGTCGATGATCTTCGAGTCACCAATCCGGCGACTCATCCGGAACTCCTGGACTGGCTGACGCAGGATTTTGTGGATCACGGGTTTCAGTTGCGACATGTGATTCGGCGTGTTTGTGACAGCGACGTTTATGCCCGTGGAACGGCGAAAGATTCCGGCTACCACGCGACGGTCGAATTTTACACCTCAGCGATTCCGAAACCGATGTCACCTGAAGTCTTCATGGACGCGGTCACCGATGTGACGGGCGTCGCTGCTCCGGATCCGGGGAGTGATCGAGCGATCTCGTTTGCAGGACTGATGTCTGCGTCGGAGCCACTGGACTTGTTGGGACGTTGCATGGACGCCTGCGAATCGTCAGCCGTGGAACGCACAGACCTGGCCGTGCAACTGCAACTGCTCAACGGTGCCGTACTGAATGAGCGCCTGTCTGCTGATGGCAGCACTGTCATGAATGCTGTGAAGTCCGGCCAATCAGCTGAATTGCTGATCAATAACTTCTATCTACGGACTCTGTCGCGTACGCCGCGCGAGGCTGAAATGACGTTTTGGAAGGACCAGTTTCCCGAGGACATCAGTTCGACACGCTTCGCTGCTGTCGCACAGGACTTTGTGTGGAGCTTGCTGAACAGTGATGAGTTTTGTACGAATCACTGAGAGCGGAGTCGATCATGAACCATAAAACGCGATCATTGCTGACTCGATGCGATCGTCTCAACCGTCGTGGTCTCAACCGTCGTGGTGTCCTGCGGCTCGGACAATTGACAGGACTGGGGATCGGCCTGTCGCAATTGAGTTCGATCAATGCTGCTCCTGCTGAGCCACGCCGCGTGGCCAAATCCTGCATTTTGATCTGGCTGGATGGAGGCCCCAGTCATCTGGAAACGTTCGATTTGAAGCCAGACGCGGCAAAAGAGGTTCGCGGCCCTTTGGAAGCCATAGCCACCGCAGTTCCGGGTATTTTTATCAGCGAATGTATGCCGCAGACGGCGCAGCGGATGAAAGACTTCGCCGTGATTCGGTCAATGACCTCACCATTAGGTGAACATAATCTTGGAACGCATTATCTGTTGACAGGCTATCGACCTACACCCGTGCTGGAATATCCGTCTTTTCACGCCGTGGCGAATCAACGGCTGCGACCAACAAAGTCGATTCTGCCAAACAATGTGGCTATCCCCGACTATCGTGTGGGAGGCGCAAAGTTCAGGGGAGCGGGATTTCTGCCCAGCGAATTCGGACCGTTTTCATTAGGAGCCGATCCGGCTCAGGCCGATTTTCGTGTGCGTGATCTCAGCCTCACGGCGGATCTGACATTGGAACGCATCGAACGTCGGCGCACATTTGCCAGCCAACTCGCGCGCTGGAATGACGGTGATTCGTCGCTGACTTCTGTCGGAGGCGGATCGTCAGGGCATCTGTCAAATGGTCAACAGGCTCAGGCGGCGCTGGATCAGGCACTCCGCATGGTGACGTCGCCGGAAGCGACATCCGCTTTTCAGCTCGAACAGGAATCCTCGGAGACACGGCAGCGCTATGGTTCCCGAACCGTTGGCCAGAGTTGTCTGCTCGCCCGACGGCTGATTGAACGCGGAGTCCGCTTTGTCACCGTCAATCACCACGGCTGGGACACTCACGACAACTTGTACACGCGGCTGAAAGAAGGTTACACCGGAGCGAAGGTCGGCGTTGGCCTGATTCCATCACTTGACCTTGCCGTTGCGGCGCTGGTGGATGACCTGCGGGATCGAAGGTTGCTGGAAGAGACGCTGATCGTGATAATGGGCGAATTCGGTCGTACGCCAAAGATCAACACGGCGGGTGGACGAGACCACTGGCCTCGAGTCTTCAGCGTGGCCTTGGCGGGCGGCGGTGTTCGCGGCGGACAGGTGATCGGCGCGAGCGACGCGACTGGTGAATCACCGGCCGATCGACCGGTGACCCCGTCAGACCTGGTCTGCACGATCTACACGCTGCTGGGACTTGATCCGGCGAGCGAATTGCAGACGGACACCGGTCGCCCCATTCGCCTTGCGGCCAACGACGCGCAGGTGATTCAGGAACTGCTGACATGAGGCGTGATTTCAGTCGGATCATGGCGCTGCGCCGATGGATGGTTGTCTGCGCTTCAGTAAGGACCGGCGCGGAAATAACTGTCGTCTTCCGGACGTGGAGCACGTTTTTAACGTGCTCGGCACGATGGAATCGTGCCCCACTTATTTCTGTCTCAGTCCTAAGTGTCCTGCTCACTGTTCCTGCATCGGACGCCGATGATTCTGTGGTCGCTCGGCCATCGACCACATGTGTCGTGATCACATCGGACGGCCAAACGGTCATTGATGGATCGCAATCCGGCGTTCGCATTCGGGACTGGACGGATCTGGCTGTCAAACATACGCTCACAGTTCCCTGCCGCCACGTTCACGACGTTGTGCTGTCAAAAGATGAGACCCGAATTGCTGTGGTCGGCGGCAACCCGGGCGAATCGGCATGGGTCGGAATGTATTCATGGCCAGGGCGAGACCTGATCTGGTCACAGTCATTTCCTGATGACGTGGCCTATGCTGCCGGTTTCAGTCAGTCCGGAACGACTCTGGCTGTGGCGTGCCACGATCACTCTGTGGCGTTAATCACTGCGGACGCTGGCAACACAAGGGCGGTGTTGAAAGGGCATTCTCGTCTCGTGACAGGTGTGGCGTTTCTTCGCGACGACACGATTTTGGTGAGCTGCGGGTTAGACCAGTCCCTTCGCGTCTGGGACTGTGACCGAGGCACCGTCGTGCGGTCGCTCACCAATCACACTCAGTCGATCACCAGCGTCGCCATACAGCCCAACCTGGGCAATCCAATGCCGATGATCGCAACCGGGAGTGAAGACAAAACTGTGCGACTCTGGCAACCGATCATTGGACGTCTGGTACGATTCCAGCGTTTGTCATCTCCTGTGACTGCTCTTGCATGGACCCCCGATGGCACAGCCCTGGTAGCCGGATGCCAGGACGGAATGCTTCGCGTCGTTCAGGCCGACACGCTTCGAACAGCCGAATACGCCGCGACCGTTGATACGTGGATCATCGCCGTAGCCGTTCATCCAGCCGAATCCACGGCACTGATCGGCGACGGCAACGGAAACTTGACGAAAGTACCCCTTTGATGTGTTGCCCCGAGGGCTGTCATGGATTGCGATCCTTTCTACACGGTCGAATGGCTCAAACCATACCGCACACGGTTGGGATCGGCTCGTTTAACCGCGTGCCCAGCGGGCCGCGCGAACAGGGTCCCGTTGGATGGATTCCCACGCGCGGGGCGTTGCCCACGCGGTTAAATAAATGTGCCATACTCAACCGCGCGCGGTATAGTCTGTCGCTTCAGCCCAAGTGCGGTGCACACCAGATTTTGCTGCCAGCATTTTCATCGATGGCAATTCCATGCAATTGCAAGCGGGGCTGCGGAAGGAAAAGGATCAGACATCGGAAAGCTCCTTAAGACGAGAGGTATTCATGACGGTCGATCGCTGGTGGACAAGTTTAATCACATCATCCAGATCGACGTCCATCTGCAGTGCTTCGGCCAGCAACTGGTCGATTCGCTCCGTCAGTATTTTCATGCGTGCGCGTCGAGCCAGGGGCGATCCCTGGTCCGTGACGAACGTCCCGGCCGTTCGTCGTTTCTCTACAATTCCCGCCAGTTCCAGCTCCCGGTACGCGCGGGCGATGGTGTTGGGATTGACGACCAGCTTTTCAGCCAGCACGCGGATCGCAGGCAGCTCTTCGCCCGACACCAGCCGTCCTGCAGCAACCAGATACTTGATCTGATTGACAACCTGCAGGTAGATCGGAACCTTGTCGTGAGTCGTGATATGAATCTGCATGTTCTGCTTCTCCGTCGCGGACACGTGTATTAATTCAATAATACAACATTGCGAATGTGAGTCAAGGGCTGTTTGCAAATATTTTGGCGTCAATCTGAACATCTGCGGGATTGTTTCCTCGGACTCGCGTCCGAAGCTGGCGCCTATCGTTGCTTCGCAACTGAGGGCCGGGATGGGATCGTTACCTCGGACTCGCGTCCGAGGCTGGCGTCTGTCGTTGCTTCGCAACTGAGGGCCGGG
>CAZFDW010000180.1:0-11376 GCA_964517865.1 uncultured Chitinophaga sp.
TATTTTCGTCACCGGACAACATGTAGGTCGGGCAGACTTCGAGGCACAAGCCACAGTGGACGCAACTGGTCAGCAGGTCGCGACCACCGGATGTAGGCTGTCTTATCATTGCCGATTCCATGTTCGCCCGACAGCGTTCCACCGACCGCAATCACACGCTGCATCAAGCGTTTGCTGATTGCTTCCACTTTTTCCAGTTCTCCTGGTTTCCGTGAATCAAACAGAAAATTTGGATGCAGATTTCCATGGCCCGCATGAAAGACATTGACGGCTCGAAGTCCGGCCGCGTCGGCTTCGTCATAAACCAGTTGCAGCACTTCGGCGAGTGCCCGCTTGGGGATCACGGCATCCTGGACCAGGAAGTCAGGGCTGAGCTGACCCATCAGGCCACCGGCGACTTTGCGGGCTTTCCAGAGTCGATTCCGCTGCGTCTCATCGTCACTATATTCAACACCCGACGCGCCGGCGTTGTTGAGCAACTCCGCAACGGCTTTCACGCGGGTGTCGAGCAGCACCGCAGGACCATCGATCTCTGTGACCAGCAGAAAGGTATCCTTCGGCAGTCCGACTGCCATCGGACTGTTTTCCACCATGGCCACGCAGCGCGGATCCATCAATTCGATGGCGACAGGAAACGAGGCGTGCGCGGCCAGCCCATCCGCGTCATAGCCCGCCAGTTGCGCCGGTGATGTCAGGACTCGTCCCCGACGAATTGACTGCTTCAGCTGCGTCCCCAGATTTGAAATACTCATCACACAGCTCTCCTGGACCGTTGAGAATGTAGGGTGGGACCAGCGGCTGGTAAGCCGCGCCGGCCCACCGATTCTCAATTTCTCATTCAAATGGTGGGCCTGCGCTGTCGCTGGTCCCACCCGACGAATCAATCGGTTTCACACATTGGCCAGCCGTGGACACCGGCAACGACGGCCACTTCAGCGCTTCAACCCATCCGGCAATTCCTGCAACCGCTCGAGTTCAAGGATCTCGTGGAAAAACCATGGCTCCCCTGACTTGCGGCGATACAGCACGCATTTCGATGGATACTTCGTTCCGTCATATTCTTTCCAGTCGCTGAAGCGGTAGATGTCGTTGCGCCAATCGACACGGACCAGTTCGTAGGTCTTCTTGTCGAAGTACATGTCAAGTGGGGGATCGACAGTGCCGGTGATCTGAAGCCCTGCCACGAGCATTTCGTTTTCGGTGACGTCGGCGATTGGTTCGATTTTTGATTCCGGATCAGTCAAGGCACCGAGTGTCCAGGCCCACGCAGTGATTTTCGCTGGCTCTTCGCCGCGTTCCGTTGCCCCTATCCACCATGACTTCGGCGGCTCGACCACCGAAGTGCGCGGGGTTCCTGGCGTCTCGAGTTTTGCACCTGCGTTGTATTGTTCCTTCATGCGGAACAGCTTGAGCAGCTTTGCATCACCCCCGGCTGCCTGAATGACCTGCTTGACCAGTTCCGATGGTAGCGGGGATTCCTGAGCTGATATCCCTGTCGCTGAGGCCAGACAGATAATCGCTGCGAACATGGCTGCTTGAATGCTGTGGAGATAATTCATCGTTTCATTCTTCCTCAGTGGTACCGGACTGTTTCAAGGACTTGAATTTTCAAGCCAGGCGCGGAATTCGCAGGGCGGCCACATGATAGCTGATCCTGCGGTATTTCACCGTCAGCATCCGGTACATGGGAAAAACATGTGCCGTTGTGCGAATGCTCTACTTTCGACCTCAATGTCGGACTGACTAAGACGATTTCCAGCTTGAAATACCGCAGGGAGACGGCTACATCTAGCGCGGCGAAGCCGCAAATCCGAAGTCCGAATTTCGAAATCCGAATGAACTTCGGTCGAAAAGATGCACGCAAAATGGGCAGTTGTTGGAAAGAAAGGATCTGAATCGGGCTGCAATAAGGTGCAGCCGAATTCGTGAGAATTCGGAGCCGGGCGATGATTCAACCCGAAGTCTCACGACTTCGGCTACAACAGAGGCCTCACTGAGACCCGCGCGGAGTATACGCCCACGGCCGGGCAGTTTGTCCCCACAATTTGTACTCACGGAGTCGATCATGAGTTTGTTTGTCCAGTGCCTTTTCCTTGTTATTGCCATTCCAGTTGCCGCAGACGATGTGCTGGTGAAGCCTCCGGTTGCTGTGACGAAGCCGCACAGCATGGAACTTCACGGCAGGAAGATCGAAGACCCCTGGTTCTGGATGAAGGACAAGACGAATCCGGAGGTCATCAGGCATCTTGAGGCGGAAAATGCCTACCGGGAGTCGTTGACGAAACATCTTCGTCCATTCGAAGACAAACTTTACCAGGAGATGCTGTCACACATTAAGCAAACCGACCTCGGAGTGCCTGTTCGCGACAGTGGTTATTGGTATTACAGCCGAACCCAGGAAGGTCAGCAGTATGCCATTTACGGCCGGAAAAAAGGCAGCATTGAGGCCATCGAAGAGGTCCTCCTGGATGTGAATGTGCTGGCTGAAGGTCAGAAGTATATGTCTGCGATTCCAGCTGGTGTCAGCGACGATGGAAAGCTCTACGCGTATCTGACGGACACGACAGGATTCCGAGAGTACTATCTGTCAATCAAAGATTTGACAACTGGCAAACTGGTTGAAGACAAATTTGTGAAAGTCGCGGGCTTCGAATGGGCGAGCGACAACCGTACTGTTTTTTACACGGTAGAGAACGAAGCCAAACGAGCCCATAAGCTTTTTCGCCACATCCTCGGACAGCCCGCCAGCACCGACGCCCTGGTATTTGAAGAGAAAGATGAACTCTACACGCTGGATGTCGGTCGCACGCACGATAAGAAGTACATCGTCCATTCTTCTGAAAGTTCCACAACTTCCGAGCAGCATTTTCTGGACAGCGCAACACCGACGGGTGACTTTCGAATGCTTGCTTCGCGGCAGGAAGGCGTTGAGTACTCCGCCGATCATCGGGACGGTCTGTTTCACATTCGCACGAACAAGGACGGCGCGGTCAATTTCAAGTGGATGACCTGCGACGTTGCTCAGTCGGATTCAGCGCAGTGGAAAGACTTTGAAGCCGCCAATCCAGCTGTTTTCGTCGAGGACATCAGTCTGTTTAAGGATTTCGCTGTGATTACCGAACGTGAAGCCGGCATTCCGCAGCTTCGCGTCCACAATTTCGGCGCGGCAAATTCGTATCGCATTTCATTCCCGGAACCCAGCTATGACGTGGGGCTCAGTGCCAATCCGGAATTCGATGTCGATACGATCCGGTTCAGCTACAACAGCCTCGTCACTCCGCCCTCCGTCTTCGCATTCAATCTGGTGACAAAGAAGCGTGAACTTTTGAAGGCAACCGAAGTGCCGGGCGGCTTTGACACGAAGAATTACGTGAGCGAACGCATCGAAGCCACGGCTCCGGATGGCGTGAAGGTCCCCATTTCACTGGTCTACAGGAAGGGTCTGATCAAGGACGGTAAGGCCCCGCTGTTCCTGTACAGTTATGGCTCGTATGGTTTCAGCACGGATCCAACCTTCAGTGCGAGTCGACTGGTGCTGCTGGATCGGGGCGTGGTGTTCGCGCTGGCTCATATTCGAGGTGGCTCGGACATGGGCTATCAGTGGTACCTTGACGGCAAGCTCATGAAAAAGAAAAACACGTTCACTGACTTTATCGCCTGTGCCGATCACCTTGTGAAAGAAAAATACGGTGCCCGCGACCGGCTGGCGATTGAAGGCGGCAGCGCGGGTGGATTGCTGATAGGAGCCGTGATCAATCTCCGTCCCGATCTGTGCAAAGTGGCTCATCTGGCCGTTCCGTTTGTAGATGTCATCAATACGATGCTCGACGAATCGCTCCCGCTGACAGTGCAGGAATTCCTCGAATGGGGCAACCCAAAGGAAGCTGAAGCAGGAAGGTACATGCTGGAGTATTCTCCGTACGACAACATTGAAAAGAAGGACTATCCCACGATCCTGGTGACAACCTCACTGAATGACAGCCAGGTCCTGTTTCACGAGCCGACAAAGTATGTTGCAAAGCTGCGATCGCTGAAGACGGACTCGAACCCGCTATTCCTGAAATGCAACATGGATGCAGGCCACGGCGGAGCCAGCGGGCGCTACGAAGCGCTGCGTGAAAAAGCTTACGAATACGCTGTGATGCTTGATCAATTGGGCATCAGGGAGTGAATCGACTCCGCGCGGCCGGAGTTGAGTTCGGCGAGCGGAGCGGCGTGAGCCCTCCGGTACGTCGTTTTTGTACCAGCAAGCCGACGCATGCCACTCGCCAATTGTCTCACTCATGACCGCGCGAAGTATACTTTCCACGCGAAGGAATCGATCAATTCCAACCACGTGCGGGATAACGCAGGGTCGCGGTCAAAGGTGCCAGGAGATATGGAGCTGGCGACGGGATTTCCCCGGCGGCATTGAACAACTACGGATGGGCAGTCAGTGGAAACTGTTCACGAAGGAGTTCTGCGGCTTCTTGTTGATCGATAGCGGTGGATGGATCGTCGATCAGACTCTGCGTTTCTGCAGGTTCGTCAGAGTCAGTGTAAAGCTCTGTGGCCGTGGTCTGACCGGTTTTCCAGTCGCGCCATTCGGTATATCGCACCTTCGCCGTGCGGACGCTGACGCCCATCGATTCCGGCTGCTTCGACGGTGTTCGATCGTAATAGGCCGGACGAGGATGCTGAGTAAACGCGGCCGGCTTCACAGATTTCGCGGGATCGCGCAGGACGGGAACCAGACTTGTTCCCTCAAGACCCTGCGGTGCGGGCAGGTCGCAGAGTTCCGTCAGCGTCGGGAAGAGATCCAGCAGTTCGGCGATCGAGTGTGTCTTTTGATCTTTCTGAGAAACGCCCGGTGCGCGGATCAGCATGGGAACACGCGCGTCGAGTTCAAAGTTGGATGTTTTTCCCCAGAGCGTGTGTTCGCCGATATGATAGCCGTGGTCACTCACGAAAATCACGATCGTGTGATCGGCGACTCCGCTGGTGTCCAGGGCGTCAAGCACTTTGCCGACCTGAGCGTCCATGTAACTGATGTTGGCAAAGTATCCGTGCCGCATTTCCGCCGCCTGGGCTGGCGTGGGTACTTTCTGTCTCTCGACCGGCCCAAGAATTTCCGTGCTCTGGTGGAAAGCAACATCCGGCGCGTGCGATGGTCGTCGGCCATCCAGCAGAGGCAGCTGATCTCGTTCGTAGAGATCCCAGTATCGCTTCGGAGCATTGAACTGCGCGTGGGGTCTCCAGAATCCGACGGCAAGGAAGAATGGTCTTTTCTGTATCTCTGCCAGCACTCGAACGGCTTCCGCCGCGACACGGCCATCGTAGTAGGCTTCATCCGGGACATCGCGGCATTCGCAGATCCCCACCTTTTCATAGCCGAAGCCGGTTGTCGTTGTGGCGTGGTTTTTGGGCAGCGGCCCCGTCACCTGAGCGACATCGTCTCCATGATTCGCAAAATGCAGAAACTCCGGAGCACTCCATGAGCGAGGATCGCCCTGGACTTTAGTGTGCCAGTTGTGAAAGATTTTTCCGGCGCAGCGGGTTTCGTAGCCATGGTCTTTGAACCATAAAGGGATCGTCGTCACATCCGGATTGGGTTCTCGAAAATGCGTGCTGTTGTTCCAGACCTGCAGCGAATCCGGGCGACGACCGGTGAGCAGCGACGAACGCGACGGATTGCACACCGCCTGCTGACAATACGCTCTGTCAAACTGCACGCTCGATTTCGCCAGCCGATCGAGACTCGGCGTGACTGCCGGCGATCCATAGCTGCCAAGTTCCGCTCGGAGGTCATCCGCCATAATCAACAAAACGTTTGGCTTCGGCTTTTCTGCAGCCTTGAGCGACGAATGCAAGACCAACAGGACGCCAGCGATGATCAACATTTGATTCTTCATGGATGGATTTCCAAAAGATACCGAATTCACAGTGGTGTCTTGCGCTGCGTTGCGCACACCTTACTGTAAACTGATACGCTGGCCAGCCGCGAGTGTAGTCGCTGATGATTGTGAAAGTAGGTCTTTTCTGCCGGAAAGGACTGTGTTCGGTAGGTCCTTTCTGCCGGAAAGGACTTTCGCCGTAAGGCGAACCGCCATGGGTGGCACATCCGCTCCACGTCGCCGCGTGGCCCTTCTTTCCACCTCGTTCAGTCGCTGGTCGCGGCGTGGCCGCGAAGTCCTGCTCGGCAAGCAGGACCTACCGAAATCGGCGACTGCAGCCGCGCTGCGCGTATGCGAACAGTTGCAGTGAAGGTAAGGCACTGATATGCTTTTTACACGGGGGGGACTGACCTACTATCACTTGGAGCACTCGACATGACCGCACCAATTCTGAAAAAAGCCGGGCTGACACTCAGGACAGTCGGCGTTAGCCACATCTGGCTCTCGGGCACTGGCATCGCCATTGGCAATTCCGTGAATGTGAAACGCCATGGAACAGCTGAGGTCGTGTGGAAAGGCGATGTGGACAAAGTCAGCGGAAAAGGAGCCCGTGCCAAACTGCAGTTCGCCAAAGACGCGGATTATTTCAGCAGCGGCAAGTCCCCCAGGGGTCCTGGCGACTTGTTAGACGTCGATGTGACAGTGACCAATGCCGGGGGAGAAGAATCCAATCCGGACCGGGGCGAAGTGATCATTGACGGGCCGGAGTAGTTGTGGCTGAGTGAATAACGTTTAGTGATTTTCATTACGCTTCAAATATCCAGAGGAGAATCGCATGGCAGGTCCGAAAGCCAAGAGTGTAGGAATCGTACTCAACCGAAAAAAAAACTCCGCAACAACATTTCTGCTGCGCGTACCGAAGATTAACAATATTGCTGATGGCGCGACCATCAAAATTGAAGGCACCGCTGAGAATTCAGCGGTCAACTATCTGTGGTCTGGCACTGTGGCCAATGTTGCAAATCAAATCAAAGAGCCTCACAAGAATCCGAACCACCCAGCATTTACCGACAAGGTGCTCGTCGTGCAAGTGACATGTGACGTCGGCGACGAAATTGAAAAAGCAGGCAAAGCAGGAAAGTCAAAAAAGGGCGCCCGTCCAAAAGACGCAGGCGACGTTATCGTGATCGACGTTACGTTGGAGAATCCAGATCCCTCAGCCGGTAATCCCCTGGAGTTCTCCGATATTGCTGGTCTCATCCCATGAGACAAACTCTCGCTGCAGGGGTTCCGGGCTTGTGCTGTGGAACCCGGTCATTTTTCTGACAGCGTGTTGAGTTCCATTTTGATGACGTCAAGTTCGCGCTGCATGGCCTTGCTCTCCGGTTCCATCCGGCAAGCTTCGGTCTGCATCGCTTCAGCCTGTTGCAATAACTCAATCGCCGCTGGTTTGTCGCCAGCGACGATCTTTATGGTTGCCAGTTCGTGGAGCGATCGAGCCAGCACGTCGCGGTTATCGGCTGTGTCCGAGGCTTTAACCAGCTTCTCAAGCGATTCTCTGGATTTGATCAATGCCGCCTCCGCTTCCGGATATTTCATTTGCAGTCGCAGAATTTTCCCCTGGATGCGCAGGGCATCTCCCAGGCCGTAGACGTAGCTAGCGTTGGCTGACTTTGCGACGAGTTCTTCGAGTATCACCAGGGCTTCAGTAATTTGAACCACAGCTTCTTCAGTGGAGCCCTCAGAATCAGCGATGCCTTCGGCGGTCCAGTAATGGATCCTCGCCACCGGAAGAGCAACCCGAGCCTCGCCCGGCCGCTCTGTTCGCCATTTCTTACCTTCAGCAAAAGCTGCGGCAGAAATGGACTTCGCTTCATCGTGTCGCCCCAGCTGATGGAGGATTGTGATCTGTCGAGCCAGCGTCAGCAACAACATGAAGGGATCGGTGTCGATGACCTGGTCGGTCGATAACAGCATCTGAAACGTGGCCGCACTGCTGACCGATTTTTGCAGTGCTGATTCCAGTTCCAGTTTCTCCGTAAAGTAGCCGATTTGCTCGACTTCTATGACAGCCTTCGTGCGTTGGTACAAGGGGCTGTTTGGACTCACTTTCAGCAATTTTTCAGCAATTGCCAAGCCAGTGCGAAGCGCCACATCTGCCTCACCGAGTTTTCCCTCTGCCTTTCGAAGTGTCCCGATTTCGCGATACGTTTCAGCAAGATAGTCCTGTTGTTTTAGGGTCCGCTTTTCCTCCGCAACCTGAAGCTGAAGCCTGAGTGACAGTTGAATCCGTTCTTCCGCCGTCTTCAGATTCCGTTCAAATCGTTTCAGGTTACTCGAAATGCGGGCCACCTGAGCAAATTCAAATGCGACATCGGCATCGTCGGGATTGTGATCATAGATTTTCTGAAAGTTTTCATAGGCCTGTTCCGTGAGCGATTTTCGCAAAGTCAAAAGCACATTACCGTCGATCCCTCGCTGTGTCAGCTTTTCTTCTGCGGTCTTCAGCATGACGAGAGACAGAGTTCTTGCCGTGGTGAGGTTCTCCTCGGCCCGACTTTTTTCCTCAACCGCCTCCGCGCGCCGCTGATTGGCCTCATCGCGCGCAATCTGCAGGCTTTTGTTTTGCTGACGGACGAGCGAGTTCACAACGAGCAGTGCGGCGACGGCGGTAGTCAGGACTGCCACCACTGACACGACCAGCGTCCGATGCCGACGAAAGAAACGTGCGGCTCGATCAAGCAGCGGCTCTGGAAGGGCGGTGACCGGTTCGTCGGCCAGCCAGAGTTCCAGTTCGTTTGCCAGAGCCGCGGCGGTCGGATAACGATCCAACTGCCGACAGGCCATCGCTTTCTGACAGATGGCCTGCAGCGCCAGCGGAATCTCCGGTTTGAGTTCCCTTGGAGGTGTGACTTGACCTTTGCGAACTCGTTCGATCATTTCCACAGGCGGCAGTTTGGGAATCGGTGCCTGTCCGGTCAGGATGCAGTAGAGTGTCGCTCCGAGGCAATACACATCCGACGCTGGCCCAAGGTCGTTGATCCGGCCTTCGGCCTGCTCCGGACTCATATAGGCCAGTGTTCCGACAACAGACCCCATTTGTGTTTCAGTGGAAGCATCGCCTGAGAGCGGAAAAAAAGTGGCTTCATCGGACGACTTGTGTGCCGACGACTTCGATCCCGATTTCGCCAATCCCCAGTCCACAACGAGCGTCTCGCCATACTTGCCCAGCATGACATTGCCAGGCTTCAGATCCCGGTGCAGCACGCCTCGGCTATGGGCATATTCAATCGCATTACAGACATCCACCAGCCGCCGCAGAAGCCGCCGAAGCGACATGCGCTTGTCGTCTGCTGACAGCCGATTGCTGTCGCTGTGCAAATGATCAATTGCCTCTTTGAGACTGTCGCCTTTGACAAATCGCATCACGTAGAAAGGCGAACCTGCCTTCGTCTTTCCGAGACTGTACACGGGCACGATACCCGGGTGCTCCAGTCGCCCTGTGACTTCAGCCTCCATCATGAAGCGCGCGCGGCTGTCGTGGTCCGAGGCATAGGCAGGCTGAATCTCTTTCAGGGCGACTTCGCGATGAAGCTCCCTGTCTTCTGCAACAGAAACCTGCCCCAGCCCACCCTTCGCATGCGGCCTGAGAATCTGAAATCGTTCGCTGACGGAACCCGAGTTCGCAGGCATCGTAACAGTGTCACCGATCATGGCAGCATCAGGCAGATTCTGGTTTTCACGCATCATTCCGATCCGGGTG
This sequence comes from uncultured Chitinophaga sp., assembly GCA_964517865.1. Taxonomy (GTDB): domain Bacteria; phylum Planctomycetota; class Planctomycetia; order Planctomycetales; family Planctomycetaceae; genus SXXK01. Next base: position 9,637 of record CAZFDW010000180.1, read on the forward strand.
ATGGACTGTGAGACATCGTCATCCTCCAGATTTCTGAGTTGATTTCGAACCGGACCGAGCGAACTGAGGGAAGCAAGGCTTTGCGCTGGATCGTTGTGGTGAAGGGCGATGTGCCGGTCCGCCATACCCGTCAGGAAGTCCCTGGTTTCCGGCTTGATGGCCTTTTGCTCCAGCAGGATATCTTCAATTTTGTCCGCCTTACGGAAGATCCATGCCTGCATGACGCTGATCAGTTGCGACTCCGTAACGAACTCCATCTGCAGGCCCAGGATGCCAACCAGAAGATTGCGGTCAGTGACGAAGTTGTTCATACATGGCCCGTCGCGGAAAGAAACTGGCATGCACCAGCAAGGTGCGAATACGCATTATCCTACAGAGTCAGGAGAGGATCGGTCGAGCCTTACTTGCTTCGAAGTTGCCGAGGCTCTGCACATGCACGACATCCGGCCGTGACGGATGCAATGCCAGTCGATGCACGCAATAGCCGATTTCGGCATTCGACCGTTGGAAACGGGGTCAGGACTCAATTGTGCGCAGCACCCTGACCGTTGGAAACGGGGTCAGGACTCAATTGTGCGCAGCACCCTGCGGGCCGTTCCGGCAATTGAGTCCTGCCCCCCTTTCCAACCCGACGACTTTTGATCCAGCGACGATCGCCGGTCAGAGCCGGACCGCCGCCGGGCACCATGGCATGGAGGTGCGCATGAGCTTCCAGCATCCGGTTCCACGTGTGCAGCACCATCGCGGCCGCTGCTTCGAATCCCTGTTCGTCGGCATGACACCTTTGAGCGTCTTCCACGCCGCGCGAAACAACAAATCGTACATCACATTGCGATTCCCCAATGCCAGCGACGACAATTTGTCGGGAATCGTGAACAAGACCTGAAAATACGTGATGCCCGGCAACAGCAGTTGCGACGTTGAATCCAGCCAGTCGGCGCGTTTCGCACCAGCACACTGCGGACAGTGGCGATCACCGCAGGAGTTGTTGACTCGGCACTCAAAGTCGCACGGATCGCACCGGTACAGATGACCGCCCAGTGCGGCCGTGCGACAGAGTTCCAGCTTTGCCAGCGTGCTTTGCACCTGAGGCACGGCCTGCGGACGATGGTGTTTCACAAAGTCCGCCGTATAACGCCGCAGCAAATCGAAAACTCTTATGGAGCCTTCGGCGGGTTGTTGTTGTTGTTGTTCGGTGGCTGCAGCGGCACGTCCGGCGTCTTTCCGGGAAACAGATACAGCGACGGACGATAGACTTTCCAGTACTCGCGCAGCTCCGTCAGCAGTCGCGGTGCCATGGGGACGATGCGTGTCTTCTGACCTTTGCCGTTGCCGTTTCGCAGCTGCATCCGCTGACTGTCGATGTCGAAGCCCAGGGTTTTCAGTTTTCGGTGTTCAGTTTCCAGTAAACGCAATTGGCCGACAGGTGTGAGCATCGATCGTGCTTTGCGAAAAGTTGCGGAGTTTCATGTCGTCGGCCATCCGGCGAGTGAGATCGGTAACGCGGTTTTGACATGGTGTCATGGGACGAACTTTCTGTTCTGAATGGTCTGAAAATCGGCATCAGCAAACACGGCTGACACTCGCGACATACCATGCACAACAGGCGCAGGCGGCGCAAGTATTAAAATCAGAACAACCCCACCCTGACCAAAACAGTGTTCAAGTGACGATGAACTGGAGCAATCGAATCGGCGTGAGGCAAAAAGGCAACACGCGAAAGCAGCTTTCAGGAGCCAC
>CAZFDW010000181.1:0-11360 GCA_964517865.1 uncultured Chitinophaga sp.
CGAATGAAAAGGAAAGCGGCGACAAGTCGCCGCACTCCAAAGAAAGAAGGCTGACGCAGGACCGCGTGCAGGGCATATGCTCCGCATGGTCATGAGTAAGAGAATTGGCGAGCGGCATGCGTCAGCTTGCCGGTACAAAAACGAGGTACCAAAGGGCTCACGCCCAATGGCACTCAGTTTGATTCTGGACTCACTAACCCGAAGCGTCAGCGAGGGAATTCTCGGTGAAAATAAACAGCCAAAGCCCCTCGCTAACGCTTCGGGTTACAAAGTGAGTGCCATTGGCCTCACGCCCCGCCGCTCGCCGGAGTCATTTCCGGTCGCGTGGAGTAGTGTCCGATTCCGGTATTTGGCTTGTTTCATCAGGATGACGCTGGCTGGAGATTGATTATAGTGCAGCCGTGTTGTTCAGATGGGCGTTCATTTCTTTGTCATCGATCGATTCGTTCGAAGGGGTGTCCCGATGGATATGCGGCAATCGTTGTCCGATGTCATGTCTCGCCGAAACCTGTTGCAGGCTGCCGGGATCTGCGGGTTGCCGATGGCGTTACCGGGAATGGTCGCAGCGGGCGTGGACGAGAACGCCGGGCTGGGAAAAGGCGCTGCGGAGAAATCCTGTATCTTCATTTTGCTTTGCGGTGGGCCTAGTCACCTGGATACATGGGACCTGAAACCTGGTGCGCCCGACGCGATTCGCGGACCCTACAAGCCGATTGCCACAACTGTCCCCGGCATGCAGATCAACGAACTGCATACAAAAATGGCTCAGTTGACGGATCATTTCAGCCTGATCCGCTCGATGACACATGTCGGAAACATCAGCAACCACTTTGACGCAATGCATCATTGCCTGAGTGGGCAAGCCGCCGCTCCGCCGGATGCTCCGTATATGGGCTCAATTCTGGCCAAGGTCAGACCAAACGAAAAGACCATTGCTCCCTATGTGTGGCTCATCAAGTGCGTTGGTGATCCCGTGTTCTGCGCTCCCAACATCGGAACCGGGGGACATCTCGGCGCGGCACACAGTCCACTGTTTGTCGGTTCTGCTGCCGACAATCCGTCAATGCCCACATTCAAAGCACCGGACGATCTGCAGGCGGCGGTGGCAACCGATCGCATGCTCGAACGCCGCCGCTTGCTCGGTGGACTGAGCCCTTCCCTGCAATCCAGCGAAGTCGCCGGCGCCACAAAGGACTGGCAGGACATCTACGGCCGCGCCTTTGAATTGACCGCTGGTCCTGAAGCACGTGAACCTTTTGAATTGAGTCGTGAATCGGACAGTGTGCGAAATCGATATGGGATGCATCCGCTCGGCCAGAACCTGTTGCTCGCACGGCGACTGGTTGAAAGCGGTGTGGGCTATGTGACTGTCAACGGCTGGACAGGATCGGCTCCGGAAGGCGGCGGTGGTGCACCCAGTTCCAGCTGGGACATGCATGGCGGCGAAATGGGAATGGGCAGCGCGTTCGGCAATGGTTCGTATGGGATGGGTTGGTGTCTGCCGAAGCTCGACCAGGCGCTGTCGGCGTTAATTCTGGACTTGAAAGATCGGGGGATGCTGGAGAGTACTCTGGTTGTTGTGGTGGGCGAATTCGGACGCACCCCCACGATCAATGCGCCGGGAACGAACCCTGGTCGCCAACATTGGCCGTCGTGCTTTTCTGCAATCCTGGCAGGCGGCGGTATTCGGGGCGGCGCGGTTTACGGCGAGTCCGACAAACACGGGGCGTTTGTCGTGGATCGCCCCGTGCGACCTCAGGACCTTGGAGCCACCATCTTTCACTCACTGGGAGTCCCGCTCAATCTGCGTCTCGGCCGCGACGGATTTACGCGTCCGCTATCGACCGGCGAACCGCTACTCGACCTGTTCGGATGACTGCATTTGGCCGTTCCTCATGTTCGGCGATCACCGTTCAATTTGTTCTGAGTTCAGGCAACCCGACAACACTCGCTCTGATCTGCAAACGTTGAGAGTTGAATATTCCTGAGAAGATTTTTGGCAATGCATCATTTTGAGGGCGACTAAATGTAGGCCGACTTCGCCGAAGTCAGCACAGCAGATTTCAGCGAAATCTGCTCACTTGTATCGGTTGCGGGCCAAGCCCGCGCCAAGACAACTGCCCTATCTTCTCCAGGAATCGATTTGATAACATCCGCCGCCGCAATTCAACAGGGCGACATGACGGATAGAAATTCAGATGGATCTGAGAGTGAAACCAGTCGCAGTTCTGATAAGTTGTTTATCGTTGTGCCTTGTTGCGGCTGCCTCACTGGTTTTCGGACTATGTCTTGACGGTCTGCTCCTGGCGGATGAGCCCACCTACAGCGCGACACCGGGCCGCAGTCTGATCTCTAAAGCAGAGACATCATCTGCGGTTCACGGAAATTCAGCAGCCTATCCGTTGCCTCAGCATCTGATCGGGATTGACTATTCGCAGCAGACTGACACCCAAGCCAACGGAAAGAGCGTTGGCTGCATCAAGTGCCATCGCGACGCCCATGATCCGCACTACAGCCCCGCAGTGAAGCTCGGTTGCACGGATTGCCACGGTGGAGATCCGACAGCTGTTGATAAAAAACGGGCACACGTGCAACCGCAATTGGCAGATGTGTTTCTCAGCTCCGCGAACCCGATACGATCTTATACTGCTCTGAATCACGAGAGTCCTGAATTTATCCAGTTCGTCAATCCCGGTGATCTGCGCATCGCGCATATCAGCTGCGGAACCGCTGGCTGTCATGCGAAGGAGACCCTGGAGGTCAAAAAAAGCATGATGACTCATGGCTGTATGTTGTGGGGGGCCGCCCTTTATAATAACGGAGCAACTCCGAATAAGTGGGCACAATATGGCGAAAGCTACAGCATGAATGGAGTGCCGCAGCGTCTCCAGACCGTGCCCACGCCGACGCCCGAGGAAACGGCGAGAAAGGGAGTCCTGCCTTATCTGGATCCACTGCCACGATTTGAAATCACCCAGCCGGGGAATGTCCTGCGAATCTTCGAACGAGGCGGCCGATTTGTAACTGACGTCGGAATCCCTGAGCGGCTGGAGGAAACCGGTAAACCGAAGCTTCGCTTAAGCAACCGTGGTCTGGGAACCGGGACGCGCACAGATCCTGTCTTCATCGGCCTGCAGAAAACTCGCCTTCTGGACCCCACATTGAATTTCCTGGGAACGAACGATCACGCAGGAGACTTTCGATCCAGCGGATGTGCGGCCTGTCACATGGTCTACGCGAATGATCGTTCCCCCGTCCATTCAGGTCCCTATGCCAAATATGGAAATCAGGGTCTGGCGGCAGCAGCGTTGGATAAGTTTGTCGGAATGCCCGACCCCACAATTCCCAAGGACGAACCGGGACACCCCATCGCGCACCGATTCACGCGGGCAATTCCCACAAGTCAATGCATCGTTTGCCATATCCATCCGGGGACGACCGTGATGAACAGCTATCTCGGCTATATGTGGTGGGATCTTGAAACCGATGGGGAGTTGATGTATCCGCCGCACGAGAAGCATCCCACGCCCGAACAATTTGCGCAGTCGAGCATGTCAGATCCGAATGAGGCCTCGGCTCGTGGAAACTGGTCGAATCCGGATTTCCTGACCCGAACATCTGAATTGAATCCGCAGCTCGAGCACACTCAGTTCGCAGATTTCCATGGGCATGGCTGGGTGTTTCAGGCGGTGTTCAAAAAAGATCGCGCTGGAATTCCGTTGGATCACTATGGAAATCAGATCCCACATCCAACAGCTGAGCAGCGACAACAGGCACTGAAGATCCCGGAGTTGGAAAAAGAACTACATCGAAATCGTGACTGGACCGAGAGTGATCCCGAGTTACTGGCCGAAGTTCGAGAAAAAGAAATCGAGCTGCTGGAGAAACGACACAACTTACCAGTGCATATGCTGGATATTCACCTTGAAAAGGGAATGCACTGCGTGGACTGCCATTTCATTCAGGACGTCCATGGCGACACAAAACTCTATGGCGAAGTGCGTGCCGCGATCGAAATCCAGTGCATCGACTGTCACGGAACCGCCACACAACCGGCTGCCCAATTCATCGACGGACGGCCTCAGTTGCGAACATCGGGGCCAGCCGCTGAAGAGCGCGACGGGAAAACCGTGGGCCGCAATCTGTCGGAAATGCGCACGCCGTTCGGTAAACGCCGGTTCGAGAATATCGGCAAGAAGATCATTCAGAATTCCATGGTGGAGGAAGATCTCAGTTGGGAGCTGACTCAGGTTGCTGACACCATTGATCCAACACACAGGAAATACAATCCGGTCGCCGCACTCGCGAAAACAGTTCGTCTGGGTGAAGACGACAAATTCGCCTGGGGCGATATCGCCGAGGACGGACGACCATGCGCGCATAACAACAATGCGATGTCCTGTATCGCCTGTCACTCGTCGTGGAATCCCAGTTGCTTTGGCTGTCACCTTCCGCAGAAAGCGAATGAAAAAATGCCGAGTCTGCACAACGAAGGCGATATCTCCAGAAATCATGTGGCCTACAATTTTCAAACGCTCCGCGATGAAGTCTATATGCTGGCACGGGACGGCAACGTGACCGGTAATCGGATCGGGCCCGCACGCTCGTCATGCGCGATTCATGTCGGATCGTACAATGCGAATCGGGAAGCCGTGTATCTTCAGCAGCAAACGATCTCTGCGGAAGGTCTGAGTGGGATTGCTTTCAGCACGAATGTTCCGCATACGGTGCGTGGCAAAGGCGAAACGAAGTCATGTACCGACTGCCATGTGTCCGTCGATAACGATAATAATGCACTGCTGGCCCAACTCATGATGCAGGGCACAAACTATCTGAATTTCATCGGACGCTACTGCTGGGTCGGAGCTGGTGACCATGGATTGTTCGCCGTTCCGGTGACTGAGCGCGATGAACCTCAGACTGTGATCGGAAGCTCAATGCATCGTGTCGTGTATCCGCAGCGATTCCACGAACACGAAGAGCAGGCGCGCGAGCTGGAGCATGCCCACGAGCATCCGGGCAACGATATCGGTGACAATATTTTCAGTCCGCACAAGGAAAACAAAGTCCTGAGTATTCAACTTCGCGGCGAATATTGTTACGCCGCGTGCGGTGAGGGTGGTGTCCGGATTTATGACGTCGCCTTTATTGATCACAAAGGTTTCTCAGAACGAATTCTGACTGCTCCTGTTTCCCCGTTGGGGCAGAAGTTTTACGTCAAGACGAAATTTGCTACGGATATTGCTGCGCCGACAACCATCGCGCCTGACCCTACGCGGACTCATCAACCAGAAAATCATGAACAGCCTGTGCATGCGATGTACGGTTATATCTACGCCACGGACTTTCACGAAGGTCTGATTCTGATCGGAGTCGGAACTCTGCTGGACGGCAATCCGCTGAACAACTTTGTGAAGAAGGATGTGGTCTTTAACCCTGGCGGCCTGCTGCAAGGGTCCAGATCTGTCACGATTTTTGGAACGTACGCTTATGTCTGCTGCAACGCGGGCCTGGTGGTTGTTTCAATTGCTGATCCCGAGCATCCATTTGTGACATCCGTGATTGGAGCCGACCAGCTGCACAATCCCAAAGCGATTGAGATGCAGTTTCGCTATGGATTTCTGCTGGACGACGACGGTCTGAAGGTGCTCGACGTGACTGTACCGTCCGAGCCGAAGTTAACTTCGTCTCTTCCTTTGGAGGAGCATTCACACAATTTGTATATTGCACGGACCTACGCCTATATCGCGGGGGGACGTTCTGGTCTGATTATCGTGGATGTGAAAGACCCGACAAATCCCCGAATTGATCAGGTCTACAACGCTCACGGCGAGATCAACGATCTTCATGACGTCAAACTCGGGATTACTTACACGAGCGAATTCGCGTACCTCGCCGATGGTAAAAATGGCTTGCGGGTCGTCCAGTTGACTTCGCCGAACACGCCCGGAAGTTCCGGTTTCAGCCCAAGGCCAACGCCGGAATTGGTCGCGACGTTCAAAATTCCCAAAGGGGGTGAAGCTCTGTGTGTTTCGGAAGGCGTCGATCGGGACCGGGCGATTGATGAGTCCGGCAACCAGATTGCCGTCTTTGGACGAGTCGGAGCAGGACCACTGAGCCTCGTTGACCAGCAACGGATGTACCTTCGCCCGAACGGAAGTCCCTGGACAGTTTTTGATGCACCGAGAGACTGGGCCATACCCGATGCTCGCTCGCGTGAAATCGATCTTCATTCAAGAATTGCCGATTTCTACGGCCCAAGCCTCCATCCAGCAGTCCGCAATTTCAGGCGGCAGCAATCTGAAAACTCTTCGCCAGTGGACAGTCGGCGCTAAATCCGCGAGGTCTGCTTCACAAAACCGCTTCGCCATTTCCGAACTTCGATCGCGACCTGCTGAGCGAGTACACGATCGACGAGATTGCAGATGCAAAATCAGTCTCCCGCAGTTCGGTGAAGCGAAAGAAAGAATTGATCCGGCAACTGTGGAAAGAGAAGTTGCCGGATTGAGTTGTCGCTCCGGTGTGGAAATGGGTCATTATCGATTTCCAGGCCGCGCACATGATTTGTCGTTGAACCAACAATTGTTGGTTCGGATTTCCTATGAGGAACAATCTGAACACTTGCTGGCAGCTCTGATTGCTTGGCTTCAACTGGATAGCTTTGCAGCTCAAGAATCATCGGTAGTGCCTTGGGGTCAGCGGCTTCACTGTCGAGAAACCGTCTGAGGAATGCAGCAAGGTCAGGCGAAGCTTCCTCAAGCACTGGCAAGATTCTTTCCACATCTGCAGTGTGGCCGGAAAGCAGCTGGCAGCAGGCGAGATCGTAAAGGACCGCCACATTCCCCGATTCAAACGCTTCCGCAGCCTCAAACCCGACAATTGCGGGCGCATAGTCACCCTTTTTCATTGCGACCACGCCTGTCAGAAACAGGCCTCGTAGATCATCGGAATTCCTCAGACGGCGACGGTCAGCCACCTTTGCTGCCTGCTCCGGAAGATCCTGACAGAGCAGGCAAACCGCGAGCAGATATTCGAGACCAGCGTCGTTGTTGTCTTCAAGGAACGAGTCCAGCAAGGAGACCGCCTGTTGATATTCGCCCCGGGTATATCGCAGCCAAGCCGCCTGAGTTCTGGAGTCGATGTTCTGCGGATCGGCAGCGGAGGCTTTCTCATAGGCTTCTACGGATTCCTGCAGTTCACCGGCATCGTAATGCAGACTGGCTTTGAGAGAATAGTGGTTACCGAGGTACTCCGAATACTGTTGCGTGCCCGGCGATGATCTGTATGACACTTCCTGCAACTGGATCGCTTCCTGCACATCCTCCAGAGCACCAGCGATGTTTCCATCACCCTGACGCGCGAGTGCTCGGTTGTGATAGTCCCCGGCAAGGCAGGAACGCGGGTACTGGTCTGAGGGTGTGATTACTAACAGGGACATCTCGCGATCAATCAGCGAATTGAGGATCTCCTCCGCCTTCTTGAACTCCTGATTATTGAGACAGTTTATTCCTCTCGTGCGGTCCGCGCGTAGCAGCATTGCCTGGCTGGCAGAGTTTTCGCCTTTTTCCGACGTTAACTGGTCTAGAATCGCAATCGCCTCGTCTGCGTGCCCCGACATCTCCAGCGCATTCACGAGAGCCAGGCGAATGTCCGGCAGTTCAGTTCCTATTTCCGGGCAACACGATGCGCCTTGCAGTGTCACCGCCAGTTGTTCTGACCTTTTGAGCCACTCGACGCTTGAATCCCACTCCTGCCGATGCCCAAGGATATCGCCGCTCGCCCAGGAGGCATACATTTCTAGTCCTGCAAATGGCTTGCAGAAGGGGCACAGGCCTCGGCCATATTGGGCGTCGTCGCTCAGCGCCTGCAACCGGGGCAGGGCGGTGACAAAATCCTCTTTCTCGTACCTTACCCACGCTTCTGAAAAGTCCGCCTCAATTCGTGCCAGAACCGAAAGTACGGCAGTGGCATAGACACCGGCGATGCCCAATCCCAGCGTCAAAACGATCGATGTCACATCCCAACGCAATCGCGTGGCAATCCCGTATGTATTCCGACCTATGGAGCCCCTGCCGAAACCCATAACCGGAATCCACAGGCCACCACAAAACATGCCGATCCACAGCAGGTTCCATCCGGACCAGCCAAAGTCGTGAAAACGTTTCGCCGCGATCAGCCACCCGCAAATCACTATGGCGACGCACCCAGCTCGGGTGAATGGCAAAACTTCTTCACTGCCCAATGCCGAATTCGAGTCATCGATCAGAAAGATCACTGCCATGAAACAGCCGAGAAGCAGATTGCCCAGCAAAAATCCCAGCCGACCGATCCGACCGAATGGCGAAAAAAACAGAAAGATAATACCGTGAGATTCGCCCAGATTAGCTCGATCTTGAGTAGCCGAATCAAAGCCAAAGGTTGAGTTGGGATTCGCATTCTCCCACGACTCGGCTGGAAAGGCCAAAGGGCCGGAATCGTCCGCCGGGGCATAGATATCACCGCCATTTGCCTGCCTCTGAAAACGGATTTCCAGCGGCGTCCGGTCATCAGCATTTTCGCGATCTTCGAGACTGACGTCCTCTGGCGTGTTCACTGTGCTGTCGTCGAGACCTTCAAACCGCGTCCCACAATCCGGACACAACTGCAAGTCTTCGGCGGAAAGTATCCATTGGCAATGAGGACAATGAACCGGCTTCATTTCACGTCTCCGCTGTCAAGATTGCAGGAATTCAAAGAGTTAGAACTTGTCCAGAAACAAGTTCGTCGTGATGTGATTTCAGCCCAACGCTTTCGCGACCATCAATGACGTGCCGGGCAGAAATCTGGAACACTAATCTCCGCTGATTAACGCTGATACAGAGGCAACAGAGTCGGGATGCCGCTCACAAAAGCAAGCCGTTCTCTTCTTTAATATTAACAGTTCAAATCTTGTTGTGCCGCGAAGGTTTTCCGGTGCTGTTGGTGGAATTCTGGTCAGATGCGACAGAAAAATGATGGACAGAAAAATAATAGACAAGCACTGTGAACCAACTGCGATTCATTTTTCTGTCACCCATTTTTCTGTCGCATGTGTTCCTCCGTACAGAAAAACAATTCTCATGCTTCCCGCTTCGAATATGGGTTGCGGGCGAAACCCGCGCCGGGAGATTAGTGGTTATCAGCGGCGATTAGTGTTAAAAAACCGTTCTTTCCTCTCGCATCACAACCCGCGTTTTCGCGGGCACCAAAACACGGTGTTGTTTCTGGATAGGTTCTTAGTTCTATCACCGCCAGTCACCGCTCAACTGAAACGCGGCCCAGTAGCGAGGGTCGAGACGAGTGGCTGGGCTGGTCGGGTCTGGTTTCTTGTTCGGATCGATCTTTCCCGACTTGGTTCCCAAGCCGCGAAGCTGGTCAGATTTTGGGTCGTAGTGGCGGAGCATGGTGAGCTGAGCGTCTCGCAGGGCGTCGAGTTTTCCCATCTTCTTCTCCCACAGGTTCTCGTAAAATAACTGCATCAGTCTCGCGGTCGCGGCATCAGGGACTTTCCACAGGCTGGCCACGCAGGTTTTCGCTCCTGCCAGCTGAACGGCTCGTTGCAAACCCAGCAGTCCTTCACCACCTGCCACTTTGCCCAGACCCGTCTCGCACGCCGACAGTACGACGGTATCCACGTTGTTGAGTTGCAGCGACTCGACTTCCAGTGCTGTGAGGATGCCGTCGTCCTTTTCTGACTCCGGAGATGTGTTGGCTCCGGCAAAGGCAAGGCCAGACAGCAATCCCGGGTGTTCGCCTTTGACCGTTCGTGGCTGGTCGATCAGACGCAGAGCGGATATCTCATCGTCTGCGGGCTGCAAAGCCGACCGGACTGTTTCCGGAGCAAAGTAACCATGAGTGATGACGTGCAGCCACTGATGCTGAGCCGCTTGCTCGCTGAAGGCCGCTTCGGTGGCTTCACGGTTTTCCAATGTACTCGATTTGCCGGATTGAACCTGTTTGCGATAGCGACCTTCGATCGACGCCAGCTCAGCGTTTGCCGCTGGAAGTTGCGAGAACTGCATCATGCGCCCTTCGCGCAAGCGACCGACGGCACCACGATTGGCCAGCAAGTCCTGCCGCTGACCGGGATCTCCGCCGTATTCGATGTTACCTGCCAACAACAAAGATTCTGGCGGCCCCGTTCGGTGTTCCTGCCGCAGCAACAAAGGCAACATTTGCGGAACGGGAATCACGGCAATCGCACGCTCTTCCAACAGATACGAGCCCGGTTGTGTACCCGGCAATGCTGCCCACGGCAACTGAGCCAGCGGTCCGTCGGGAGAGATCAGAACAGTTTCGATGCCCTGCAAATGTGGTTCGAGCGGCAGCCAGACCTGTTTCCGAAGTTCCGCACCGTGATCCTTTCCAGATAGCTGGCCTTCGATGCCCTCTCGCCAGTGAGCGACTTGCGTGGCGATTGCATCCGCCGAACCCAACTCCACCCGCATGATCGGTCGATCGCCGCGCACGACAAAGGCCACGATCCGGCGTTCGGATGTTTCTTCTTTATTCTTTCTACCAATGTAGCCGTACTCCAGGACATCGACGAGCGCCGTCGGGCGATCCTGTGCGTTCAGTGCATCCACGAGTTCGTCCGGCTGCATGCGACGCTGCTCCAGACTTTCGCGGAATGGAACCGACTTCACGGCCAGTTCTTTCTCCAGCCGTTCATGCTCAGCTTGCAGCATCGTCTTCTGATTCACCCAATTTCGACGCATTTCCAGTTCGCGCTCTTTCCATGCAACCAGTGCCGCAGGATCCGACGGTGGCAACGGTGGATTGAGAGCCACAGTACTCAGTTGCTGCGTCACCTGGCGGAAGTCTTCGAAGAGCGGATCGTCCTTGAGTGCCAATCGCAGCCCCTGTTGCCGCGCGGTGATCAGGCCCTTCCATGCCAGCATGTCGCGGTACACGTTCGAAGTCCATTGGGCATCCACCCCGGTAACCGTCAGCCAGAAGCTCACGCTGTTGCCGACGTTGTGAGACATCAGGAACTGCTGCTGCTCGGTCTGAATGGCCGCCGTCGCATCCAGATGCCGAAGCTGGATCCCCAATGCCCGCTCAGCAAGTGAAACGGCCTTAAACTCCTGATCATGCTCCCATTGAAGTAAAGCCAGATTGCTGAGGCTCGTAGCGGTGTTGGGATGTTCTGGTCCGAGGGCTTTTTCGTAGATCTCCAATGCTCTCACTACGAGCGGCTCGGCCGCCGCGTAGTTCGCCTGCGATATGTACAGCCCGGCCAGATTGTTGAGGCTCGTGGCGGTGTCGGGATGGTCCGGTCCGAGGGCTTTTTCGTAGATCTCCAGCGCCCTCAGGTAGAGCGGCTCGGCCGCCGCGTAGTT
>CAZFDW010000182.1:0-11352 GCA_964517865.1 uncultured Chitinophaga sp.
TGAAAATGGTTGCAGAGAATTGCCTGACACAGCAGATCAATCCCAAAGTGCCGAGTTTGATGAATCAACTGTTCATCGAGCCACACCTTACGATGGTCAAAGTTTTTCCCGCTGAACGCATCATCCCCCAGCAGAAAACACCGCCGCACCGTGCAATTCATCAAATGCACAATCGCAATTTCACCCGCCGCAAAAACTTCCACACGAGCCAACCGTGCCATGCCTAGCCACCTTTCCGCAACAACCCGTCGGTCGAACATCCCTCAGAATTCTACCGATGTCACACCGCCTGTCGATAAAGTGCTGTGTCCCCTCTCGTGTCCGTCTCGCTCCGCCGAGACGATTCTTCGTTCCATCGCGTACGCCAATGCGAACTCAGACGGTGCCGGTGGCAATATGAGCGGAATCAGCGATGCGATGTGCTCGATCGCCTTGCGCATGTGCCGGGGTTTGTCCTGCATGCGAAATAAGTTTAAGGATCGGAATCGGCCGGAAGCTGGCGCAATCCGCGTGGGAAAAGGTGCTGGCTTTCGGGGACGAATCCTGCTTCCGAACTGAAGAACATGTAGTGCGTGATTTTCATGGTGTCGGCATCAATGTCAATCACGTTGAAACTGTTCTTTTCGCGTTCACGGCCACGACCTCGGCGGGAGGTTGAGGTACCGGACTGGACAATGACAATTCCTCGTTCGCGATGCACGCCGGGATAGAAATCGAGTGTGTTGCCGATGTAGGCCCGGTGCAGATGACCGCCGAGAATCATGTCCACCTTATCTTCCACAAAACGTACGACGGCGCGTTCTGCCTGCGGCATGGCTCGATCATTCAGAGTGTCGGGGGCCGGGGCGAAGTGATGGTGAGCCACGACGATCCTGGCAGCGCCGACAGGGGCTTCGGCGAAGATCCTTTCGGTCGTCTCCAGCTGCCACGAAAAGATTTGGCCATTGCTGATCGCAGACCTTGGTGCCGTTGAGTCAAGGCCGACGATGATTGCGTGATCCAGGAAGAGAACAGGATTGAGTTCCGTGGAAATGAATTCTTTGTAAAGTCCATGAGGATCGAAGAATCGTTCCTTCAAGCGGTAAAGTGGCACATCATGATTTCCGGGAACGCAAAGTCTTGGGACGTTGGGCAACCGTCCCAGAAATTCCCGTGCCTGTTCAAACTGTTCTCGTTTTGCCCGCTGGGTGAAGTCGCCGCTCACCACAATTGCATTTACGTTGAGTTTCGGCGCGATCTGAACAATTGCCTCGCCGACGTCCGGAATGAACGGTGGTCCGAAATGGAGGTCGGAAAGGTGCAGGATTCGGATGAGCGGTCGAGGGCGGAGCATAGTAACTTCTTTTCGCAGAGATCAGATGCCTTCGAGATGCACACTTCGTGCCGAGAGGCGCAGTATGAGATTTGTGAGAAACCTGGATCGTCATGCCATCATTCCAAAATCCACAAATTGACTGGTTGCGGCAGGGATTTTGCCGGCGATCTCCCAATTCACGCTGACACAGCGCTCGATTGCAGGTATGTCGAATATGCAAACTCCTGCCAAACGTCTTCGATTGCCGATCCTGATCGTACTCTTGATGGCGATCATTTCAATCCTGGCATCGCGCTATACATCGCTGAGTTGGTTCGTGGACAACGAACAGTGGCTAGCGCGAAAAATGATCCATTGGTCGTCACGCCCGCGAAATACGGAACAGCAATTGCCAGACCGCGAAGCTGATGATCAAGCTCGGAAAGAAACATGATGGAAATCAACTCGCACCTGCTCTGGATGTTGATTGGCACGTTCACCGCGTTGTGCGGTGGGACAGTTGTGCGGATTGTCGCGCTTCGGAAGGTCGAACCGGAGCTGGCAAAGAACAGAATGGGAAGTTTGAAGGTCTGGTGGGCTCTGGCGATCTTGATGACACTGGCAGCCGTGTTTCAGCAATCGGGCGCTGCCGTTCTTTTAGCTAGTGCCAGTTTTCTGGGGCTTAGAGAGTTTCTGGATCTGATTGGAAAACAGCGTATCGGGCGGATTGCGGTCGTCGTAGCTTTCGTGTCGGTCCCGCTTCAGTACTCCCTGATCGCCATGGGTCATGAAAATGAAGCGAAGTTCATTCTGCCGGTCGGTATGCTGCTCTTGTTGAGTACAGTGCGATTGCTAAACGGGGAAACTCAGGGATTTATTCGTACGACAGCTGGTGTCTACTGGGGTGTGATGCTGCTGGTCTATTGCTTGTCGCATGTTGCGTTGCTGTTCAAATATGCGGCCGATCACATGCCTGCCGTCGGAGCTTCTGGCTGGTTCCTGTTCGTTGTGATTATCACAGAAATGGACGATATTGCGCAGGCGCTTGTGGGGCGTGCGATTGGACGTCGAAAGATCACTCCCACGATTTCCCCAAACAAAACATGGGAAGGATTTTTGGGAGGCGTCGTCACTTCGGTCATCCTTTCTATAATCCTTGCACCATGGCTGACGTCGTTCGCACCGATTTCGACGTCGCGTGGTTTGCTGTTGTCCGCCGGATCGGGACTCCTGATCGTGACTGCCGGTTTTTTTGGAGACATTAATATGTCGGCGGTCAAGCGTGATGTGGGTGTGAAAGACGGCAGCTCAATTCTGCCCGGGATGGGCGGAATGATCGATCGTGTGGACAGCCTGACTTTCACTGCGCCTGCGTTCTACTATTTTCTGTGTTTGGTTCTGTGAAAAAACTTCCGACGGACGACTGAGATGCCCGGCACACATAAACACCCCGACAGTTCGGCGGATTCTAAAAGCCCGGCCGCCGAGGTTATTGATCCAGATCCCTGTCAGGATCGTTACTTAACGATTCCAAATGTCATTTGTGTCGCCCGATTTCTTGGCTCTCTCGTGATCCTGTGGTTTGCTTTCATCGGGAATGCGACGGTCTTTACGATCGGTTTTATCGTGTTGAGTCTTTCAGACACGGTGGACGGTCGACTTGCCAGGTGGCTCAATCAGCGGTCGGTCTTTGGTGCACGACTCGACAGTGCGTCAGATGCGACTCTCTACGGCTGTCTTGCAATCGGCAGTCTGATGCTGAAATGGAAGCAGCTGCAGCCGGAAATAGCCTGGTTCATAGTGCCGCTTGTCAGCTATGCCATGACAACCGGGTATGGGCTATGGAAATACGGACGCATTCCAAGCTACCACACCTACGGCGCAAAGTATTCGCAGTGGCTGGTGCTGGGAGGAGCCACTGCGATGCTGTTGGACTGGTCGATGTGGCCGATGCGGGTCGCCAGTATCGCGGTGACGTTGACCAACCTGGAGGCGACGGCGATCACTTTTGTGCTGCCCACCTGGCGTGCAGACGTGCTGACGCTGCTGCATGTGCTTCCGAAACGGCGGAAGGAGGACTGAAATTCAATTCGACTTACCATTCACCTGCATCGTCGGCAGCGTCCTTCGTGAGCAGGCTGCGGAGAATCTTCGGATCGATCGCATCACTCAGGAAGCGTGCCGAGCCGTCGGCAAGTAAGGCGTGCGCACCTCCTTTGTGCCATGATGAAATCAGACTGTCGGATAGTCCGTTGCGTGAACCGCGTCCGTTGACGGAGAGTTCGTACGAGTTCACTTCCACGTCCTCAGGTTTTGTCCAAATGATCTCAGTGCCGCAGGCCTCCACAACAAGCAAGGTGTTTGAAGTTCCGTCCTTGATCGCGGAGAATGGCGTGGCTTGTTGGGAACTGAAGATTGTTTCTTCGCCAGTGGGAACAACATACGAAGTGAAGTACCGGCCCGCTGAGTCGAACGACATTGGGCGACCTGGGCATGAGTAGGAGCGGACTTGTTTTCGTTGTAACGGCTCGTTGGCGGCACTGTCCCATGTCTGAGTCAGATCGTAGAGACCGGCAACCGCCTCTTCGTCAATATACGGGAGCAACGCGATTCGCCATGAGGATGCAGGCCGTCCCAGTTGTGCAGGGGGAAACGTGCTGTAGACGTCGCTGTAGTTGTAAAGGCCAAGCCCGATCTGCTTCAAATTGTTTTTACATTGTGTTCGCCAATACGCCGATCTCGGATGAATCACGCCAGCCGGCGATATCACCGCCGAAAGGATAAACAAGAATAATGCAATCAGCATCGTCGATTCAACAAGTCCCCGGTCGGATTTTGAAGTCCACCACATGCGAACGATAACTGCCACTGATATTCCGAACAAGCTGAATGGCAGCAGAATCTTGTAGCGAACGGGGTCATAGGTTTTAAAATCTGGCAACCAGAATCCTAAAGTCCACGCCGCGATTGTCGCTACGAAAGCCCAGGGTACGACCCATTTTCGCGTTGGTTTGCTCACTCGGGCAATTGCCAAAGGCGCGACGATCCCCAGGGCAACAATCCAGAAAATCCCGATGCCGGTGAATTGTTGATATTGCCAGACGGGCGGAGGAAATTCGTACATGTGGCCGCCTGAATGAAAAAGCTGAGACTTCCTGCGGTGACCTTGTGCCTTGCCGGATTTCCCAGTCAGGAACTCCGTGGGAAAGTGACTTGCCAGGATCTGAGTGGCCTTCATTGGAATTGTTGAACAATTCCAGGACAATGGGAAGCGGACTTTCAGGAAAGCTTTTGACTTAAATTGAGTCATTAGCTGTTGAAGGCATGCTGATCCATCTACCGGGCACATCAAGTCAGATTCTCAATGAAACCATTCCCGCCGCAAACGGTCGCAGACTCCGCATCCAGCGCAACGGAGACTCCGCTCCGACCTTTGCTGATCGGTACGGCGGGACACATTGACCACGGTAAGACGACGCTTGTGTACCGGCTTACGGGAACGAATACCGACCGTCTTCCGGAAGAGAAAGCACGCGGCATTTCGATCGATCTGGGATTTGCGCATTTCGATGCGGCAACTTTTCGATTTGGCATTGTCGATGTCCCGGGGCATGAACGATTCATCCGTCAAATGGTCGCCGGGGCAGCGAACATCGATATTGCAATTCTGGTGGTTGCCGGCGACGACGGCGTGATGCCGCAGACGCGCGAGCATCTTGATATACTGCAGTTACTGGGTGTGCAGCATGGAGTGATCGTCATCACCCGCTGCGATCTGATTGATGCGGAAATGCGGGAACTGGTGGCGGAAGAACTCAGCGAGCTTGTCGCAGGAACGTTTCTGGAATCCGCTCCGATCGTGCCGGTGTCGGGGCTCACGGGCGAGGGCATCGAAGAGTTGAAACAGACTTTGTGTCAGGTGGCTGCAGAAATCCCTGATCGCAGCCTGTTGCCTGTGTTCCGGCTGCCGATCGATCGTGTGTTCACACTGGCCGGTCGCGGCACCGTTGTGACAGGATCCGTTCTGTCGGGCAGCGTGTCAGCCGGTGACGAAGTCGAATTGTTGCCAGCTCAACGTCGCTTGCGAGTTCGCGGAGTTCAGCATCACGGACAAAATGTCACGCAGGCCGACGCGCATCGACGAGCGGCCATCAATCTTGCAGCTGTTGCCGTTTCAGAGATTCATCGAGGCGACGAATTGGCGACACCGGGCGTCTTCACGCCGACGACACGTGTGCTCGCGGAAATTGAATGCCTCAGCACCGCCCGAAGACCGCTGCGACATCGACAGGTGCTGACACTGCACGCTGGAACCACAGCCGTGACCGTACGCCTGCGTTTGACGGAACCGCTGCTGTTGCCTGGAGATAAAACCTTTGCGGATCTTCGTATGAAAGAGTCGCTTGTTCTGTCGTGGGGGCAGCGATTCATTCTGCGTTCGTCGTCTTCTGAGACTGTCGGTGGCGGACGGGTTGTGGACGGCTTGCCAGGACGCCGTCGCGTTCGGAGTCTGCAGCATCGGTGTTCCGGTGCCGGTGATTTGCTGGCGACAACGCGGATTTTCAGCTTGTTGGAACAGCAGCCCTCGGTCTCCGACAGCGATGCAGTGCAGCGACTGGGACTCTCCACAGTCGCAGCTTCTGAAATTCTGCATTCCATGACGAGTGGTAAACAGACAAACGTGATTCACGACCGCGTATCGGGACATTGGATCTCGAAACACTGGCTGCGGCGACTGGGAAAGAGTCTGTTGCGTATGATCAGTGAAGAGATAAAACGACAAAGTCCTCGAAGACTGTTGCCACGAGCCCTGGTGACGTCTCACTCTCAAAACTTTGACGGAGCCATCCACGTCCCGCTGGCGATCGACGCACTTCTCAAATCGGGTGAACTCATCCAACGCGGCGATCTGATCGGCCTCGCAGATCAGCAGGTTGTCCTGACAAAGCGGCAACGGGAAGTTCTGGATCTATTGTTACCGATGATCGCCGCAAACGATCGGACACCACCGACCCATCGTGAACTCTACGCCGCCACTGATCGCATGAGTCCCGGTGATATCGAGCAGTTGCTGCGACTTTGTCGCGAAGACGGAAGTCTGATCGCCGTCAGCCATGATCTCTCGTATACGCCGACCGGTCTGGAGCTACTTCGCATCGATCTGCGTGAGCTTTTCCAGACCAGGCCGGAAGTCACCCTGGCAGAAATCCGCGACGCATTGCAGATGACACGCAAGCACGTGGTGCCACTGGCCGAATACTGGGACGCTCATAAAGTCACAATTCGGAACGGTGATGTCAGAACCGCGGGGCCGGAGTTGTGAACTATACTCCACGCGGCCAAAAATGAGTTCGGCGAGCGGAGCGACGTGAGCCCAATGGCAGTCACTTTGAGTTCGTAGTCCCGCCTTCAGGCGGAATTGTACGAGTTTTCCCATGTCTATTCCGCCTGAAGGCGGGACTACAAGCGATTGCGGCTGACAAAGTGACTGCCATTGGGCGTTAGCCCTCCGGTACCTCGTTTTTGTACCGGCAAGCTGACGCATGCCGCTCGCCAATTGTCTCACTCATGACCGCGCGTTCATCTGAATGCATCAGACTCTGCGCCGCACGATTTTCTTTGCGATCTCTGCGTTCTTTTGCGGCAATTCAAATCCTGTGAACTTTGGTCAGCGGCTGGCTGCTACCATTCGCCCCCTCGTGCAAACTTCTGTTCAGCATTCTCGCGAAATTGCCGAGATGCTGTGCTCAGGTTCGCCAGTATCTCATCGGTCGTCAGCCCGGATGCATTGCGTGCGGCGGCGATGACAGTTTCACATTCATTCGTATCCATGAATTTGGAGGCTTCCAGCAGCTGAGGCTGTTCCTCCGGCGTGATCACCATGAACCCGTGCTTGTCGGCATGAATGAGATCGCCGGGGCTTACTTTGCGACCGAAGACTTCGACGTCGCAATTGAATCGAACTGGTTGCACGGCTGCATGTCCGACGCACAGGCGTCGCGCGATCGATTTGAATCCTGCGTTGGTCATTTCATCCACGTCCCGAATCGCGCCGTCTGTAATCGTACCGACGCAGCCAAGGGTCTTGTGGATGTTGGCGTTGACTTCACCCCAGAATGAGCCGATGACTCGCGGCTTGTCGAGATCCTGAATCACCACAATCTTGGGCCCGGCGACACTGCCGAGATAACGTCGATAGTCCGACGTGGCATTTGGCAGAGTTTTGCGATGACTGGAATTGCTCGGCTCAATCACGACCGTCACAGCGTAGCCCACCATCGGCCCCATCTGCGGCATAAAATCGCGAGTTTCCTCCAGGTTGAAACCGTCTGCACAGAAATCCCGCTTTGTGATCTGTTCCCAGCCATTGTAGATCGTCGGCGTGTTCCAGCGTTTGAGCTGCAGCAGATCGGCATGAGTGAGGGGTCGAAGAGTAGTCATTGTCAATTCAATTCTTGTGTTACGGGTGATGCGGTTTTCTTGAAGATGTTGCGGCAGGGTCGACGATAAAAAGTGGGATATTCCCACTTGACCACTCTCCCACGGCGTGTATCATAACTTCGGCATGATAGTTTCCTGAGGAGAGGTAATGATGACTACCAAGACGTTGGATTCAAAGGGACGAGTGACGCTTGGATCACAATTTGCCGGTCAAACCGTGGTCATCGACGTCTCCAACCCGACGTGCATCATGATCAGGCCCGTCGTGATGATTCCCGCAGACGAAGCCTGGTTGTACAAGAACCAAACGGCACTAGGCTTGGTGCGGCAAGGTTTGGCTGACGCTCGCGGTGGCAACTTTGCGGAGGCAAGCCCTGACGTTGATGGCGATCTGAGTTTGCTCAACAACGACGAGGATCAGCGTCGGTAGAATGCACCACGAGAAATACGAACAGGAACCCGCAAGATTGCCTGTTTCATTGACAGGATCTCAGAATGCACACCGTGAAATGGACGAAAGCTGCGAAGGAAACATACGATGATTTGAAGGCGAAAGCCGTGGCTCGCAGGGATGCAAGGAAGAAGAAAAAGATCAGAAAATCCTCGGTGGACGAGGGTCTCTTTAATCAGGTTGCGAAAACAATCAGCCTGCTGTGTTCAAATCCCCGGCATCATGGTTTGAAAACACACGAATACGATTCGATTGAGAACCCATACGACAAGCAGAAAAAGGTGTTTGAGGCATACGCGCAAAACCAGACGTCGGGTGCGTACCGCGTCTTCTGGTGCTACGGTCCGGACGCCAGGGATTTGACGATCATCGCGATCACACCCCACCCATAGTCGCACCTCAAGCCAGATGTGAGATCAGGACCGGCGCAGAAATAGCAGTCGGCTTCCGGACGTGGAGCACGTTTTTAACGCGCTCGGCACGATGGAATCGTGCCCCACTTATTTTTGTCTCAGTCATAAGGCACCACCGAGTTTCAGACATCAAATCGTAATTTTGCGATTTCGACTGGTCACATCCCAGTAATCCGCAACCAGCCCCTTGTCGATGATGGCGACGCGGTCATACAGCGCACTTGTCGGGCAGATGTGCATTGGAATTGCGAACAGCACGTCGCCCGGTTGATATCGCTCGGCGGCGGGCGTGATGAGTCCCATGTGTTCTTCATTGTGACTGTCCTGCACTGCATCGGGCAATTCCGGAAAGAACACACGAGAGCCTTTCGGTGGGTCTGCTGCGACGGCTTTGTTGCCAATATCCAGTGTCATGCGGTCGCTTGCTGGTCGGCTGACGACACGAGTCACGACTGCAGCGGCAGGCTCAAACGGGAGATCGGGAAAACTTGTTTCGTATCCGGTGTCATGCAATACGCAGGTTCCAGGACAGAGTTCGATTCCGGGGTCGTCCATCTTCGCGTAACACGGAAACGTAGGAGTTCCCCCGCACGCCAACGCCGGGACCGGTGCACCTGCCGCTTCGCACTTCTTTCGCAGTTCCAGAACTGCAGGCCATTGAACTGCCACGGCGGCTTTGCGCTCATCCAGAGACATTTGCTTCTGATGGCCATCGTAAACATGAAATCCAGCGGCCCGCAGTCCCGGCAACCTGGATGCCTGCACATATAAAGTGACCGCAACGGGATCGCCCGGAAGAATTCCCGTACGATTCATGCCCACATTAACGTCCAGCATAACGCCGATGATCACCCTTGCTTTGGCCGCAGCCGCTGACAGAAGTTGTAATGGCTTTTCATGGTCAGTCGTCACCGAAAACTGGCACGTCGGAAATTTTGCTGCGAGTGCGATGACACGACCAATATTCGGCCCCACCGGGTTATAAGCCAGCAGGACATCCTTAGCACCGGCAGCAGCCAGCATTTCGCATTCGGCGATCGTTGCAGCCTTGTGTTTCGTAACACCATGTTCCACCCACAGCCGGACAATCTGCTCCATCTTGTGAGTCTTGCAGTGCGGTCGCAATCGACTCGGATGACCGGCCATCACCAGCATGCTATCAAGATTCGCGAGCAATCGATCACGAAAAATCACCAACGCAGGACTCAGCAAGGTTTCCAATGCGGACGTTTCGACGACAGGCAGAGATCTTGACATATCGGCGGATCAATCATGTTAAAATTTCACGTTGGAATAGTTCTTTCACGCCGCTCATCGTCTAGGAATCCAGGCGATTGCTCAAGGCACTCAATGAGAAAAGAAAAACTTCCTGACTCTGTGGTCGTTGCCGGTGAGCTACTTTCGTGCCATTCGAAATTCTGCAGGAAAGAGCCGACTTCGGGCTTCAGCCAGCGTGCCCGGTAGCCGATCATTCAGTTGTACGGGACTGCAGGCGTCTTCGGACACTGCGGTTTTTCAGAACCGACTTCTGTAACCCCGACGGAGATCTCAAACCAACCGCGTAGGCCGGGATCACGAATGAGTGCACGTTTTAACGTGACTCGATCCTCGTCTGATTCGCAAACGTATCCCCCGTTCGCAGTTCAAGTCGATTCTGAAAAAAGCAAAGACCGCGATCAGTCAAACTGGTCGCGGTCTTTCGCGTTGCCCGTCGTCAGAGTCACAGAGATACTGTTCAGCTGCGCTTCGGTGACAGCATTAGCTTAAATCTCGCAGACACTACCCGATTCTGAGTGCTGGATATTGGAACCACGAATCGACACGAATAAACACGAATGACGAGCACTTCAATTCGTGCCCATTTGTGTTCATTCGTGGTTGCCGGTCTGGAAAGCGGGCGTCAAGCGGCTGATGGACAGAGAGCAGTACAGTCGCAATTTCCGAGTTGTGGATGCTATCGTATTTCAGAACGCCGAGAGCCGGAGATCGATCGTCTGCGTCTGCAGAGATTTGTCGGTCGTCGGTGCCTGCAGTGAATACCGAACGTGTGTTTTCAGTTCGCGAGCATCGGAAGTACTTTCAAAGCCGCCGAACTTCGTAGTCGCAAGGCGTGTGAGCATAACTGGCGGCTGAGATCCGACTGCAGATTTACTGTGTTCCGGGATCGCAGGATATCGTTGGAAAGGCGAGGTTGGCCGATCGACGTCTGCGGCAGATCGACTGTTCATCGGCGCTCGGCTGCCGGAATCAACGGCCAACTGCAGTCCGAAAAACGGAGACCCTGAATTGCTGTCCATGTTCATAAACGAACGGTCATACTTGCACCCGGTCAGACTCAATAACATGAGTCCGAGGATGGCGGAAATTTGAATTGAATTCGTCGGTCGATGATTCATGGTGCCGTTGGCAGATCGCAAGGTTCAGAACCGTCCGGCCGGGATTCAAATACCCCGGCGCTGAGGCGGATTTCTAACGATTGCCTGCAATCACATCCATACGAATGCCTGAGTTTTTGGCTCCTCAGGCACCCGTCCGAACGCCGACGATTCCGGTTTCCATGTGATTCACCATCCGCATGCCGCCTGAGCGGCAGAAATTGCTGGTAGTCCCGGGTTTATACTTCACGCGGTCATGATTGAGAGAATTGGCGAGCGGCATGCGTCAGCTTGCCGGTACAAAAACGAAATTTCAAATAGACCAATCGCGGCCCGCTGCGCACGCGGTTCAACGAGCCAATGCCAACCGCGTGCAGT
>CAZFDW010000183.1:0-11287 GCA_964517865.1 uncultured Chitinophaga sp.
GAAACGGAATGAATGCCGGACGCTGGCCAAGTCCCCAAAGCCAGATCTGCGTCGCCGCCAGATCGCCACTGGCAAGGCGTTGCCGGTTGCAACTGGCAGTGGCGAACAGGTCGCGGCTGCGATGCATTAACTGCAACAACTGATCCGACCCTGGTCCGGAGGGAAGATGACCGGCAATCGGCTGACCGGTAATATCGTGTGGCGGCGTGCTGTCGGTTTGTCGTGTGAACGGAGCTGTCGCTCCACGACTGCGATACAGCAGCAGATTTCGATAACTCACGCCCGCGTGAAATTTCCAGTGGCTGTCCCCGCACTGATCGCGCTGCAACAGTTCAATGAGTTCCCGAGCCATGTCCGAAGGAAACTGTCCGGCCGTGAAACTCTGCATGCGTTCGTCGGCCACCGTGACCAGATTGCAGCGAATCGCCCAGTCGCCGTCATTGAGTTCAATTCCCTGAGCCGCAGCTTCCAGAGGCGCGCGACCGGTGTGGAATTCGAGCGGGCTGTAACCAAACAGACTCATCGTCCCCACGTCACTGCCGGATGGCATCGACGCCGGGACGTTATCGGTCTGGCCCACAACTCCCAATGTGGCGACCTCATCCATGTGCGGAATGTTGGCAGCTTCAAGCGGTGTGCGGCCATTGAGCCCGGGCTGTGGTTCATCGGCAACACCGTCGGGAATGACAAGTGCAAATTTCATATCGACGATTTCTTCTCTGCCAGTTCCAGCATAAACCCCTGCAGCCTCGCAGCCATCTCATTGCCGTTGGGCGCGAGTCCCGCCATGATCATGGCGTTGGCATGCAGCTGCTGGCTGCAGGCGCGGATGAAGGTGTGATTGTCAGTATTTGCGACGAGGTCTGCCAGTCGTTTTACGAGCGGCGAACCGGGATTGATCTCCAGAATCATTTTCTGCATTTCAAATTCCGGCGTATTCATTCGCAGCACGCGCTGCATCGTGGTACTCATTGATCCGTGAGCATTCACGAGGCAGCAAGGGCTTTCGGTGAGTCGCTCTGAACGTCGCACATCCTGAACCTGATCTCCAAGAGCTTCCTTCATCAGGCTGATCAATGCCTCCAGATTCTCCGGAATGTCCTGCTGTTCTTTGTCGGCTTCCGATTTTTCGTCGTCGCTCCTCGCAGGATCATCTTCTTTTGGCGGCAATTTCAGATCGGCCGCATCGACAGAAATAATCTGCTTCTTCTGGAACTCACGCAGGTGCGAAAGAATGAATTCATCCGCCGGGTCCGTCAGAATCAGGACTTCCAGATTGCGTGAACGGAAGACTTCCAGATTCGGGTCGCGCATGACGGCATCAGGATCAGTCCCGCAGGCGAAATAGATCTGTTCCTGTCCTTCTTTCGCGCGGTTGCAATAGTCTTCCAGCGAGACCATTTCGGACGTCTGCATGGAATGCGTCGATCCGAAGCGCAACAGCTTCGCAATTCGATCGCGGTTCTCGTAATCAGACGAGACGCCTTCGCGGAGGATGACACCGAATTCACGATAGAAGCGAACGTAATCCTCCTTGTGCTCATCAGCAAACGTATCGAAGTGATCCAGCACCTTCTTTGTGATCACGCGCTGCATTTTTCGAAACACCGTGTTGTCCTGCAACGCCTCACGCGACACATTCAGCGGCAGATCCGCAGAATCCACAATCCCGCGCAGAAATCGCAGATAATCGGGCAACAGGTCACGGTTGTCGTTCTGCACCAGAATTCGCTTCGCACACAGATGCAGTCCGTGATCCGCACGACCGAATCCCATCTTTTCCAGATTCTGATCCGGGCAGTACAGAATGCTGTAAAACTGAAACGGCGAATCCGCAGCCAGATGCAGATGCCACAATGGCTTCTGACCGGGAAAGTGCGTCAAGTACTCATAGAAGTTATTGTACTGTTCGTCAGTGACCGTGTTTTTCGGTTCGACCCAGATCGGAGGCTGGTTATTGATGTGCTCTGAATCCAGATAGATCGCGTGCGGCACGAACGTCGAATACTTGCGCAGGATGTGCTTCAGTCGAATAGGCTCTGTGAATTCCTCCATGCCGTCTTTCAGATGCAGTCGAATACTGGTGCCGCGTTCGACAGTTTCGGACGCATCACTGATCGTGAAAGTGCCGTCACCGGTCGATTCCCAGCGCCAGCCGGTGTCTTC
This sequence comes from uncultured Chitinophaga sp., assembly GCA_964517865.1. Lineage (GTDB taxonomy): Bacteria > Planctomycetota > Planctomycetia > Planctomycetales > Planctomycetaceae > SXXK01. The sequence goes on from CAZFDW010000183.1 coordinate 2,167, forward strand.
GGCAGAACTGCGAGTGACGACTTCGACACGATCCGCAAGCATGAACGCGGAATAGAATCCGACACCGAACTGACCGATCAGCGACAGGTCAGCAGCTTTTTCTCCGGTCTGCTGAGCCTTCTTCAGGAAGTCGAGAGAACCACTGCGGGCAATCGTTCCCAGATTGCTCACGAGTTCGTCATGCGTCATCCCAATCCCGTTGTCGCGAATTGTCAGAACACGATTTTCCTTGTCCGGTTCGATCGAAATTCGAAGGTCATCGGTCTTTGCGTTCTGACCGGAAGTCAACGAGACATACCGAAACTTGTCGAGCGCGTCGGAGGCGTTTGACACGAGTTCCCGAATCGTGATTTCGCGGTTCTGGTACAGCGAATGCGACAGCAGGTGCAACAACTGGCTGATCTCAGCCTGAAACGAAAACTGTTCTTTGTCGGTCTGAACGGTCATTACTTGCCTTTCGAAATTCCTGACACTGCCAATTCCGGTATTCTCGGCGACTGCCGTTTCGGCCGTGCAAATCGCATTCCCGCCGCATCGGCAGGACTGGGAACATTTCAGACCGAAGGAAGAATTAGGATCGATTCGCGGCTGATTCCATTGGTCTTTTTGTAAGTTTTGTGCCTCTTTGTGGCCAGAAAATCGCTGACTCAAAAACAACAACTGAACGAAGAGTGCTGGCCACAAAAACTCACAAGAGTCACAAGAGCAAGAACTTGCCGCGACAAAAGCGTTCCGCAAATCGTGCGACTGGCAGAGTCTGCCGATTGGCAGTCAGTCAGGCGTCTTCTGCAACCTTGCGTTGGCGCGACGAAACACAATCCATTGCCGACGGAGGCCAAGGGCTTGCTTCATATTGACCCCTCGTGGCATGAGCGCCAGATTCCGTGAGTTTCGCTACCGCGTGGTTAAGAAGTCAGCGTCCCGGCACAGCGTCAAGGAGGATTTATGTTTCTCATTCTGCGGCCACTCCGACTGTTATTCAAGGCCCTCGTGATTGAATCCACACCGACACAGATGTCATACGGTCTGGCGCTGGGTGTACTGATCGGGCTTGTTCCCAAGGGCAATCTGCTGGCGATTGTGCTGGGCTTCTGTATCGCGGCCACGCGCGTCAATCTGGCGATCACGGCCTGCGCGGCAGTGGCATTGACTTTTGCGTCATCGTGGTTCGACACGACCTTTGATCAGATTGGCCAATACGTTCTGAATCAACCAGCACTGCAAGGATTCTGGGAAGCTGTTTACGACACGCCGATGATGCCGTGGACCGACCTTAACAATTCCATTGTCATGGGCAGTTTCATTTGCGGCCTGCTGCTGATCTGGCCCGTGCATCGCGTGAGCCGTCCTGTATTTCAGAAGTATGCAGAAAAGCTCGCACGGCATATCCGCCATTGGTGGATCACAAAAGTTCTACTGGGTGCCGAATGGGCTGATCGCTTCGGCACACTGGAAGTCTGATAGCTGATGACCACTGAAACATCAGTCTGCCGAAACCAGAGACTTTCGCCTTTCATACATCGAGATTCTTCATGCGCTGGACTTACATCATTCCACGGCTGACGATCATGAGTCTGCTGTGGGGATTCCTTGCCTGGGGCGTAGATCCACTGCTGCGTTATTCGACTGTGCAGTCGTTGCAATCCATCACGGGTGCGAAAGTGGATGTCGCGGCACTGACGACGACATACTTTCCGCCTTCGTTCAAGGTTCAGGGCATGGCGCTGGCCAGTGCCGGTCGGCCCGGAAAGAACATGGTCCAATTTGACGAGCTACATGTCAGACTCGAACCACATTCTCTGTCGCGCCGGCGATTTGTGATCGAGGACGGTCACATTGACGGACTGCGGTTTGATACTCGACGCGGCGACGATGGTCAACTGGAGTTTACCGCAGAGCCCGAAGTCGAAGACACGCAGCCGTCCTGGGTCACGGACCAACTGACTGAACTTGGTGACGAGTGGTTGTCCAGTCTGGAAGAGCAGATCAAATCGCAACTGGACCCGAACAACCTGGAAACGTACCGCGTCGGGACTGCCGTCTACGACAAATGGGACGTGCAGTTTGAGGAACTGGTTTTGCGGGCGAAAGCACTGGAGCCCCGTGCCAGAGCACTCAAACTGAATCTTGACAATGCGAAGAAGGGCGACGCGCTGCAGCAGATCGAACAGTATCTCACCATCGCCCAGGAAGCAGAATTGCTTTTGCGCGATGCACAGACGTTTCGCGAAGACCTGAAAGAAATCGTCCCGGAAGTGCGTGCTGATTTTCAGTCGCTCAACGACGCGCGACTGCGCGATCAGGAAAAAGTCAAACAGACGGTGGCGCTGCTCAAACCTGACCCACGCCGGATCTCTGAAGCGCTGCTCGGCGAAACCATGTACCTGCGACTGCAGGAAATTCTCACCTGGGTCGAAACGATCCGTGACTACCAGCAAGGGCTTCATGCACAGATTCAACCACAGCGCCAGGTCGGTCGCGACTTTGACTTCCGGGCAGCCAATCCATCGCCGGATTTTTTGCTGAAGAATCTGCGAATGACAGGCACGATTTCCGTCAGCAGGGAATCTGTCCCGTTCAAAGCAGTACTGACAAATGTGACCGAAGATCCGATCCTGTTGGGTCGCCCCTGCGTCATGTCACTCGTCGCTGCCGGTTCGCGGCCATTGCAGTTGAAGGTGACGTGGGACGCCACGCAGGAGACTCCTGTAGCAGAAATCCTGGCGGACTTCCGGGACACAAACTCGATCCCGCTCCGTGCCGGAAAGCCGGAAAAAGCCTGCCTGCAGGCCATCCTGAATGACGTCACGTGGCAAAGTCGGCTCGTGGTCGTGGAAAACAGAATTCACGGGTACCTGGCTCTGGAGTCACGGCTGGATCAACTGGCATTTTCGGCAAACGAAGATGTGCGACCTGAGATTATCGCAACCGCGAATGAAGTTTTTTCCAGCCTGCAGAATCTGAACGCGACCGTGCAGATTTCCGGTACGCTGCGAAAACCCGGGATCGAATTGCATTCCGATGTCGGCGCGCAGGTGGCGTCCGGTGTGAAAGTGGCGTTTACGCATCAGATGGAAGTCGCCAAAGAAAAACTGATGGCCGAAGTCAGCGATTTCGCGGATGAACAGATTCAAACACTTAAGAATCGCTTCGCTGCGGACTATGATCGGTTGCTGCGCGACAACGCGGAACTCATTGAAAAATCTGCGGAAGTCCAGACGCTTGTCGCCAGTCTGCGGTCGGGAAAAATGGATGCACGAAGTCTGGTAAAACAGGTCTCGCGTTCCAGCCTGATCAAAGACAGTGACCGCGCGAAAGTCAATAGTGCGATGGAGAAAGTGGATTCAGTACTCAGCGGACAGCTCCCGGGCGGCCTGCACAGTACTCTTCCGACGCTTCGAGGCAATCTGCCACTGCAACCCGGCTTGCTGCCGAACCAGTCGGGTAACTCGCCTTTTCAGCCCGGTAGCTTTCGATCTCTTTTGCCACCACTACCAAAGCCACCCTCGAACGACTTGAAGTCGCAGCTATGAACGCGCCATAATACATCCGGAATTCGGTTCCGTTCTTCAAGCCGCGCGAGGAGCCCTGCCATTGTATATCCTTGTCGTTGAAGATGATCTCATGGTCCAGCAGGTCTGTCGGGAGATGCTGCGCCTGCTAGGTCATTCATCGACGGCCGTAAGCAACGCGATTGATGCGGTCGAACGACTGACCGCGACACCTCAGCAATTCGACATCGTGATTCTCGACAATTGTCTGCCGGGACTGAGCGGCATGGAATTGTTTGCAATTCTGCGTGAATGGAACATGTCGATTCCCGTCATCCTTATTTCCGGAATCCAGCCGCAGTCGGACGGCGACGGTCTCATTGAAGGGTCTCTGCAGTTTCAGTTCCTTGCCAAGCCCTTCACGATCGCTGCCCTGCAATCCGCGATTGAGCGCACCCAAAGCCGGGCGTGACCTGTTCAATCCGATGTGGCAAACAGCCGGCCAGCGCCTGTCTACTGGCTCGAAGCCATCGCAAGTCGCGCGGCGCGGCGTTCCAGGGCGGGACTGACGTCGTGCTTGTCAAGGTGGACGTTGCGCAGGCTGAAGGAATCCTGATTCGCAGACGCGGCCTTGAAAGCTTTTCCCAGATCGCCCTCAGTACAAACCTCAAAGCCCCAGCCGGACCCCAGGAGGTCCGGCATCCGATGATAATTCCAGCTGTGAATATCGTTGAACGGGCCGTCCTGAATGAAGCGTTCGGTCGCGTAGCCTTTGTTGTTCAGCACAACGAAAATCAGTTCATCTGCAGAGCAGCGATCTGTTTGAGTGCATGTGCTGCCACGGCAACATCACCTTGGCAGTGCTGAAGCAGCGCCTTTGCCGCCTGAAGCAGGCTGATATTGACGACACTTTCGGCCGCAGAGTCCGATGCTGTGGCCTGACGCCAGGTGCCCGCAGGTCGCTGGCCCGGTTTCTTCTTTGACGTACCAGGCTTCTTCTTCAATGTTCGCGACAGACCCAAACTTTTCCGGATGTTGGCGTACGAAACCTGACAGCTTTTGTCATTGAATGACACTTTGGGAAACTTCTCCCTCAAGGCAGCCATCACTTCCGGCCCCTTGATGCTGCTGTTTGCTTTGATCATCGCTCGGATTTCCTGCGAAACAACAATTCCATCTTTTCCCGCTCCGGTGCGTTTTGCCATCGTGATTTGTCCTTTAGACTTAAGAAATTCTGCAAACAGCCGTTTCAAAACAATGGCAGTTTCTGGCAAGCATTCTGAATGACGCTTGATTAGTATGCTACATATCACTGCGATCTGCAGCTTGCAATCGCTGAATTCCTTATTTCTTTGTACTTCTCGCCAGTGCAAACATTCCGTGTCCGTGCATTTAAGAATGGAAGTTCCTGATGCGATCTAATCATCAGAATCTAAGTGTTGTCAGCCTGCTTGTATTTGTCCTGCATGTGTCGCATTTCACACTGGCGGATGAGAAGATTTCCTATCGCCGACAGATCGCACCGGTGTTGCAGACATATTGTCTTGGCTGCCACAATCGGGTTGATGCGGAAAGAGGACTGTCGCTTCAGGCTGCCGACGATATTCTGCGAGGCAGCGAACATGGAAAAATTCTGAACGCGGAAATGCCCCATGCTTCGCGCTTATGGCAGGTCCTGATTTCGAAAGACGACGACCATATGCCCCCGGGAGATCAGCCGCAGCTGACGCCTGAAGATCTTAAAGCCCTGCAGACATGGCTTGCGGAAGGTGCTGAATTTGACAGCCGCGCGGCCGTCATGGCGGAATTGCCGGACGTAAAAGTGTCTGCCGATGGCGTGCGAAACCCCGTGCTTTCAATGGCGATTTCAAATGACGGTTCCATGCTTGCCGTCGGACGATACAGGTCCGTTGAGATTCAGGCAACGGGCACGAACGCCGTGTCTCCGCAAAACGTAGTGGAAGACGGCAAGGTCAACGACGTGCAGTTTTCTGCAGACGGGAAACGCATCCTGCTGGCCACCGGCGTTGCCGGACTTTCGGGCCGCGCTGTCGTGGTCGATCTCACGCAACACATGATCGTGCAGGAATTTGCCGGGCATCATGACGTGGCCTACGCGGCTGTCTGGTCTCCCGATCAGCAACTTGTGGCAACTGCAGGTTATGACCGTCGTATTCTGCTGCACGATGCGCTTTCAGGAAAGTTGATCCGCGAATTGAACGGGCATAATGGTGCGATCTTTGATCTGCAGTTCAGCCCGGACGGGACGCTGTTGGCAAGTGCCAGTGCAGACGGAACAGTCAAGATCTGGCATGTGGCGACCGGCCAGCGACTGGATACCCTCAGCCAGCCACAGGCCGAACAGTATTCCGTTCGATTCAGTCCGGACGGAAATGCAATCTATGCCACTGGTGCCGACAATCGAATTCGCAAATGGAACCTGGTCTCCAGAACAACACCGGTCATCAACCCGTTGCTTATTTCTCGTTTCGCTCATGACGGCGTCATTACGTCGCTGACGATGTCCGGTGATGGACGTTTTCTCGCCACGGCTGAAGACAGCGGAATCCTGAAGATCTGGGACGCCAGCCGCGTGCATGAAATCGCTGCCCTTGATTTCGGAGATGACCGAGCCACTTGTTTTGAGTTTACTTCGGATGCCGGCGAACTGATCGTAGCGACAGTTGCGGGATCGCTTCGTCGTGTGCCGGTCCCAAAAATTCCAGCGGCAACTCCGGAACCCGCAGAAGTCCCGATGACAACATCGCCTGCAGACACTGTGCCCGCAGCCTATGCGGCGGTCACCGAGACGGAACCCAACGAACGGGCGACGCCGCAAATGGTGTTAATTCCGGCGACGATTACCGGCACAATCCATTCTGACGCCGTGACTCCCGATCAGGACGTGTTTCAGTTTCCGGCAATAAAAGGCCAACCACTGATGTTGGAAGTGAAAGCTTCGCGAGACAAATCACCCCTGGATTCATTTGTAGAAATCCTGCATGCAGATGGCACTTCCGTGTTACAGGCACGACTGCAGGCTGTGCGGGATTCGTACTTTACTTTCCGGGGAAAAGATTCTGACACCAGCGATGATTTTCGCATGTTCAACTGGCAGGAAATGGAGCTGAATCAGTATCTGTATGCCGACGGTGAAGTTGTCAAACTGTGGTTATATCCGCGCGGCCCGGATTCAGGATACAAAGTTTATCCCGGCTTCGGAAATCGATTTACATATTTTGGAACAACACCGACATCACATGCCTTGCAGGCTCCTGCGTTTATTGTCGAAGCGCATCATCCGAATGAGATACTCACGGCGACCGGCCTGCCGGAGTTTCCAGTCTACTTTGAAAACGATGACGACCCATTGCGACAGTGGGGCAGCGATTCGCGACTGATGTTTGATCCGCCGGCTGATGGAAATTATGTGGTACGAATTCGCGACGCGCGGGATTTTCAAGGAGCCGATTTCAAGTATCAATTGATGATCCGATCGCCGCAGCCCGATTTTGCGGTCGAAACTGGCGGAACGGAAGTCGCGCTATTTCCGGGCGTCGGACAGGAATTGAGTTTCAAGGCAACTCGCCTGGACGGCTACGACGGCCCGATTGAGATCATTGCGGAGAATCTGCCGGCAGGATTTTCATTCTCCGGGCCGATTGAAATCCAGAATGAACAACTCCAGGCATTCGGGACGCTCATCGCTGAAAAAGACGCCGTCGGGCCATCTGAAGACGCCGTCAAACAGATTCGATTTACAGCGAAAGCTACGATCGCCGGACGCGACGTGACTCACGAAGCGGGCGGTTTGAAGTCACTCAAGGTTGGTGAGCCCCCGAAAGTGATCGTGCGAATTCTGTCCGCCGAACAGCAGGCCGCAGGCGCAGTTGAACAGACTCCGGAGCTAACCGTCTGGGCTGGCGAAACAGTGCGTGCGTTTCTTAAAGTGGAACGCAGCAATCACGACGGTCTGGTCGAACTTGGCAAAGAAGATTCCGGACGAAACATGCCTCACGGTGTGTTCGTGGACAACATCGGACTCAACGGCCTGATGCTGCTCAGCGGGCAGACCGAACGCGAGTTCTTCATCACGACAGCAGACTGGGTGCCGGAAACCAGCCGTCTGTTTCATCTCAAATCCAACGTGGACGGCATCACGTCATTGCCCGTTATGCTGCATGTCCGCCATCGCGCGGGCGTCGCCAGGAGTGATGCAGGTCGCGGCGAAAATTGACACCGGCAGTTAAGTTTTCGGTATCTGCGGTAAATGCTGAAAATGAGAGTCTGATGTGCAAAGAATCAGGTTGTATCGAATGCTGAGTCTTCCTGCCAGCATCCGACCAGGGAATCCAGATCAGAGTATTCAATCGTCGGTGCGTCCAGCGCCAAGCCGCGAGCCAGTGCTTCCACGGCCACAGTGTTAATGCTTTTGGATTCCTGCTGCGCTAAACGCCGCAGTGCCTGGTCGATAGAATCAGGGATGGAGCGAATTGTGTATTGCTTACTCATAATGCAGGCAGCGTAGGCATTGCGTTGCAGGCACTGCAACCCCGGACTCGCTGTCATGTCGAATTGGCTCGCTAGTGCTTTAGAAACCTTAAAAAAACAATGGCCCGCTTATTCACTGGGATTGAAGCATCTGGATTTCATTTGCCTACGTGAGCAATCGGGACGTTTTTTCACGTGAGTAGTACAGGAATCTAATGCCGCAAATTTCCGAACACCTGTTTCATCCAGTCCGGGACAGTCGACTATCGAATTTTTACTCGAAACGGCTGACGGATTCCCATACTGGATTCTGCAATCCCAAGCAGTCGCTCTCGCATTGCACCGCTGATCATAGTGCCGGATGCCAACAAAATGTCGCCAAGATGTGAAACAAGCGGTTCCTCCAGGATCATGCCTCCCATGAGCTGTTCAATGGTGATTTCGTGTATTTCCTGTTCTAGGCTCACGATCTCACTCAGCATTTTGACGACCAATGGATTATAAACGAGAGGTCGTTGCTGGAATTCGAGAATTATTTCGCTGTGCGTCTTGCCGTTGGTGGTTCGCCACTCATACGCAATTGCAGCCTTGAGGATGTTGGCGCAGATCCCCAGGTCATCTGACGCTCCCATTTCCGTCGTCGCGGAGAATGTTTCATTCTGCCGACGAACGATCTCAGCGACTCCCCGCAGACGAGGAATCCTCGCGATCAGCCTTGCACCAGCCTCTGGGTGGCGATCGACGGTCAGTTGCTCGGCAGGTTCCAGCCGGTCGCCGCGAAAATAACGAGTCAGCAAGGTCTCGTCGAGCGTGATGCATCCGATGAAAACCAGCATTGAAGCCGCTGAAATCTCCCATTGATCAATCGACGGCAGTGATTTTGAAGCCTGTTCTGCCAGTCGTCGAATACCGGCAATGCGACCAAAGTTCAGGGGGCTGAGAATGGCCATCACTTCTGACAGCAGACTGATACTGCCATTTAGTGTTTCTGTGAGGAGGTCTCGCTCTAACCGAACCAACCGATACTGTGCCAGCGCGGAATCCAGTGCCAGAGTCAGGATTTCTTTGGGACAGGGTTTGTTCAGGAAACGATAAATATGCCCTCTAGTGACCGCTTCAACAGCAGTGGCTTGATCCGA
>CAZFDW010000184.1:0-10000 GCA_964517865.1 uncultured Chitinophaga sp.
TTTCCAGATTCTCACGACGAGTCTCATAGACTGCCAGCCCCCCCTGCACTTGCTGCTGCGTGTTTTGCAGTTCCAGCAGTCGCTGCGGCGCGTGCTGCTGGAACTTCGCACGCCAGCGGGTCAGCCATCGTTCCCATGCTGATTTTTCGGCGACCGACTCGGCGTCTTCGGCGAGGCTGGTCGGCAGGATAAGTTTCTCAATCGCTGAAGCGGAAACTTCAGCGGATCCAAACTCATCGTCGTTACAATCTGCTTCTGCCGCCGCTGCGATCACCAACGGTTGCTCGTTCCGAAACGCAGCCAAATCGGTCAGGACATCTCGAGCCGACTGATAGCGGTCAGCTGGAATCTTCTGCATGAGTTTATTGACGATGGTGGCCAATGGTTTGGCGACGTGCGGCGCGACTTCGGTCAACGGTCGCGGCTGCTCATAAACGTGTTGAAAGATCAGAGCCGTCGGAGTGTCGGCGCTGAACGGCAATTGACCGCTGAGGATGTGATAGAACAGCACGCCGATCGAGTACAAATCGGACCGTCCATCGACATCCTTGCCGAGGGCCTGTTCCGGGGACAGGTAATCGACGGTCCCAAGGATCACCCCGGTCGCCGTCATGCCGGTTTCCGATCCTTCGACCATCTTTACGAGGCCGAAATCCGCGAGGAGAGCGCGTTGCCTGACACGATCGATCAGAATGTTGCCCGGCTTAATGTCTCGATGAACGAATCCCAGCGAGTGCGCTTCCTGCAGGCCGAGCAACACTTGTTCAACCAGAGATACGGCGGTACTGACGGGGAGTTTTTTCTTTTCATTGAGCAATACTGCCAACGAGAAGCCATCGACGTACTGCATCGCAAAAAAGTGATACCCCGAATCGATGCCGATGAAATAGATCTGTATGATATTCGGATGGACGAGCTTAGCGACAGCGCTCGCTTCGGCCTGGAACCTGCGAACAAAGTCCGTCTGTCGTGCGAATTCCGCTGGAAGCACCTTGATGGCCACGGTGCGGTCCAGGGGCCGTTCATAGGCCCGGTAGACATCACCCATGCCGCCGTGACCGATCCGGGCCTGAATTTCAAAATGTCCCAGCTTTTGAAACGGCAGATCCGTGCCATGCTCTGCCTGATTCAACGCCACGCCGGTGTTGGAGTTGTGGCCAGTCGGTGTTGGTGCAGGCTGAAAGTCTTCTGAGCGGTCGGGCAGAGCCGAATGTGCTTCGGAATCGTCCCGGTGATGTTCTTGGAGAAAGTCCCACAGTGACTGTGCGGATTCAAACGACGACTGACCGTCGGCGCCCAGCAGTCGCTCCAACAGCGTCCGGAATTCCGGGGGAACCAAACCCTTAACGCGGACGCTTTGACGATAAGCCGCAGAGGAGTCACCGGTCATGATGCGGCAGAAGATATCACCGATCGCCAACAGATCGAACGTACAGGGGTCCGTCGCAATCCTCGCAGTAGCCAGCAATTGGCGAGCGGTCACGAGATTGGTCGGCAACGATCGTGGTAAGCGATGCCAGACTTCTGGGGACCAACTGAGCAGCTCACGCAGGGACTCAAGCGATGCCGTGCCCGCCGCTGGCTTCAGTTCGATTCCGTCCGGTCCCGTGGAAATCGTGTCGAGCGTGATTCCCAGATGGAGTTGACCGCTGGAATGCAGATCAACCACCTGACGGACGATCTCGCGCAATAGTTCCAGCGCCTCTCCGGGCGCGAGTCGTTGACCACTGGACAGGATGTCGGCCAGTGTCTGCTCGGAAACTCGATTAATCCCCGTGACCATAAATCATGCATCCCGTGATGCGTGGCGAGACGTTAAATTCGGGCTTGGAGGGGGGCTTGGAAAAGGGGTCAGGAACCAATAGCCAAATGGCCCAAAGGGTGCTCCGCACTATTGGTTCCTGACCCCTTTTTCCAAGCCGGGCGGACCTCATCCATTCTTTTTCTTCTTCAGCGCGGCCAGTTCGGCGTCGAGACTATCCGCCGAGGAGGAAATGATTTCCAAATCCGAATCGTCCCTTGTGTGGGTGGCACCGCGAAGTTCGGCCAGGGCTTCGGCTTCAGCTTCAGCGCGTTCGACCCGCTCTTTCATGCGATCGAATTTCGCGAAGGCATCATCACCGACATTTCCCGTTTCGAGTTCCATGGCCGACGTGTGCATTTTCTTCTGGAAATCGGCCGCCTTTTTCCGGGCCGACAGCGTCGCCAGATTACGTTTCGCTTCCGCCATTTTGGCCCGCATGCCGTCCAGCTGGTGCTTCAGAGTTTGTGTGGTTTCCTGCGCGAGTTTCAACTGGTCTTCCAGGGCGATGACCAGCTTCTGATGCTCCTGCTTCCGAGAGAGTGCCTTGCGGGCCATGCCATCATCGTCAGCGTTGACGGCCTTTTCCGCCTTGTTCTGCCAGTCGAGCGACTGCTGCCGATTGGAACCCAGTTCCTTCACGAGCAGCTTCTCGTTCGCAAGCACTTTTGCCGTTTCCTGCGTCGCGTCAGCGATGGATTGTTCCATCTCGCGAACCGCTTGTCTCAGCATCTTTTCAGGATCTTCAAGCCCATCGGTCATTTCATTCAGATTGGCGGAGATGATGTCGCTGATGCGTTTGAACAGGCCCATGATTTGTTCCTTTGTTGAATGAAATTTCCACTGTGGAATCTTGACAGAACATGTAAATTCTTTGGAATACGAAGACGTTTTTGACTTCGTGAGTGTCACCTGAGCAGGTCGGTATCAAATCAGACTCACCCGCGACCGGCGATTCAGCGTGATCGTGGTCGGTAACAACAATACGGCGATCACGCCGCACGCCAGGCCAGCCAGATGTCCCAGATTTGTCCAGTTCCAGCCCGACCAGAACAATCCCCAAAACTCAAGAAATGGTACCAGGAGCAATCCCCAATAAGCCCTCAGAGTTAACACATCCCAGCGAATAAACCAGAAGACCCAATGCTTCGGCCTGGACAGCAAGCCAGCCAGAACTGTGACTGGAAATAATGCGAAATAGGCAATTTCAATCAACGCTGAAGGAAACAGCATCAAAGCGATTGCGATGACAGAAAAAATGGCTCCCGATGCGCCCACCAAGCGTCCGGAGCAAAACAGCCACCCGAACAGTCCAAGCGCGAGAACGGTTCCGAAATAAACGACCAAGTACCAACCATTCCCTAACCGGCGATTTACAGGAGTGCCAAAGACCAACAATGCGAGCATATTACCAACGAGATGGTAGATGCCCACATGCCCGAAGGCATGAGTGAAGATACTTAAGAATCCGCTGCCACGACCGACACCCAGTTCTGCGCCATATCCGAAAAAGAAAATCATCACATTCAAGGCGATCAATAAGGCATTTGCCACAGGAATGGCATGAAACGCACGCCCGTCGTGAAACCGAATGGGAATAGGGATAAACATGGCAACTCACTGAACTGCGGGGAGAAGGCGCTGGTCTACTTCTTTCATGTCGATCGAATTCAAGATCCGTAGAAAAAACTCTCGAATTGGGAAAAATGACGGGAACAAAGATGCTGATACGGATGGCGATACGTCAGCATACCTTTGGCGACATGCCTTTACGAATGGCTTCTTCCAAACCTCCGTGCCGCTGCAGAATTTCCGCCAGATGCTGCCATTCGCGGTCAAATTCCGCGTCCAGATCCGACAAGTCGGTGTAATACGAGACGTCCATCCGCAACCGTAGCTTCAGCCGCTCACCTAAACGTTGTCGTGCATGGCGGTAATAATTATCAACATCCGTTGGCTTCACCCCCAGTTGGTCAGCGATTTCCCTGGTCGTCAACTGTTCGCAGATCCGACTGTGTAACACGCGGTAATAGTCGCCTTTCCCTTCGTTATGATAGTCGGTCATCAACGAGCGGACTGTGGACTGAATTAACTCTTCTGCCCAGATCCCCATGAACGCATCATCATCCTGCGGGTCAACAGAGTCTGTCTGCAGCAACGCCTGCTCAAACGGGCCGTCGATGTGTCGAGCGGCGGTGCGATTGGCTCGGTTCGTGTTCTGCACGACATTCCGTACCACTGTACATAGCAGGGTCTTAAACCTGGCATCGGGTCGGGTCAGCCAACTTTCCAGCAAAGATCTGCGGAAGAGTGCCTCGAAGACCTGTGAGGCCACATCCTCAGAATCGTTCCATTGCAGATTCCCCAACCGCATGGCGAAGCGGCAGACGGCCCGCCAATAGCTGGCCACAAACTCATCCCAGGCAGCCGCGTCACCAGTTGCCACAATCCGGCGGATCAATGACAGTCGGGTATCGGGGAATACCATTTCATCGCCAAATTCGGGGCCGATGGCACACAGCAGCAACCCGGCCAGAGAAGGACACGGGGCTGCCAACTCTGGAGAACCGCTGCGATCGAGTCTACGAAAGTGCCTTTGCGTTTGCAATCTTACTGTGAACGGTGGTCGATCGACCGCCAACAAAACATCAGCAGCGTGCGAGATAATTCAGTACTTCGCCCTTTTCCGAACACCGGGCCATGGTATGGAAACAGAGGCATCCGGAGCCCGAGAGTGTTCGATGGAGGCTTGATCAAGTCATCCTGCTGCTGTCGTTTCGCAGCAGAGTCATCTGGCAGTTCGAAACGTAACTCAGAGGCACTCAAACGCAAAAAGCCCACAGGAAATCCCGTGGGCATTTTAAGCGGAGAGAGGGGGATTCGAACCCCCGGACCCCATTTCTGGAGTCACATCATTAGCAATGATGCGCATTCGGCCACTCTGCCATCTCTCCCTGCGTTCGTAGACAGTGACACATGATAATCGGTTCGCGTTTGGACGCAAGTTCAGCCCGTTTTGTGCCAATTGTCAGGAATTGTACTCAGCTCCGAAAGTCGAGTTGCCGGAGTCTGCAGCTACGCATTTGCCGAAAACTGTTCAGCAAATTCCAGTGCGATCCCGTCCACGATCTGCTTAAGGTCCGGCAGTGCGGCATCTTTCAGAAATCGGTAGTTGCTGCGATTGAGTGATTCTCGGTTCCGAAGTGTGCCTTTGGTTGCAATCTCCAGAATTTGCATGTCAGAGTATGGACGGACGAGAATTTCGAGGCGGCTGTATTCGTTCTTAGCCGTGCCTCGGCCCAGTTTGATATCATCGCGACTGATTCGAGCGCCCCAGCCTTTTTCGTTGAGCACCGTGTTGTAGTCGAAGCCAGGAAAATGGTCGCAGAGTTTCTGCAGACATCCTTCGATGTGTTCCGTCAGATCACTGCGAAGCTGCGAATGTTTCATTCGCAGTTCTTCTTCCGATGCGGCATCGGCAGACGCAGACGCACTGTCGGCCAGACGAGCCTGTTCGCCGCGCTGGATGGCTCGTTGTAATCGTTCGTCAAAATCTGACATGAAGGAGGCTTTCCGGTGCCGCCACAGGAGTGGATTGGGTCTACAGGATTTACAGGAATTCTGACTGTGCTGCAGCATATCCTGCCAGAGACAGTTTCAACAGTGTTTTGGATGTTATGCTGGCGATTTGGCGACGACCATCCCATTTTATCTTCTGCAGTCAGACGTTTTCAGAAGCGGACATTCCGGGCGACCGCCACAACCCCTTTATCTGAAATTGTCAGGCCTCGACTGAGATCTGCGGCTCGATCCACGCCGATCGAAACACCATCCGGAATTCGAACGCCTTTATCAATGATCGCGCATTCAATACGGCAATTCCTGCCCACGTCTACTCCCTCAAACAGAATCGAATCGCGGACCGTTGCGAAACTATGCACCCGCACCCGAGGTGACAACACACAGCGTTCTACTGTGCCGCCGGAGACAATTGACCCCGAACACACAAGACTGTCAACAGCACTTCCGATTCGCGGCGGGCTGTGTTCGTGATCATTGAACACGAACTTCGGAGGCGGCAATGGGGGTTGCCATGTGCGAATCGGCCAGTTCGCATCGTAGAGATTGAGTTCCGGCTGCACTGAAATCAGATCCATGTTCGCTTCGTAGTAGGAATCCAGCGTTCCGACATCGCGCCAGTAGGTGGGCTGCCCCGTCTCGTCATCCAGGAACGGCCATGCCATGATGTTCGACGAATCAATGATCGACGGAATGATGTCCTTTCCAAAATCCCGATGACTGCCCGGATCGTTTGCATCAACGCAGAGTCGTTCAAACAGAAAATCCGTGTTGAAGACATAGATACCCATCGAAGCGAGGCACATGTCAGGATGACCTGGCATCGGTTCTGGGTCGGACGGCTTTTCGCAAAACTGAATGATGCGTCGATCATCATTGACCCGCATGACTCCGAATCGACGGCCATCCACAAGCGGTACCGGAAGGCAGGCGATACTGGCATCCGCTTTCGACGCGATGTGTTCACGGACAAAGAGCGAATAGTCCATCCGATAGACATGATCGCCGCTTAACACGACGATATACTTTGGCTGCACTTTTTCGATGGTGTAGATATTCTGATAAATCGCGTCCGCAGTCCCCAGATACCAGTTCTCATCAATGCGCTGTTCGGGCGGACGGACATTGACAAATTCGCCAAGCTCGGCCGGCAGAAAATGCCAGCCCAACTCAATATGGCGTTCCAGACTGGCGGCCTTGTACTGCGTGACCACCAGGATTTTTCGAATGCCGCTGTTCAGGCAGTTCGAAAGGGTAAAATCGATGATGCGGAAACATCCGCCAAATGGCACAGCCGGTTTACTGCGGTCGCGCGTTAATGGCTCCAGCCGGGATCCCTTCCCACCGGCCAGAACCACCGCCAGCACATTTTGCATTGTTGCGATCCTCCTCTCAGCCTGCGGAGTGTCGCGAATGACCTTGGTTTCCTGCAAGTCTCCCACTGCAATTCTGTGGCACGAATTGAATCACGGGAAACCCGGTCCTTAATACTTGGACAGCGTCTCATCCAGATTCAGCAGTACGCGTGCCACCATTGTCCATGCGGCGGCGTCCTGAGGAGTCGTCTGGCCAGGCAGTTCCGGAAGTTTCGTCGGATCGCCTGTTGTCACTTCGCGAGGATTCAGCCAGCCATCAGCGAGTCGCTGCCGCTGCGATTTCAGAAGGTCGAGTACTTCGCGTTGTTCAGCGTCAGTGGGTTGCCGCGACGTACACAGCAGAAATGCGTATTCGGCCCGGGCAGCGTCAGTGGTCGCCGCCTCTTTGAGGACTCTCAGTGCAAGGGCACGCGCGGCTTCTACGAAAACTGCCTCGTTCAGCCCCGTCAACGCCGCCAGTGGTGTGTTTGAACGCACGCGGCGCGCACATGAAAAATCGCCATTTGGAGCGTCGAAGTTCGACATGACAGGATCCGGCATGGATCGCTTGCGGAAACCATACACTGTGCGGCGATAACGTTCCGGACCGGTTGCCGGTGTCCAGTACGAGGGATACGTGTAGTTGTAATCGAGGACGTTCTGCGGCACGGGAGGGATAATTCCGGGCCCGCCGATCCTGTGAGTGAT
This sequence comes from uncultured Chitinophaga sp., assembly GCA_964517865.1. GTDB lineage: Bacteria > Planctomycetota > Planctomycetia > Planctomycetales > Planctomycetaceae > SXXK01. Next base: position 7,444 of record CAZFDW010000184.1, read on the forward strand.
CAAACCCGATGCGGTCAGCGCGATGTCGCGAACGACCTCTGAGTCGGCACGAAAACGCGGGCCGCGTGCCAGCAGGCGATTGGCGGGATCGCGTTCAAGCAGTTCTGTAGTCGCCAACGACGATTGTTGATACGTCGCACTTGTCAGGATTGTGCGAATCAGATGCCTGCGACTCCAGCCATGTTCCATAAAGTCGGCTGCGAGCCAGTCGAGCAGCTCGCGATACTCCGGCACGGGGGCTCGTGTGCCGAAGTCTTCCGGCGTTTCTACAAGACCCGTCCCGAAGATCGACTGCCAGGTTTGATTCACGGCGACGCGAGCCGTCAGTGGCGAACGACGATCGACAAGCCACTGAGCGAATCCCAGGCGGTTCTTTGGAGCATCTTCCGGAAAGGGATGGAACGCTGCCGGCACATGCGGTTCAATTGCCTGCAGCGGCTGATCCCAGTTACCACGATTCAGCAAATGCGTGCCACGGACGTTGCTGGATTCTCGTTCCGCCATGTGCAGGATGGATGTCGAAGCAGCAGGCTGCGATTTCAACAACCCGTCAATCTCATCATTGACGGACTGCAGTTCAGTCACGGACCGTCGCCACGCCGAAAACAGAACATGGCTGTGGGCTGCAGTTCGCTGTTCTTCCGGAATTCGCAGGGCCAGTGCAGCCGCATGGTCCACAGCGAGTGCTGTCGGGCTGGCGTTTGTCGTGAGACTGAAGCGAGCGCAACCCACCATGTCCCCCATTCGCCAGGCGATTTTTACCTGAGTCCCTTCCGGGAATTCAAGCGGTTGTTCAAATTGCACTACGGCAACGCTCGGTTGATTCCGCTGTCCGATACCACGATCGCCAACCCACGCGTTCTCATCTTTCCCATCGATCAGGTAGGCGACCGGACCCGCCGATTTCTTTCCTTCGTCTGACTTCGAATCCGCCTGCGAAAAATCCGACGTAGCGTTGACAAGCTTCTGCTTCTCCCATTCGTTGACCCCCGGTTTGCGGACCAGCACTTCCAGTTCCTGCACGCCCCATGTGCCGTTGCTGCTTCGCCCGGGACCGTTGTGAGGCAGATCCCGGTGCGTCAGAACTTCCAGCTGCAAACCGGTTATGCCATGCAGTTTCGGCGCCGCGATCATGAAGACATCTCCGCTGGTGTGGCCTTTCATCAGCAGTGATTTGTCGGATTCCTGAGTTGGGTGATTGAGGCCGCTGATGCTGCCCATTTCGATGGCGTCCAGCGGCTGCCATGCAATCAGTTTTGATTCCAGATCAGTGGCCCATGCGGACAGGTCTGCTTTCCAGTTCGGTCGTTCGCTGCGAATGCGGTCTTCCAGAGCCTGCATGTGTGTCTGAATTTCGGAAAGTTGCTGCAGCTGGTCTGACGTATAAACCCATGACTGCGCTTCATAGGCGTTATTCAGGAACGCAAACATGCCGTAGTATTCGTCGTGGGTCAGCGGATCAAACTTATGCGTATGACACTGCGCACACTGGGTGGTCAGTCCCAGCACGGCTTTTCCGATGCAGTCAATACGGTCGAACATTTCGACCATGCGAAACTGTTCCGCCACGATCGCGCCTTCTTCATTGATCATGCTGTTTCGCAGGAATCCAGTGGCAATGATTTGTTTCTGAGTCGCATCGGGTAAGAGATCTCCGGCGATCTGTTCGACCAGAAACCTGTCATATGGCATGTCGAGATTGATGGCTTCAATTACCCAGTCTCGCCATGACCACTGCTCACGCTGCAAGTCCTTTTCGTAACCGTTTGTGTCGGAATAGCGAGCCAGATCCAGCCAGTGCCTTGCCCACTTTTCGCCAAAGCGGTCGCTGTGAAGCAACGCTTCAATTGTCGCCGCTGCGCCATCCGTTTCAAAAGCCGTCAACTCCTGAGGCGATGGGGGCAAACCAATCAGGTCCAAATAAATTCGTCGGCACAAAGCGGAGCTGGATGCCTGCTGCGATGGACTGAGCAATTCCGCCTTCAGTCTTGCCAGCACAAACGCATCAATCGGGTGGTCCGTGTCAACGTCAGGCAATTCGGATTTTGCCGGTGCGGTGAACGCCCAGTGATTTTCATACCTTGCACCTTCCGTGATCCATTGTTTCAATGTGGCGATCTGGGTGTCCGAAAGTGGCTTGTTATGATCCTTCGGTGGCATCACGGTATCAGCATCGAGCGACGTGATACGACGAATCATTTCACTGGCGTCCGGCTGCCCCGGCACGATCGCAGCCATTCCGGATTCGCCGCCTGCCAAAGCATTGACTCGTACGTCAATTCGAAGTTCAGCCTTGCGAACGTCCGTATCGACGCCATGGCAGAGCGTGCAGTGTTCGGCCAGAATCGGCTGCACCTGACGCTGAAAATCAACCGGCGGTGCCGCAGACACGACTTCCAAAAAGTTCGCATGGAGCGCCAAAAAGCCGAAAAGAGCCACAAAATTTCGGTAAGGCATCGGTGATTCCTGACGATTGGAGGACAGCGTTCAGGCTGTAATGTACGAATTCACAGGTGCAGTTTATACTCTGCGCGGCCGAAAATGAGTCCGGCGAGCG
>CAZFDW010000185.1:0-11261 GCA_964517865.1 uncultured Chitinophaga sp.
ATGCAGTATCGCACTCTTGGTTCCAGTGGAATGAAACTCAGCGTCATCGGTCTCGGCACATGGGCCATCGGCGGCGGTGACTGGAAATTCGGCTGGGGAGATCAGGATGAACAGGAAGCCATCGACACGATCGTGCGCGCGGTGGCATTGGGGATCAACTGGATCGACACCGCCGCGATTTATGGCGAAGGCCGCAGTGAAATTCTGGTTGCGAAGGCGATGCAACAGATTCCTGCCGCCGACCGCCCTCTGATCGCCACCAAGTGTGGCCGTGTGGCCCTTGGTAACGGAGAAATCGGTAAATCTCTCCGGCGTGACAGCGTCCTTGCTGAGTGTGAAGCCAGTTTGAAGCGATTGCATACGGACTGCATCGACCTGTATCAACTTCACTGGCCGGAACCTGATGAAGAAGTTGAAGAGGGCTGGCAGACATTGGTGGACCTCAAGGCACAGGGCAAGGTGCGTCACATCGGCGTGTCGAATTTTTCCGTGAGTCAGATGCGACGTGTGCAGGCAATACATCCGACCGTCTCACTTCAGCCACCGTACAGTATGATCGCACGCGACGTCGAAGCCGAAATCCTGCCGTTTTGTAGCGAACAAAACATCGGGGTCATCTGCTACAGCCCGATGGGAAAGGGCTTGCTCACCGGCGCGTTCTCTGCTGCGCGAGTCGCCGGTCTGTCAGCCAAAGATCATCGCAGCCGAGATCCTCGATTTCAGTCCCCGCAACTGGAAATTAATCTTGCGTTCGTCGAACAACTCGGTCGGATTGCGGAAGAACTCGGCTGGACGCTTCCGGAACTCAGCATTGCCTGGGTTCTGCGTCGCCCTGAACTAACGTCCGCCATCGTCGGTTCGCGAAAACCAGATCAGATTGCTCAAACCGTCGTCGCTGGTTCGCGCGTGCTGAATCCCTCTGCGATTGCAGCCACCAATTCGGCAATTCAAAAACGAGATACCGCACTTCGCGAACTTGGTGAGCTTCAAAAGGCTCGTGTGTAATCGCTGTTGGCTTTGAGCAACCGTCCGCGCGATCCTCATGGAGACAATTGGCGAGCGGCATGCGTCAGCTTGCCGGTACAACATCGAGGTATCGGACAAAAACGAAATACCGGAGGGCTCACGCCGCTCCGCTCGCCGGACCCGTTTCCGCCCGATTAATACCGCGGCATACCCTGATCAACTTTCAGCGACCATTCCTCGATGCCGCCGGCCATGCTGGCTGCCTGACTGAAACCCTGCTGTTGCAGCCACAAGGCGACCCGCAGGCTGCGAACACCATGGTGGCAGTAGACAATGATTTCCGCATTTCGATGTGGGTCAAGTTCGCTCACGCGCAATTGCAATTCGCTCATCGGGATCAGCATCGCACCGTCAATGCGGCAAAAGTCCCATTCGTCCTGCTCGCGGCAGTCGAGAAGCACAAATAAATCGTCGCGAAGTCGCTTTGCATGAACGGCTTCGCATGAAATCTGCATCAGGGATTTTCCAAACGTGAAACTCAAAAATGTAGCCGTAGGCCGGACCAAGCGGAGCGCCGTTCCGGCAGGTCTGCCAATGCCGGAACTGCGCTTCGCTTGGTCCGGCCTACCACAAAATCAAGTCTTGACAAAGCACCAGCACGAATCATTTCTGCAATGTGAAATGAAAAGATCGAAGGGAATCGATTTATGCTCCGCGCGGTCGGAAATCAGTCCGGCGAGCGGAGCGGAGCGGCATGAGCCCTCCGGTACCTTGCTTTTGTACCGGCAAGCTGACGCATGCCGCTCGCCAATTGTCTCACTCATGACCGTGCGGAGTCTATTATCGCCCTGGTCATTCAGTAGCGTTTCAAGCCTGAGGCTCATCACGCGGAGCGTGATGGCTACGATTCATTCAGTCGCCTCTTCTCGGATCTTCGCGTAAATCGCCTCGGCCTGATCATAGGCCAGTTTGGCGGCTTCGCGTTCTTCAATGCGAATGTTGTTTTGCTTGGCTTCCCAGCAAACCTTTACGGCCTTCTGACACCACTCGGCACTGCGGCGGCTGGCTCGAATCGGTTTGTCGCCGACCTGCACGAACACCGGGTTCGTATGAACCGACGGAAGAATACGCACGGCAATCCAGGACGATTCAGTGATCTCGATGGGGAAACTCATGGGCTCGACATCTCCATCGGCCAGCAGATTCTGCGTCGCCACAACTTCACCATTGACCACAATCTCCACCGGGACGTTGCGAGAATTTTCCAGGCGGCAACGTTCCAGATGCCAGTATGGCTTTTCATCCAGGCGCTTATTGCGAATGGACTCCGTCAATTCCGTGGGTGTTTCTTCCAGCAACGCCGCCGCGTTGAACGTGACTTTGACGGTCTTCGGAACGTCCAGCCTGAGTGTGCTCAGCGGATGATCCGCCGCGCTCTGACCGACACTCACGTCATCGACTTTAAAGTCCAGAATGTGACTCAGTCCATCGCCACAGTAGCTGCGACCGTCGCGCAGGCCTTCGATCCACGTGTCATAGGTCAGTTCCTGCCCCTTGTCGAGTTGTACGTAGATGCGGCCAAGCCCCACGCGGTCTCCGTAAATGCAGGGGAAATCAGTCTCGCCGCTGATGCGGGTCGTCATGCCGCAGTTGAGCGTGTGATACCAGATATTGAGTTCCCAGATGGCTGGTGTATCAACCGCTGAAATGAAGTCGCAGACATTATGAGCCGTGGTGACGACGTATTCGTTGGCACCGATGCCGTCGAAGCGAGGCATCTCGTAGTCCGGTAGTTTTGTAACGGCTTTGCCCGGCCATTCACGCGGAGCACCACCCCACGGCTGACCCGGAAACTTCCGCGATCCGTCCGGCATAATGTCAGGCAGTGCGAGCCCCCAACCGCTGTGACTGTACCCCACCACGCCTCCCTGATCTCGTCCCCATTTGAGGACTGGGAGCGTCCAGCTTGGCCATTGTTCCAGTCGTGTTGTGCCGGGATAATCATCTTCTGTCAACTTGAGCAGACACAAATGGCCGGCGTGGGACGAGGGAAAACCGCTGACTTCGACGTCATAGCGCATCAGGTAGTCGCGCGTCGAAAGTGCTGAAACCTGACCATTGAAGTGTTCCTTCTGAGTATACCAGCACGGCCCCCAGCTCAGGACGCAGCCGACGTTCAGGTCTTCGCCGAGAATATGTCGCATCATGGCTTCGGGTCCGACGCCTTCGGTCGGGCTGTCGTAGTGAGCGCAGCCCGCAGCATGAACATGATGATCTCCGGAGAACCAGCCTTGCTTTGCAATATGAATCCAGCGTTTCAAATCGACTGCGACGATTTGTTCGGCTTCGTCCGTCACCGCAACGTTCAGACGCTGCGGCAGATATTCGGGGCCACGATTCACGACGAAGGAATAGTTGCCTGGAGGCAGCATGATGGATTCGCCATTGCTGCGATAAACCTGATCATGGAAAAAGAAATCCGGTGCAAGTCGGCGCGACGGCAACGGGTAGATTCGTCCTTTCGTGTCGCGAATGATGAAGTTGGCCGTTGTGGGTTCGCCATCAACATCGTGAATCTGCAACTTCACCGCGACGGCTGATTTGCAGTCAAACAGAATCGGAACGGCGTTACGGAAACCGATATCCTGAGTCCCCGCGCCGATATGAAACGAGAGTGATGCTTCACGCTGCCCGGCGTCGCGACTGTAAAGCAGCAACACGCGATACTCCACGAGCAGCCCCGACAGCTTGTCCTTCAGCGGTTCGCGTTGCAGCATGTTGAGATCGAGAAAACGATCGGGAACGTCTTCGGGATTCACAAGTGTCTGATTCTTCCGCGGTTCTTCACGAGACCCGCGTCCCTGTTGGTAAACGGGTAATGAGTTCGGGCTTTCAGCCAGCAGGACCGGGTTGATTCCCGCTTCATTATGCACCTTGATCAGGAAGGCCCGCCATCCTTGCTGCATCAGCTCTTTCTTCACAGGCCCCTCGGCAACTTTGACACGACTTTCGGCGTTGATATTCACGAAGGCCAGACAAAGCGGATCCAGAATCAGCTGTAGCTGTTTCACGGCATCTTTATCTTCAGACATCGCTGCTGCGTCAGTAATCTTCTGACTGACATCACTACTTAAAGGTGCACCGGCAAAGTCCATGGCTTCGACGAGGCGTCGAGTTGCCGCGACAAATGGCTGTCGTGCTACTCCTGTGATCACCTGCGACGTGTCATCCGCATGGGCGATCGGTCCTGCGAGGATGATCGTGGACTCAATCGCAAAAACAACTGCCAGAAAAAATCTGATATGCCCCGAAATTTTCATCGCCATCCTCCTGTCAGGAAATGTGTGGATCGACAAAGTTATACTCGACGCGACATCAAATGTTTAGCCTCAACGCAGGGCGGTGGTCGGCCAATTTGTAATTTGCGTAGGGTGTGTGAAGCGGAGCGAAACACACCATGTGCGATTGAACCGGAAAGTGTTGCGTACCGCTCCGCTTCACGCACCCTGCAGGAATCGCAGATTCACAAACTGGCCGGCTTTGTCCACAGCTGATAAGCACCTCGGCAGAAGTAGTTTGGCATAATATCGTTTAACCGCGTGGGCAAGGCCCCGCGATTGGCAGCGAAGCGCGGCCCGATGGGCACGCGGTTAAACGAAGTAACTTCTCCGCTGGTGCTTAGAAATTCTGCTCCGCGAACGAACTTTGGCTGTCAGACGAATATTCCGATAACAGAAGTTACCGTTTTGCACAGGATGCGATATCGATAGAGTTCGTGATTCACACTTCCATTTTTCGAGCCCGGCACCGAACTTCGCCATGTCAGCTTCGCATACCATCACGCCATCCAGACTCACATCACTTGACCAGTTTCGCGGCTACACGATGCTGGGAATGTTGCTGGTAAATTGTCTGGGCAGCTACGCCATTTGCCCTCGGATTCTGCGGCACACGCACGATTACTGCAGTTATGCGGACACCATCATGCCGCAGTTCCTGTTCGCAGCCGGGTTCGCGATGCGGTTAAGTCTCGGCAGACGCATTGAGAAGGATGGCCGAATGCCGTGGGGCAGAGCCGTTCGCAGAATTCTGGGACTCGCCTGCGTTGCGGTCGTCTGGTATTCGTTTGGCGACTTTTCGAACATCGTGACATCGTTTCAGACGGAACACTGGTTGCAGGTCCTGGCAAGGCTGGGCAAACGCAACTTGTTTCAGACGCTGCTGCACATCGCGGCGACGTCGCTCTGGATTCTTCCGGTCATTGCGACGACTTCGAGAGTGCGGGTGTTCTACGCCATTTTTTCCACAAGCCTGCATGTCACACTTTCGTGGTGGTTTAATTTCGACTGGGTGAATTCGAATCCGAACGGCATTGATGGAGGTCCGCTGGGGTTTCTCACATGGTCGATACCAGCACTCTGCGGGACGCTGGCTTGTGACATGGTCAAAAGCTCCGATCCGGCGTCGGTATGGCGACTTGCGCGCTGGGGGCTTTCTGCGATGGTGATCGGGTGGCTGTGTTCGTGTGGGACCGTTCTGTACGACGTACCTTTGGAGCAGGTGGAATCGCAACAAGAGATCCGGCATGCCGCAGATCCCGTTGTTCCGACTGTCGAGAGATTTCGCAGTTGGGACGGGAGAATCGTGGAACCTCCATTTGTGCCACCTCCGGATTCTGCGCTTCGCAAATGGAACTACTGGATGATGAGTCAGCGATGTGGCAGCATGTCGTACACGACATTCGCTGCCGGATTTTCTCTGTTGGTATTTGCGATATTTCTTTGGATCTGCGATCAGAAAAAATTGCAACTCGGGGTCTTCAGAACGCTCGGCACAAATTCTTTGGCCGCATACATCCTCAGCGATGTTGCAATGTGGCTCGTATCGCCATGGATCAAGCAGACGGCAAGCCTGGGTGTGGTGATCATCGCTTTCCTGTGTTCCAGCGGTATTGTGTATGGCGCCTGTCGGATCCTTGAAGCAAAGAAGATCTATATCCGCGTGTGAAATCCAATGCCGGAAACTCCGGCAAAAACTGCTGTTTCCAGAAATCGGCGTTTTGGCCTAAACTGTAAAGATCGTCAGGGTACAGCGGAATTTGCAGGCGATGCAGAATTCTGCCGGGGGGCAAAATCACGCGATACGGCCCGCTGACTCAAATTCATGGATTGGAACTCAGGAAAAGGAATCCGCTATGCACTCACCGCAAACCGAATTGATTCGGACGATTGCCGCAGCGTTTTTAACCGTAACGCTGGCCTCCACCGCAATCGCACAGCCAGCCACTCGCATCGGTCGAACAGAGTCTGACTATCAGGATCTGACTCGTCGGCTTCAACCTGGCGAAATTGGCAGTCTGGACATAAATTCCCGCACACAAACGCTGGGAATCGGCAGTCAGCCGGTCGATTTGTCGAAGGTCGATAAGCCGTTGCTGGCCCGCTCAATGAAAGACGCGTACGACGAATCCGGGCGATTGTACTCCGCACTTGAGCAGGACTACCGTCGCTATCCTCAATTGCGTTCCCTCTTGAATGATCTCTACTCGCTTCGAGACCTGACAGCGCGACTCAATCAGGATCTGAAGGCAGGCATTCCACTCGAAACGATTGTGGTGGACTTTCGTCGGATCGATGCTGACTGGCTTGTCCTGTCGCATCGACTCAGACAATCAACCGGCGTGAGTCCCGCGACACTCGCTTCAGCCGATCGCCTGGACGGCATCGATCGCAAAGTGGGCCAGATGTTCAAGGTCGAGCCGACTCTGGACTACCGACAGTTGTATCAACAGTTGTCCGTGCTGGAGAATGCACTCTACAACATGAGCGACGAGCTGAGCCGCGACCCCAACGGCACCGCCAAGACCGATCAAATCGTCAACGACTGCCGCAAGATGCAGCAACAGGTTACAAGGGTCCAGGATATGGTGCTTGCGCAATATCCGTATGACCGCATCGTGAGAGAGTACAACTTCTTCGATCGCCCCTGGGAGTTGACGGCAGAACAACTACGAACCGTGACGAATACCTATGTCGAGCGCGCACTCAATCGTGTCGTTCTGGCTGACAACTCCATTCATGAACTGCTGTGGCTCGAGACATCGACGAATCGGGCTCAATTGAAACAGACGGCCGATGCACTGATTCGCAATGTTGATGATTTCTACAGCCGCACGCCGCTCAAGCTGCTGCTGAGCTTCAAGAATGCATCCTCCACACTGGAGACTGCAAGCGCTTTCTACGGTACAGTGCAGAATTTCAAAGACAATCTGAACCGCAATGAATCCGATGAAATGATCGTCGATAGTTACAAGTACGTCGAAGAATACGGTGCTGTGTTCATCCGCACGTTCGGTACGATGCAGAGTCAGCAAGGGCTCTCAGTGCTGCGTCAGATCGAAGACAGCATGGCCTCGCTGCGTAGCTCGCTGAAACTGGGCGGCACGGTGTCACAGGTTGACACACGTCGTTTACAGCCGATCGCATCATCACTTGAGAGTCTGGCTGACCAGCTCGACTGGGATGTTCGCAACTGGCTCAACACCGAACGCCCGGCCTACCGCAATGAAGCACTTCAGGCCAGTGCCACATTCATGAAACGCACACAGCGGTTGAGCAAAATGATGAATGCCGCTCCGACGCTGACGGAATTACAAAAGGAAGCCGACAGCCTGTATCAGGAATGGCAGGCAATCTACAGCTACCTCAGTCGATGCAACACGGCTGACCGCGCCTACCTTTCACAGGAAGCCAGAGATATTCGCAATGATCTGACAGAACTGAACTCCGAGTTGCGCCTGTAACCGAAATTTTGAATCTCGAACGCAGACGGTTTGAGCGCTGGTTGGCTTCTGAAAATCGACCGCCAGTGATAAAGTATGTAAGGCTCGGTGACGCAGTCACCGGGCCTTTTTTTTGTCCAGTCCCGCTCTGTCGTAACTTGACTCTCCGAGTCGAGCCGAGTCTGTTGTAACTTGACTCTCCGAGTCGAGCCGCGTTTGCCATGTCAATGATGTTCCGGTCCTGGAAAAGGGGTCAGGAACCAATAGTGCGCAGCACCCTTCGGGCCATGGCTATTGATTCCTGACCCATTTTCCAGGACTTCGCTCCATTCAGGTGCCATCCGATGAGCACACATATTCCAATCCCTGCACTCCGACCCAATCGCCGCATCACCGGCATGTCGGCCGTTCTCCTGCCGTTTCTTGCACCGGGCGAAATCGACTGGTCAGCATTCGACCAGCATGTGGCACGCACCTGCGACGCCGGTCTTGTACCTGCTGTCAACATGGACACTGGCTATGTACACCTGCTGGATGACGTGACACGCCTTGAGGTTCTGCAGCGGACGCAGGCTGTCACAAACGGTCGCATGTTCGTCGCCGGTGCTTTCGTGAAAGATACCCCCGGCAGTCGCTTCGTTCTTGATGCTTACAATGTACGCATTGACGAAATTCAGCAACGCGGAGGAACGCCGGTCATTTTTCAGTCGTTTGGGCTGACTCAGCAGGCTGATTCGGAGATTGTCGAATCCTACCGTCGGCTGGCGATCCGCTGTGATCGCTTCATCGGCTTTGAATTGGGAAAAATGTTCGCGCCGTTCGGGGCGATTTACAGTGAATCGGTTTATCGCGGCCTGATGAGTCTCCCGCAGTGCCTTGGCGCAAAACACTCGTCGCTTCGCCGTGATTTGGAATGGCAGCGACTGGCATGGCGAGATGAGATCCGTCCGGATTTTCTGGTACTGACCGGCAACGACCTGGCCATTGATATGGTAATGTACGGCAGCGATTATCTGTTAGGACTCAGCAGTTTTGCCCCTGATCTGTTTGCCAGGCGCGACGCCGCATGGCTGGCCGGCAACGCGGACTTTCTCCAGATTAACGATGTCCTGCAATACCTCGGATTTCTGGTGTTTCGTAACCCTGTACCTGCCTACAAGCATTCCGCCGCCATGTTTCTGCACCAACGCGGCTGGATACGGACAAATCTGACGCATCCTGACAGCCCGACGCGCCCTGACAGCGACATTCCGATTCTGGCCGATATTCTGCACCAGTTGATTCTCGCGAAAGGAGACTGCGGAGACATCCGCGCGAACCTTGAACACAGTTGCAGTATCCATACCCCAGAGCGATAGGCAGTTTCCTGACGCTGAGACGCTGCAACTCGGCGGAATCTGCGCAACCTCAAATCCTGGATGCAATTACGAACGGGAAGACCCCCAAAAGAGACTTGCATCACGGCGAAGTGATCGCTACTTTCCGCCCATTAAATCGATCCCTGCGAGTCCGATCCCCGATACGGTGCCGTTTGGATCTGTTGAGAAACCATTCCCCTGTAGCTCAGTTGGTAGAGCAGGCGACTGTTAATCGCCTTGTCGTAGGTTCGAGTCCTACCGGGGGAGCTAAATTCTGTCAGCGAACTTTCGCTGGCATCCGAGTGAACAGAAAACGCCGAGAGTGTCCCTCTCGGCGTTTTTGCATTTATACCCAGTATTTCGTGCTGTTTGCGACTTGCGACCCAGAATGTGAGATGTCTCTGTTTCGCGGCGGTCCCTTCCGAGGTGCGGAAGGTACCTCTCCATCGGGTGCGATTTGGACCAAAAGTCTCTGACTCTCTGGTTGGCGCGGGTCGTGGAGTTAACACACAGTTCCCTTTCGGGGTGCTAAAATAATCTCGCGAAAAAGTGGACCGCACCTGCTTGACTGTGGCTTTCTTCGCTGATGAATCGGCCAACGGCACTTACCAGCGGGCGCTGTAGTAGTACAAATCCACGTCCCAATTCCGGCCTGTGAAGGCATGGCTGCGTTCGTAGCCGGGAATGGTTTGCGAAGTGATCGTTCCGAATGTCGTGTACGAACCCGATCTCGCCGGACTTCGTAATGCCCAAGGCGTGCCGAACAGCATTGGCTGTGTCCCAATTTATTGTGCCCTATACCGAGATCATTACGGGTTTGCGATCTGGTTCAAGATGAATCACTGATCGCGAGATGAAAAACGACCAGATCAACCGTATCACTTTTATTCCTCAGCTTTTACTTTCGATTTGGCCGGGGACTGATAGTACAGATTGACACTGGAAGCGACGACAATTTCCGGTTTCATCATGATTTCCTTCGACCGTACATCGGTGTCGCTTTGGAGCCCTCGTAGAAATGAAAACTTCGAAATCGATTCCGGAACAGGCTGGTCTCGGTATCGCGAATAGTCCTCTGTTTCGAGTGCGTTGATGTATGTCTGATATAGTTGATTGGGATAGAAGACGTGGGTATCTTCGTCGATGTTGATGATTTGCGGTCGTTGATCAAACACGGCCAGCATCACATCGGACTTCTCTTTGGCCTCCGCGACCGCTTGCGCTCTGACCTCCTTTCTGATGTCGTCAAGCTTTGAGTGCCAATAGTCGAAAGTGATAACATTGGCATTCGCAAGCAAGAACGCAAGTTCAATTGCCTGCACCGCCAACACGTCGCTCGGCAACGATACATGCAGATTTATCTGAAGTCGGTATCCGGCTGTTCCCTGCGTTTCCCGAGCGCCATTAACTTCTTTCGCCCAGTTCTCTACGGGAAGTAACGCAATAAAGTCCTCGACAATGTCTTTATCCTCGATCTTCAGGTGTGTGGCCCAGTCCTTTCGAATAAGTGCAATGTCTTCTCGGAGTGCGTCGCGGCATTGGACAGCCGTAGGACCTTCACGCGTGAGTGCGACGACAAGCCGCAGTTTTTCGGGCACTAACCGTCGCTCTGCTGAACCATTGATCGTGATCACGTTCAGAATCGAATCGGTCGCGACGAAACGTTTACTGTCGAAGACAGCGGCATCGTCACTACGATTGCCGCGCCACCACCAGTCTTTGTCTGAGGAACTTCCGCTCGAAAAACTTCCTCCGCCCATCCCACCGCCTCCGCCGAACTGGGCGGATACCGTTGAGGAGGTAAGGACCACCAGTGCCGCAAAGACGAATGCTCTGTATGATTTCATTACTTTTCCTTTCAGTGAGTATTCGGATTATGAGAGAAACGAGGTTTCTGAGCGGTTATCCGCAGCAATTTCACGTTTTCTTTTTTGGTTCATCACCCACATTAGAACTGATGACAGGCGCTTCTGCCATTGATCCCCCGATCCCTGATTGCGAAATCTTTCCACCCAGCTTCGATAGAAACGCCTCCCCTGCGGCGTTATGGTGGGCGGGCAATCGACACGACTCACACGCGCCACAGAATCCCACCGTCCCTCGAACGGCCACCCCGCTCAATGTTTGAACAAGCCTTCAAGAACATCGACGACGTC
>CAZFDW010000186.1:0-4068 GCA_964517865.1 uncultured Chitinophaga sp.
GTCGTCTGTCAGGAACGTCCGGATTGTTTCTGTCAGCGTCGTGCGAAGTTTTTCATCGTCGAACGACTGCTTTTCGATCGCCTTCACAATCACGCTGTCGATTCTTCCGGTCTTCAGAATGCCAGCATTGCGAGTTCGAGGATCAGTCGTTCCGGTGAGTTCCAGCAGCAGATCAAAATGCCCCGGATCCAGATCCGAATCATCGATCGACAATGTGCCCCGTGTCTCCGACGCGGGATCTTCTTCGAAATGACCAGCGTCCTCGGCCGCACTCTGCACAGCCATCTCAAACCAATTGACAAGTTTCTCAGCGGAGATCTGCTGTCTCGCCCAGCGTTGGGATGCGTTGAAACGCGACTTAAACGCGACGGCCTTATCGTCGTCCAGGTCGCTGGTGAATTCATCAATGTCATGCGCCGTTACGCTCAGCAGCAAACACGCGCCTTCGATTGGAAATCCCGAGTGCTGAATTTTCTCGCCGGCTTGAAGCAATTCGCGGATCGATTCCGATGGATCGCCGTTTGCGTCACCGGTGCTGTTCAGCATGCGCTGAACTCGCTGGTTCAGAATGTTGCGCGCCTTTTGCTGTTGACCAAGCGATTCATAGAGGGTGCCGAGATCTTCGAGAATCGTGTCGATGAACGTTGGGACCGTGGTGTGCCTAACCAGATGTTCAAGCAACGTCAGCCGAATCGGATCCCAGTTACCGTCGATTTCTTTCAGGCGTCGGCTGAGGACGAGGATTTGGAAGAATCGATTCTGCTGAGAGATCAATGCCATGTCCGGTACGAGGCTTTGCATCTCCACAATTCGCGATTCCACGTCCGCTCGTCGTCCAAGTCGTGCATCGAGATAAATGAGCAATGCGTCGGGGAATTGCACGGAGGGCTGACGCCCAGCCGCTCGCCGAAGCAGAAACTCATGCAACGTCTCCAGGCTGGTTTCATTCTTTACACTCTGCAGAATCAGATATGGTTCGTCAACATCGCTGATGTCCGGGAAACCGACTTCGGCCAGTAGCTCACTTTGAATTGCCGGAAGCAGCTTCTCTTCGGCGATCACGTCCGGTCGTGCCAGAAATCCGCCAATCGCAAGTCGCCGAGAGACCTCATTCGCGAGCAGAGTTTCGATCGACTTGCTGACCACGTCGTCATTCGACTTCGCATGAGACAGATCAGCGATCACATTGATAATCAATCCCGCATGTTCGTTCCAGTGTTCGGGCTTAAGGTTCAGGACGGCAGTCAGAAAATCCGCATGTCGTTTGGCTCGCTCAAAGGCCTGGACATAGGTCTCCATTTCGTCCGAAAATGCTTCCGGATCATCTTTCAGAATCGTCAGATAGATATCACACGCGCCGCTGACATCGCCGCTGCGTTCGAGTTCCGTGGCTTTGGCACGAAGGCTCGGCGGTGCCTTCTTTGAGAGCAACGCAATCCGATCCCGCTTTGCCGCCAACAAATCCCACTGCTCAGCCGCTTCATGAAACTCCGCCAGAACCTCGAGCAGATCCACCGAGCCCGGGGACGCTGCCAACATGGCCTCATACCGATCGATCAGTGGCTGAAGTCGATTCAGCCGCCCCAAAGCTTTGATCGCCTGAAGTCTCTCGCCACCATCGTCGCGATCATCGCCAGGACGATGACCGGAAAACAGCGAACCGCCCGATGCAAGTTTCAACAGTTCCCATGCAACTTCGCCGGCAAGTTCGTGCTTTCCTTCAGCAACATAGGCCTGTAGCTGTCGTCCAAGGATGGATTGGCGATCCATGGAGCCTCGGCCGAATCGTGCCTGGATTGCTGCAGCCTTGTCATGCATCCCGAGCTTGCCCAGGACCGGAATTAATTCACGCTGCTGGTCCGTATTGAGAGGTAGTCCGAACAGCCTGTCTGCTGCCAGATTGCATCTCTCGGAAGGTCCCAACGGGAGAAGATGTCGCAGCACAAACTCTTCCCTCAGGATCTGACGCGGACCATCCGTGAGGTTCATGGAATCCAGCACCAACACGGCTTCGTCGATCAGCCCCTGTTGAGCCGCTTCTGTTGCAATCAAAAACTTGATCTCGTCATTCTGCGGATCACCCACTGCCGCATCGATCAGGCCGGAGATTTCCGCAACATCGTCCTCAAGTTGACGTGCCAGTTCAGCCCGAATCAAATGGAGACCTACCTGCTCCACGGGCGATGCAGATATGGCTTTGGTACGACACCAGTCTGCAACGCGATCCTCAGCATTGAGTTCCACCAGTAATGAAAGACAACCAGAAATAGTTAATTCTTTATTGATACCAAGTCGCTCGCTCAGGATCTCCGGCAATGTCATGAGTTCCTTTCTTTGCAATTGTTTTGCCGGTCGTGCCGTTGCGGTCCCGACTGTTTCGATAAGGTCCAAAAGGGCAAGCACGGCGTCGGGATCCTGTCCAAGCCGCACGGCGATCAAGTCCAGGCTTCCGAATCCAGATTTCCCGTCAGAAAATAACGCCGCAAGGGATCCCGCAAACTCAGGTTCCGCCGCAAGGCGTTTCTGCAAAGCGGCAATGACGCCCTTAATTCTTTCCGACTTCTGAAATCTGGCTGCGATACTCCATAATGCGTCCAATTCGTGAATTGCACGGGTAGTCCGGAGTTGTTCTTCCACCAGCGTCGCGATTTCGTCATCGATATTTTCGTCGGGCACCAGGCTCGACATTGGAATTGCAGTCTGGTTCAGCCAGGCCGGAGCGTCTTTGATCAACGTCTTTAACAACTGCAGTGATCGTTCCTTCAATCGTTGCTGACCCTCGGCAGGAAGATCGTTGGCCAAATATCGCTGCCAGGACTCGAACAGTTGCACAACTGTCCGCGCTGGCGTGGGCGGCCCATTCAGGAAGTCTTCTAAAGCGGTCCAGACTTCGGTGCTCGCCGGCGATCGCGCAGTCACTGAACGTATCAACCAGGCCGCAAGCCGGAGCTGATCTCGATCAGAAAGATGCTGAGCAAAAACTATGTCAAGGTCTGCTGGCAACGCGGACGCACCGACGCGAAACACGAGCGATCCTGCGCACTCGCAATAGACGGCCCCGAAACTTGCTCCAGGATTCTCAGTCGATTCGGTCAGCCACTCTGAAAATGATTGCACTGTGTCAATTGCGGTCGCAGTCGTAGCTTGACTCTCCAGAGTCGAGGAATTCGTCGCGTGTGAGTCTCGACTCTGGAGAGTCGAGCTACTGGAAGCATCGAAATCGACATCCAACTGCAGGATCGTGCGACTCACCTCCCGTGCCTCGGCCAATTGATGGTTACGAAGCAGTACGCCGCGGTAGGCGTTCAACGCTTCCCAGTCATCCTTTGAGGAGTGTAGCAAGCGCTGGCAAAGCATCTCCGCGACGTCGTCGTATCCGCCTGAGACCAGAATTTCAATCTCCTTCAGAATCTCCACGCGATCGGTGCGACTCTCGGCCAGTCTCAACCTCTCCTTCGCTGCTTCGTCATAGAGGCTCTCCTGCGCCAGAATCTCAATCAGCCGCCGCCGTTCCTCATCAGATCCCGTCAACTCGACGATTTGCCGCTGATACTGTTCCATCTGCGCACTGTTGTGTTCCTGTTCGGCAAGCGTCCGGAGTTCTTTCAGCAGGCTGACATTTTGTGAATCATCGACCGTCAGCTGTTCCAGCGTCTCTCGCGACTTACGGAAATCGCCCGCTTCGCGATACGCCGTCGCGATGCAGCGCGTCATCTCCGTTGGCAGATTCAGTTCGCGGCTGCGAAATTCCAGTCGCTCGATGATTTTTTCGAACTGGTCGCTGCGAAGGTAGAGATTGCTCAAAGCCACCACGATGTTGGTTTGACTCTCCAGTTCCTGGGCCTTTTCGAACGCGCGCCAGTAGAGTTCAATCGATTCCGGGGTTTGAAATTCATCGGCAAGAGTTTTGGCAAGGGCGCGGAGGGAGGCTTCGTCGCCGGGGTTCACTCGCACAGCTTGCCGCAATGCCTCAACGGCCGCCTGAGGGTCGCCGACTTCAAATGCGAGGTCAGCGAAGAACTGGTACGCTTCCGGATTGCCCGGCGTGGCTTTGATCACATCGCGGCC